>NZ_CP037452.1:6714847-7044689 GCF_007754425.1 Gimesia fumaroli
TCCGGGAAGGCACGGGTGACCATCTTTGAAGGGGGGCATGAAGGCTTGCCTGAACCCGCCTGTGAATGGCTGTCGAAACAGACGCGCGATACGTCCGGTTTCGGAAAATCAGCAACAGGACAACCATAGTCTGATGTCCATCTGGTAAAGCCGCTTCGAACAGGCAGTTTTCGGTAAGATTAAGGAATGCTCAAATTATACGGGTTCTTTCATAGAAGTTCCTGAATTACGCCTCAGAAGTCTGATTCAGTGGATTGACTGTTCAAACCATGCACTTCAATCGCGTACAATAGCGGTGAACCCAAGCCTCACACAATCGCATGCACGAATTTCAGCTTGAGAGCCAGTAACTTTGGACCGTCAACAGCAAAGAATCGCAGAAGATCTTTCGAGTCTGATTGCAGGTGATGTGCGATGCGATCCAGTGGCGCTGTCAATTTATGCCAGCGATGCCAGTCTGTATCAGGTTCCGCCTTTATGCATCGCATATCCCCGCGAACGGAACGATTTAATCGTGATCGCCCGATACGCGACGGAAATGAATGTGCCCCTTATTCCCCGCGGCGCGGGCACCGGCCTGGTAGGCGATGCCATCGGCAGTGGAATTGTTGTTGATTGTTCGCGGTATCTGACCAACTTCGAGTTGCTGGAAGACAATCAGGTGCGGGTTCAACCCGGAGTGGTACATGCCCGGCTCAATCGTTACCTGAAATCTCGCGGCCTCTACTTTCCTCCGGATCCATCAAATACGGAAGTCACCACGCTCGGCAGCATGCTCGCCATTGATGCGGCTGGCTCACGCGCCATTCGTGTCGGCTCGACGCGCGATCATGTGAACCAGATCGAAATCGTGATGTCAGATGGAACCTGTTTTGAAGCAGGAAACGAAAGTCTTTCGATACTCAGTCAACCGTTGCCCTCAGGTCCGGTCTCTTCGCTCTTAGGCGAATCATCTTCTGATACACACAACGATCAGGTCAAGCGGACTGTACTCAGCAAGCTTTCCAAACTGCTCTCCGATCACGAGCAATTGATTCAGGAAAAACAGCAGTCTCGTATCCCCAATTGCAGTGGGTACTTTTTGAAAGGCATCAAGTCGCGACACCATTTGAATCTGGCACGCTTGCTCGTCGGCTCTGAAGGCACGCTCGCACTGTTTTCCTCAGCCGTCCTGCACGTCTCTCCATTACCCGCCCATCGTGGAGTCGTGCTACTGCTGTTTGGAGACCTGGCCTCGGCGATAAAAGCCGTCCAGACAATTATTCACGAACAGCCTTCCGCCTGTGATTTGCTCGATCGTCGCCTGTTGTCTCTCGCAAGGGAAGCGGATCCTCGCTTTGCCTCTCTGATCTCACCCGCAGCGGAAGCAGCGATCCTGGTTGAGCAGGTTGGCTTCAGCGATTCCCAGGTACAGAAACGATTACACAATGTCACCCTGGCCGTAAAAAACATCAATTCCCGCGTGGTGATAGCAATGGAATCGCATCAGGCGGAAGAAGTCGAATTCCTCTGGTCGCTGCCACAAAAAGTGGTCCCTTCCCTGAGCCGCTTGCCCGGTGAATCTCGGCCACAACCATTTGTGGAAGATATCGCCATCCCTCCGGAATGCTTGTATGAATTTTCTCAGAAGGCCCAGAAAGTATTTCAACGGCATCAGGTCACCGCGACCCTCTATGCGCACGCAGCATCAGGCCAAATGCACTTGCGACCTTTTCTGCCTGCGTTGACGGATCAGAATGCCCCCATTCTGGAGAGCATCGCCCGCGATTTATATCAGACGGTGTTTTCCGTTAACGGCACCATCAGCGGAGAACATGGAGACGGTCTGGCCCGAACCGCATTCATTCGTTCGCAATACGGCGATCTGTATCGCGTGTTCCGCCAGGTCAAAGATATCTTCGACCCGCATAATCTGTTGAATCCCGGAAAGATTATCAACGACGACCCCCACGTTACGATTCGGCACCTCAGACCGGTACCCGAACAATTTCCTGAACTGATCGACCTGCAATTAAACTGGACACCCCAAGAGCTGCAAACTGAAGCCGCCCGCTGTAATGGCTGTGGCTCCTGTCGCCGGCAAGACCCCGGTTCGCGGATGTGCCCCGTATTCCGGATTGAACCGAACGAAGAAGCAAGCCCCCGCGCGAAAGCAAACCTGTTTCGCGGCCTGCTCTCCGGTGCGATTCATCCCAATGAGTTGTCCTCCGAAGAAACCAAAAAACTGGCCGACACCTGCTTCAACTGCAAACAATGCCAACTGGACTGTCCTTCGACTGTCAACATTCCTCAGATGGCGATTGAAGCCAAAGCCGCGTATGTTTCTGCCAACGGGCTGGATCATACCGACTGGATTTTATCCCGCGCGCATTCGTTTGGAGCATTGGGAAGCACGCTCTCTATGGCAGCAAACTGGGCCATCAATAATTCCACCGCGCGCTGGGTCATGGAAAAAATGATGGGCATCCATCGCAATCGAAAACTGCCCCTGTTTTCGCGGCGCTCCTTTTTACGATCCGTCCCCAGAAGACTCATGAAACGACCTCGCCCCGGCAGTGATCCGAATCTCGTCATCGTTTTTGTTGACTATTACGCCAATTATCACGACCCGGAATTAGCACATGCACTTCTAGCCATTCTAGAACACAATCAGATCCCCGTGTATGTCCCCCCGAATCAACTGGCGTCCGGCATGGCGATGGTTTCAGCCGGCGATTTGATCGCGGCGCGGAGTGTCGCGGAAGAGAACCTGAAGATTCTCAGCGAATTTGCCAGAGAAGGGCACCAGATCATCTGCCTTGAACCGGCTGCCGCCATCTGTCTGAAGCAGGAATATCCCATGCTGGTTAAGGGGGAAAACAGCGAAGTCGTTTCAGCGCAAGTCAGAGAAGCAGGAGAATTCCTGTGGCAGAGACATGAATCAAAGAAATTGCGCACCGATTTTATGCCCCTGGACCTGGAGTTGGACTACCATACACCTTGCCATATCAAGGCTTTATCGTCCCGTTCCGCCCTAAAGGAGCTTCTCGCTTTGATTCCTGAGCTGCGGGTGAATACAATTGAAAAAGGTTGCTCAGGCATGGCCGGAACATACGGACTCGCCAGGGAAACCTTTGAAACCTCGAAACAGATCGGTCGGGAGCTGATCGATCATATGAAATCCACACGCGTGCGTGCGGGGACGACGGAGTGCAGCAGTTGCAAAATGCAAATGGAGCAGGAAACCCGGATTCCGACCGTTCACCCAATCAAACTCCTGGCACTTTCCTATGGAATCATGCCGGAGCTGGAACGGTCACTGCAGCCCCAAAAGAAAAAACTGGTAGTCTCATGACCGTTCAACAGATTCAGATCAAATTATTCGCCCGCGCCAAAGAACTGGCTGAGAGCGAACTGATCTCGGTTTCCGTTGAACAGGAAACCACGGTCGCAGAGTTACGACTCGCGATCGCAAAACAATTTCCACAGTTACAACCTTTAACCAGTCAGTTATTGATCGCCGTTGATAATGCCTATGCAGGAGAAGACCAGATTCTGCAGACGCAACAGGAGATCGCCTGTTTCCCCCCGGTCAGCGGCGGTTAAACATACTTTTCAGATAATCCAGCAAGCCCGTTTTGAATGATGAACTCAGACCATATTGCAATTACCGATCAGCCCATCGAATACACAGCGCTCACTGAGCGGGTGCGTTCGAATCAATGTGGTGCCGTGGTCCTGTTTATGGGAACGGTCCGCGAAATGACCGCCGGTCGCCAGACGGTTGCGTTAGACTACGAAGCCTATCCTGAAATGGCACAACAGACGATGCAGCAATTGACGCTGGAAGCGCGCGATCAATGGGCCATTCAGACTGTGGCGATTGAGCACCGCGTCGGGCGTCTGGAACTAGGAGAAATCAGCGTGGCCATCGCCGTCAGTTCGCCGCACCGAAATGAAGCATTTGAAGCAGGACGGTTTCTGATTGATCGTTTAAAAGAAATTGTCCCCATCTGGAAAAAAGAAAACTGGTCCGATGGAACAACAGAGTGGGAACATCCGGAAATCGAAGCAGAATAAACACAGGTTTGTTCCCGCGCCCTGTCTATAATTGAAGCAAGTGAGAGTCGTTCAGGCGAAAAGACGTCAAGACAGCGTTTACTGAGAGGCATTAATGGAAAACCAGAATCAACTAATCGATTCATTCGGACGCGTGCATAATAACCTGAGAATCAGCGTCACCGATCGGTGTAATATTCGCTGCTTCTATTGCATGCCTTCCGAAGACGTGCAGTTTGTGCATCGCAGCAAAATCATGTCGTTCGAAGAGATCGTCCGCTTTGTCCGTCTGGTCGTCCCTCTGGGCGTCAACAAAATCCGGTTGACCGGCGGCGAGCCACTCGTCAGGAAAGATGTTCCCGAACTGGTAAAAATGCTGGCCGCAATTCCCGGGATCAAGGATATCGGCATCACCACCAACGGCATTCTACTGCCGCAATACGCACAACAACTGTACGATGCCGGCCTGCGACGCATTAATATCAGCCTGGATGCATTGAACGCAGAGAAATTTAAAGAGATCACTCGCCGCGATGATTATGAAAAAGTGAGGGAAGGAATTAAATCAGCCCACGCCGCCGGCTTTGATCCGGTGAAAATCAACGCGGTTTCCATTCGAAACCTGACCGAAGAGGAAATCATTCCCTTCGGGCGACTGGCACGCGAAACGGGTGCCGAAATTCGATTCATCGAATTCATGCCCCTCGATGCAGATAATCAGTGGGAACGCGAAAAAGTATTGTTCGCCCACGAGATTCAGGAAATCATCTCGCAGGGGATAATGCCTCTCGTACCAGAGGAACAGCATGACAAGAATGCGCCGGCGACCAATTTTGTCTTCGAAGATGGCATCGGTCGGATTGGCTTCATTTCCTCAATCAGTGCCCCCTTCTGCATGAGTTGCAACCGGTTTCGCTTGACCGCCGACGGCAAACTACGCAACTGCTTATTCAGTCTGGATGAGACAAATATTCGCGAACTCTTCCATACCAATGCCCCCGATGAACAGATTTTGGAAGCGGTGCGCAACAGCATCGCTGCCAAAAAAGAGGGCCACGAAATCAATACCGCGCGTTTCATTCAGCCGGATCGCCCGATGTACTCAATTGGCGGCTGAGTCTGATACTCTCCGAGTCTGGTAACGTTGAACGAAATGAATGAGCAGCCTTTGATTTATCTGGATAACGCAGCCACCAGTTTTCCGAAACCAGAGTCCGTCTATACTGCCATCGATCATTACAATCGGCACGTGGGCGCGCCCATCGGCCGTGGTGCCTATCGCAAGTCCATCGAGTTGCAATCATCCATTGATCAGTGCCGCAATCTGGCAGCCACACTCCTGGGAGCAGGCCGACCGGAAGAAATTGCCTTTACCTTTAACGGAACGGATAGCCTGAATACAATCATTCATGGCGTGTTGAAACCCGGCGATCATGTGGTGACCTCAGACGTGGAACATAATTCCGTTCTCAGACCGCTGCAGACACTCAAGGAACGCTGGGGACTGGAAACAACGTATATCCCCGCTAACGAATCGGGAGTCGTAGATCCCGCCGCATTTCGTGATGCGATTCGAGAGAAGACGCGGTTGATCATTCTCAATCATGCGTCCAATGTCACAGGCAGTATTCAACCGGTGAACGAAGTCGGCGAGATCGCGCGAAACGCAGGCGTGTTATTTCTCGTCGACGCAGCACAGACCGCCGGTCATCTACCAATCAATGTGTCGCAGATGCCCGTTGATTTTCTGGCCTGTCCCGGCCACAAAGGATTACTCGGTCCTTTAGGCACAGGATTGATTTATCTTCGCGCGGAACTGGCAGATCAGGTAGCCAGCTTCAGACAAGGGGGGACCGGAACCCGCAGTGAGGAAGAGACACAGCCCGAGACGCTGCCGGACAAGTTTGAATCAGGAAATCATAATGCCCCCGGCCTGGTCGGTTTGCGTGCATCACTGGAATATGTACGGGACCAGGGCATCGCACAACTCCGCCAGCACGAGCAGCAGTTAACGGCACATCTGATCGAAGGCTTGCAAGGACTGTCCGGCTTTGAACTGCCCGGCCCTTCCCAACAGGAAGGGCGTGTTGGCGTGATCAGTCTGGTGAATCAAATGGTGGAACCCCAGGTACTTGCGTCAATACTGGACGAAAACTTTGGCATTCAAACCAGAGCGGGCTTACATTGTGCTCCACGCATTCATCGCGCAATTCAATCACGGGATGCCGGGGGAACATTACGGCTCAGCCCCGGACCTTTTACAACTATGGCACAAATTGAAACCACTATTTCCGCCATGCATGAATTGGCGGATTCGTTTCGTTTTTGAAACAGACCCTGATTTCAAATGACAACAGGTCCTACCCGATAAAATCGTTGATGGGCAAGTCAGGAACAGAAAACTATCACAAGTATTTTTTGTATAGCGATTTACATCCTTGACACTCTGCCAGATCTACCTCAAAATTGAAAATAGGCAATTCTTGCGCAACATTTCTTAAGTCCTTATTCCCAACGGATCATTGAAATACCAGAGAACAGTCAACTGAGTTGAGACGGGGATAATGAATATTTTCACAAGCAGGATGCGCTGACTGACAGGCGGAAACCAGCCTTCAGTTCATATATTTTTCATAAACCAGTTGGAACCGGAGTATTGAATCCCTGCCTTTGATATGGGAAAAAAGGATACTTGCTGGAGAAAACTGATTCTATTCCGTGGAGAAATTGAATGGCCGACGATTGGATGCAACAGTTAGTAGATGATGGGTTTCTGGGCCCCGCTCAGATCGATGAAGCCTCGAGTCTGGCCAGTTCCATGGGAATTTCTCCTGGCGAAGCACTCGTCAAACTGGGGTATGTCAGCGCGGAAGTCATCGCTCAGGCTCAGGCCTCCATGTATGGATATGATTTCGTCGAACTTGACTCTCTTGAGATCCCCCAATCTGTCATTGAACTGGTTCCCGAATCGATGGCTCGGGAAAATACCGTGATTCCCGTGGGAATGAAAGGAGATTCCCTGCAAATCGCCCTGCATGACCCTATGAAATATGAGGTTTTGGATAAGCTGCGGTTTATTATCAATCGCGACATTGATGTGGTGATGGCCCCCATTGAATCCATTCAGGCAGCGATCAACCGGCATTATGGGCAAAGTGAAACTGAGTCCGTAGATACGATGCTCAAAGAGTTTACCGAAACTCAAATCGACATTACCGCAACAGAATTGGCAACAACCAATACCGTTGCCGAAGAAGATGAGAGCGCCCCGGTGATCAAGCTGGCGAATCTGATCATCAGCGAAGCCGTGAATATGCGGGCCAGTGATATCCACGTAGAACCGTTCGAAGACCGTATTCGAATCCGTTATCGAATTGACGGCGTTTTAATTGAACGCGACAGTCCGCCTCGGCGTTTATTGATGGCGCTGGTCTCACGTTTCAAAATTATGGCTTCGATGGATATCGCCGAAAAACGCCGCCCTCAGGACGGTCGAATCAAGACCTCGTTTGGAGGGAAAGACTTCGACTTGCGTGTGAGTATTCTTCCCACCAACCATGGTCAGGCGGTCGTCATGCGTATTCTCGACCGTGATAACATCAAAGTGGGGATCCGAAACCTCGGATTCTCCGAAGAAAACTACCGCCGTTTCCAGACCATCATCCGCAGACCTAACGGGATTTTCCTGGTGACCGGACCGACGGGAAGTGGAAAGACGACAACTTTGTACAGTGCCTTGGGAGAGCTGAACCGCCCGGATCGAAAAATTATCACCGCGGAAGACCCGGTTGAATACTATCTGCCCGGCATCAATCAGGTCGAAGTGAAGCACAACATCGGCCTCGATTTCTCCCGAATTATTCGTGCGATGTTGCGGCAGGCACCCAATGTGATTCTCGTGGGAGAAATTCGCGATAAAGAAACTGCCGAGATGGCAATCCAAGCATCTTTGACAGGACACTTGGTATTCAGTACCCTGCATACGAACGATGCGCCCGGTTCTATTACACGACTGATCGACATGGGAGTACAACCGTTCCTCGTCGCATCCAGCGTAATGGCCGTCATGGCACAGCGTCTCGTGCGGGTTGTTTGTGGTAAATGTGTCGAAACGTATGTCCCTGATCCGGGTGAGCTGGAGTACCTGGGATTCACACCGAGTCAACTGGAAAACGCAATTCATCACCGAGGCAAGGGATGCAACACATGTTCACACACCGGATACAAAGGGCGTAAAGCGGTGTTTGAGCTGATGATGATGAATTCGGCTATACGTGAAATGACTTTCCGAAGTGAAGCCGCCCAAAATATTCGAAGACAGGCTCGTTTGTTCGGTATGAAATCACTGGCAGAAGACGCAGCCGACAAAGCACTCGAGGGGATTACAACCCTCTCGGAAGCCTTAAAATTAGCGAAAGGTTTAGAGGGCCAGTAAGACAAGAACGAAAGACACAAACACGTACTCAATTTGAGTCGCAGAGAGCATAGATTACTTGAATCTCAATTTTCAGCGCCTAATGCAAGCAACGAATGAGTTTGATCTATTTCAGGGCTTTTGTTGAGTTTTGGAATGGTATACCGGATAATTAGTTAGCTGTCGCGAATTTGCGGCCAGTTTCATTAATACATTTCTTAATATTCTTATCTAATATCGTTTAATTGATTCGCGTTTCACCTTGTCCCTGATTCACTCGAGTTATTCACGAAATTGATTCACAAGCAGATGATCGTTCTGAAAGAGAGACTACTCAAATCAAACAACGATCAACGCCTTCGTGACTGGCTTCGGTACCAGTGATTTATTAGCGGTGATCGCTCACTTTTCAATCAAAGAGTTTTCAGAAAGTACTTTGGATGGCAACAGTTCAGATTGACAAATTACTGGAGACGGTCGTTAAAGAAAAAGTGAGCGACTTACACATCACCACAGGGCAGCCGCCCGTTGTTCGAGTCGGTGGGCATATGGTCCGCCTCGAAACAAAGAGCCTGGGCCCCGATGACACCGTGGCGTTAATGAAAAGTATTACGCCGGAACGAAACCAGCAGGAATTGCAGGAAGTAGGGGGAACCGACTTCGGATTTGCCTTTGGCGATAAAGCACGCTTCCGTGTGTCCGTATTCAAACAACGCGGCCACATCGGCATGGTGTTACGGCGAATTCCAAACGAGTTTTTGACCTTTGAACAACTGGGACTGCCAACCGTCATTGCGGATTTGCTGGAACGCCCCCGAGGCTTGTTCCTGGTCACAGGCCCGACAGGTAGTGGAAAGACCACCAGTCTGGCCAGTATGATCAATCATATGAATGATACGATGGATCACCACATCATCACGATGGAAGATCCGATTGAATATTACCACGAGCATAAAAAATCGACGATTAACCAGCGCGAAATTGGCGTCGACGTTCCTACATTCCCGGAAGCACTGAGACGTGCCCTGCGACAGGATCCCGATGTGATTCTGGTGGGGGAAATGCGAGACCTGGAAACAATTTCTGCCGCCATTACCGCAGCGGAAACCGGGCACATCGTTTTTGGAACACTGCATACAACAGGGGCTCAGGGAACGGTAGACCGAATTATCGACGTGTTCCCCACCAGCCAGCAGGACCAGATTCGAACTCAGCTGTCGTCATCCATTATCGGCATTCTCAGCCAGGCATTGATGCCCAAAAAACCAAAAGGGCTGGTTGCCGCTTATGAAATGCTGGTCGTCACGCCGGCGATTGCGAACCTGATTCGTGAAGCCAAAACCTATCGTATTAACTCCAGTATTCAGACCGGGCGAAAGTATGGCATGCAATTGCTGGACGACGCCTTGTTTAACCTCTGGCGCGATGGTCTGTGTGAAGAAAAAGATGTTGTGATGCGTTCGAACAATCCGGGCGAATTGAAAGCCAAGATCGCGATGGCAAAGAAAGGATTGCTCGAAGATGATGAGGACGAGGATGATGAAGATTACGAAGACTAGTCCACATGAGACACTTTGAGGGTTGGATGAAAGCCATTTAAAACTCAGGAAAACGGAAACAGAAGTTGTGTCTGTTTCGGCATATGTGCTTGAAATCAGGGAGCCGGAATTCAGGGAACGGAAGCCAGTTAGTTCATCTCAGAATGAAATTTAGAGTTAGTCAAAGGTAGGCATACATGGCAGCAAGACGCCTTGGTCAAATCATGGTCGATCTGGGTTATATCTCGGAAGATCAGTTGTGGGACATTCTGGAAGAACAGAAACAGAGTCCCGGTGAAGTCATCGGTCAGGTTGCCATTCGCATGGGACTGGTCACCGAAGAACAGGTCACACAAGCCCTGGCCGAACAATGGGGCATGCCCGTTGTTGAACTGGATGAAACTAACATTCCGCCGAAAGTTCTGGAACTCGTACCTGAAACCATGGCATCGATTTACAAAATCATGCCAGTCTCTTTAAAAGATGACGTGCTGACCGTCGCGATGGCCGATCCGCAAAACGTGGCGGCACTGGATGACCTCAGAAACTTTCTGGGGTACGACGTCCGGGGCGCGGTTTCGAACCTGAAAGATGTTGAAGAAGCAATCGCACGGCACTACTCCGAGCATCAGGACAGCATCGAAGATGTGATCGGCGCCATAGAAGATGAACTGGGTGAAGAGAAAGGCAAGAATGTTTACGACCTCTCATCCTCAGAAGAAGTGGCCGATGCAGCCCCGATTCGAAAATTGCTGAATATGGTGATGTTGCTGGCCATTAAAGACCAGGCGAGCGACATCCACCTCGAACCCTTCGAAGATGAATTCAAAATCCGTGTGCGTGCCGACGGCGTGCTCTACGAAATGGTACCTCCTCCACGCCACCTGGCCAACGCCATCGTATCGCGTGTCAAAATTATGGCAGACCTGGACATCGCGGAACGACGCTTGCCTCAGGACGGTCGTATTGAATTGAACGTCGGCGGCAACCCGGTCGACTTGCGTGTGAGTGTGCTGCCAACCCTGTTTGGTGAAGCCGTCGTTATGCGGGTGCTGGACCGAACCGTGGTGCAGTTGGACCTCAACAAAATCGGCATGGACCCAACCACGCTCTCCCGTTTCCGGGAAATGATCCATCGCCCTAACGGCATCGTACTCGTGACCGGACCTACGGGAAGTGGTAAAACCACCACCCTCTATTCCGCGTTAAATGAGCTGAATGTCATTGAAGAGAAAATCATTACCACCGAAGATCCGATCGAATACGACATCGATGGTCTGATCCAGGTTCCCGTGAACCCCGACATTCAAGTGACCTTTGCTTCGGTTTTGCGAGCCATCTTACGACACGACCCAGACCAGATTCTGATCGGGGAAATTCGAGACTTCGAAACCGCCGAAATCGCCGTTCAAAGTGCGCTGACCGGCCACCTGGTATTCAGCACGCTCCATACCAACGACGCGCCTTCGGCAATCACACGTTTGCGCGATATGGATATCCCGAAGTTCTTGATTACCGCAACCGTGGAAGCAATCCAGGCACAACGTCTGGTGCGTACCATTTGCAAAGAATGTCGCACCGAATTTGAACCCAGTGATGAACTGCTGCTCGAACTGCAGCTGCCCATCGAACAGGCACGGCAATACAGTTTCTACTACGGAAAAGGCTGTGCAACCTGTAATAACTCAGGCTACAAAGGCCGGACCGGCCTGTATGAATTGATGGACGTGACCGATGAAATCCGTGACCTGATCACGGAAGATGCATCCGTTGATGATATTCGAAATATGGCCCGCAGCCAGGGAATGACCACTCTGCGCGAAGCCGGGCTGAAACTGATTTTTGACGGCGTCACAACCATCGACGAAGTGGTTCGCGAGACTGTGATGGAAGATATCGAGTAATGTCTGCCCCGAGGGCCGATGCAAAATACAAACCATTTTTTTAGAAGACTTTTGACGGAGTAACGCCATGCCGGTTTATCAATATGAGGCAATGGATAATACAGGACTTGAGGTAAAAGATACCATCGAAGCTCCTTCTGAAGAAGAGGCCCAGACACTCATTAAGGAGAAGGGCTTTTTCGTCACGAAAATCGCCGAAAAAGGTCGAGGAAAAAAACAGAAGAAGGGAGCCGGCAAAAAAGGGGGCGGCGGTGGCAAGAAAGGTGGCGGTGCCAAAAAAGGGGGCTTCTCCATCGGCGGCGTTCGCTCCAAACAACTGACCACTTTCACACGTCAGCTTTCCACCCTGCAGGACGCCGGCTTGCCGATCTTAAGAAGCCTGCGGATTCTGGAAGCCCAAGCCAAGCCCGGCCCGCTTAAAGCCTCGCTGGATGGCGTGATTGAAGATATTGAATCCGGAAACACGCTCTCCGAAGCAATGGCCAAGCAGCCCAAGTGCTTTGATAACCTGTACGTCAACATGGTGAAAGCAGGGGAGGCCGGCGGTGCTCTCGAAATCATTCTGCAACGTCTGGCAGAATTCAAAGAGCGTGCACAGAGTTTGAAAAAGAAAGTGCAGGGGGCCATGATCTATCCGGTCGCGGTGATCACCGTTGCCAGTTTGATCGTCGGTTTCATTATGTACTGGATCATTCCGAAGTTCAAAAAGATCTTTCTCGATTTCGGTACCGAACTGCCTGGGATCACCCTGCTGCTGATGTCCATGAGTGATATCGTCGTCTCCTACTTCTATCTCTTCCCGGCGATACCCCTGGCACTCTGGATCTTTATCAAAATTGTCAAGAAGAATAAGAAGGGGGCGTTCATCGTCGACTGGATTGCCCTGCGCATACCGTTATTAGGCAAGATCATCAGTAAGTCGGTGACGGCACGAACCTGTCGAACGTTGGGGACATTAATCTCCTCCGGGGTGCCGATTCTGGAAGCCATCATCATCGCCCGCGATACTGCGGGGAACATGGTTTTCCAGAAAGCATTCGACACAATTTACGCCGCCATTCGCGAAGGGGAAACGATGGCCGTTCCACTCCGCGAGGCACGGATTGTCGATGATATCGTGGTCAACATGGTGGACGTTGGTGAAGAGACCGGTGCCCTCGATAACATGCTCTATAAAGTCGCCGACGTGTACGACGAAGAAGTTGCGGTGCTCGTGGATGCGTTGGTGAGTTTGCTGGAACCGTTGATGGTGATCGTGCTTGGTCTGATTGTGGGTTTCATCGTGATTGCCCTCTTCATGCCTTTGATCAAACTACTCAACGACCTTTCGTAGTATTTTGGAGAAGGTGTTGCATAATAATACAGTTTTTTCCAACAAATTACTCTGATTTGCGTAAAGCATAATAGCGATAAATTGTTTTGAGTAAATACCTTACGTGTTTTGTTGTTTTTAAGGCACAAAACTTGCCCTTAATTATGGATTAGGAAACTCTCGACTGATTTTCGTCTCTCACAAATCAACCAGAGTTTTCGCCATCAAACTGTTGTTCTGAAAAGAGTTAGGAGTAAACAATGAAACGTCGGTCGTTCCAACCCCAAACGACGTCACAACAAAACAGGCATGCGTTCACCTTAATCGAACTCATGATTGCAATTGTGATCATCCTGATTCTCTTAGGCCTCCTGATCCCCGCCATCGGCGCCGTCCGCCTCCGAGCACAACAATCCCAGGTACGAGCAGAAATTTCCAGCCTGGAATCAGCGCTCACCTCGTTCAAAGCAGACTTCGGCATGGATCCCCCCAGTTATATTATCTTGCATGAAGCAGGCACTGCCACCTGGGATCAGCACAGCAAAGCGTTGATTCGAAAAATGTGGCCGCAGTTTCAATTCGGTCTCGACCGAGACATCAATAATGACGGTGATGAAACCGATTCATTCGAGCTCAGCACCGGTGAGTGTCTGGTGTTTTTCCTGGGTGGCGTCTGGGATTCCACCGGCGTAGCTCCCAACGGGTTTTCAAAAAACCCCGCCGATCCATTTTCAATCGCTTCCGGTGGGACCAATCGTCAGGGACCGTACTTTGAATTTGACACATCACGTTTCACAGATATCGATGGAGACGAGGCTGCTGAATACAAGGACACATTCCCCAGTCAGCAGTTACCCTACTTGTATATCAGCAGTTACGGTGGACGTGGTTATCGTACGACTGAATTACCATCCATTCCTGCATTAAGCGTGAATGTTACGAATGTCTATCACCAGGGCACACCAGGCGATCCGCTTGGGCCTGCTTTTAAACTCAAGTCATACCAGATTATTTCACCAGGTGCCGACTCTCAGTATGGAACCGGGGGAAATTATTCCTCGGATAAGAACTTTCCTGCTGGCCGCACAGTAGAAGCAGATAACATCACTAATTTTACCAGTGGAGCACTTAAGTAATTCAGTCGGGCCTTGTTTTTCAGTAGTCAGGTTTCTTATGCGTCGTTTACAAACAAATCAAACTTCTCAAACCATGCGAGGCGGTTTCACAATCGTCGAGCTGTTGATGGTGGTTGGCATTCTGCTGTTTTTGATTGCAACCTCGACGATCGTGGTGCGTAATATCGGAAATAAAGCCCGCGAAAAAGCTACGATGGCAAATATTACCAAAGTGAATGGTCTGCTGAATCAGCGGATTCAGTCCTTTCAGAAATTCATGCAATCCAAGCGATCTCAGAAGACCATCGCCCCCCGGTTAAGTCGCAAACGCGCAGAATTGGTCTCAGAATTGGGTAATAAAAAGTTTTACTCCCTGACAGATCCAATCGTGGAAATCTTAGTTAAGAAGGACCTCTTTCGGGAAAACTTCCCGCAGATTCTGGTAGACAATCGTGAAATCAATTCTGCGATGGGTCCAGCCGCTGGCCTGACAGGCTCTGACGGCGGCGCCAGCATCAGCTCCGAGTATCTTTATTTTATACTGACACAATATGACGGACTCGGCATTGCCCCCGTTGGCGAAGACGCCTTTACCGCATCTGAAGTGAGAGACACTGATGACGACGGACTCAATGAATTCGTTGATGGCTGGGGAAGACCGCTCCGTTTTTATCGTTGGCCGACACGTCTGTTTCGACCTTACGGAGCAGGAGGTGGAATCCGTCGCGATGTGGCTAGTCCCTTTTTCAGTGGTCTTCCACCACAACCAGCTGGTGGTTTAGTTGAACAGGACCCTCTTGCGATTGACGCAGATGATCCATTGCGGCGGCTGGCGAACGCGGACGATCGCTCAAGCGGTCTGGTGGGCAACTTATTTAATCACACTGCTGCTTATTACTATGACTCTGACCCACTCACTGTCTTTCCCTGTGAATACGGGGTGATGAATACTTACTGGCTGCCCCTGATTGTTTCCGCTGGTGAAGATGGCATCCTGGGACTGTATGAACCCTACGACACAGTGAATAATGGCGTGCAGGCACAACCTGTCGCCGTCCCCGTTGTGGAAGGGGTATTTGACAATATCACAAATCACAATCAACGAGCCGGATGAAGGTAATCTTAATGCACACCTTTCATAAGGACAATTTGTTGCCAACACGTTGCACGGGGTCATCCGGTGTCCGTACTCGGTCCGGCTTTACGCTTGTGGAACTTCTGGTCGTGATTTCGATCCTGGCGATCCTCGTCGTGATGACGGTCACTTCGATCAACTTTGCCATTTCCACCGATTTAACCCGTAGCGCCTCACGTCAGGTACAATCCTATCTCGCAGGCGCCCGCGATCGGGCCATCTACGCCAAAGAACCCCGGGGCGTCCGTTTTATTCTTGATCCGAATAACCCAACCGCAGTTACCAGTATGGTCTATATCGCTCCCAGTCCCGACTGGACTCAGGGAGTCATTCGCCTGGAACGCATTGATAGAATTACTCCATTAGACGGGGTTCCTGACACCATCATGAATGTGCGCGGGGGAGGAACTGACTGGAGATTTTTGTATGAACGTGGACAAATCAAAAATGGAACGCGCATCAAAATTCCCGGAGATGATAGTGGCTCCTGGTATACCATTGATTTGCCTAATTCCCCCATTTCCAAGCCCAGTACACCACCGGGGGCCTATGATCCCAATAACGATGAAGTGCTGCGGTTGACCACAGCCTATCGTGACGCTGGTACTTCAGAGCCGGATGAAGTTATCGCTTTCACTCCCGGAAGTGGTCCTTCCACTTATCTGCTGGAACTACCTCCGGTGGTACTCTCAGGTGAAGAACCCACACTGTTGCCCAACAATGCGGGCATCGATCTGGATCGTTCGCTTCTGCCCCCCAGTTGGCGCCCCCCAGTTAACTTGAATCACGTTAACCTGGGCGATGATATGCAGCCCGGAAAAGCAGGCATCGACGACAATTCCAGTGGCGGCGCTGATGATGTCGCTGAACTCTTATGGCCGGGGACGGACGATTTCCGCATCTATTCCAGCCAGCTTGACCTGATGTTTTCACCTCGAGGTTCAGTTCTGGGTAGCGAAGCCAGCAGTGGTAAAATTCATTTTTTAATCGATACGCTCGAAAACATCCAAGCTTCCTGGCAGAGAGATACGGTCTATGCCGAAGGAGCTGTGGTACAGCTTCCCCCACGGGGCTCATATGAATACATGCCTTACGACAGGTCTTATATTTGTACGAAAGGAGGCACCAGCGGTCCCAGTGCCTCAGTATTTACAAGTACAGCCGCTAACGGCCCTCGTGAAACGGGGGCAATATTTACGACCGATGGTTCGGTCGAATGGGAAGTCCTTTTAAATTCAAGTCCTTCACTGTTGACGATATTTACACGCACTGGGAGTATCAATGCATACCCGATGGCCTTTGATGACATAGCGAATACTCCACCAGATGTCTTTTATTATGCGGAAACCGGGGAGGCAGCCAAATGAGATCACTTGATCGAAGAATCGGTAAACACGGCGCCCATATCGCTACCAGCAACCGTCGCGGTGTCACCCTGATGGAAGTCCTGATGTCCGTGATGATTATGGGGCTGGGAGTCATTCCGCTGGCAACGCTCTTCCCGCTCTCCGTGAAACGGAGTGCGCAGGCCACCCAGCTGACGAACGCGACAATCTTACGCTATAACGCCGAAGCAATGCTCGATGCGTTCCCGGATCGTTTGCTGCATGATCCGGACGATAACGGGAATCGCAACGAACACCGATATTCTAGCCGAAAGTATGTCATTGATCCAATCGGATACTTTCTCGCAGACAATAACACCTACCAGGGACGGTTTGGTAATGATGGCCAGGGGGGCGCGTTTGGTGTTAAGCGACACGCTGCCGGTTTTACCAATGAACCAACTTCGATGCCGCCTTCGACACCTCGTCCGGACCAACCAGAATTAGCAACGAAATTCTTCTCACAGCAGGATAGCTGGCAACTCCAGTTCGAAGGAACGCCTACCAGCAATACTCTCGATTCGGTCACATTTGATCCAGGGAGTCCTATTAATGAACTCTCAACCGAGCTACTGACCGAAATCAGCCAGAATGCAGCTTCTGGTCACCCTCGTGGTATCTTGTCACGTCTCGTGATCTTCGACACTGACGGTAAAGAATCACAGGTGCGTCTACTGACAGGCGCCATTCCTCCGGCTGATCTTTCAAGTGGAATCGTGCAGGGCTTTGTGGACCTGCCTGATAACTTACGGTATGTCGATTCGGTGGGCACAGGCATTGTCTCGAAAGTCCGTTTCGAAATTCAGGAACAGCGTTATTCCTTTTTGCTCTCTGTGCGGCATCAGCCTACCCGGGTGGCCGCCGTTGATGTGGTTGTCTTTTTCAAACGGGATTTTTCCCCGCTTAGTGAAGTTGTACACAGCGTCAACAATTTTGTGAAATATAATCCCGGTGATGACGGTTCCCCTGGGGTTCATGACGTCGATGACAACCAGGATGGAACCAAAGATGATCCGGGCGAATTGGGTTGGACCGGTTCGGATGATGAACCGAATAGTGAATTCGTACTTAATTACAATAACAAAATCACAGGGGCGCCCCTCAATTTGTCTGCCGATAATCTCAGGCCTGCACTCAAGAGGGGAGGCTATATCTTTGATGCCAAGAACGCGCGCTGGTATCGCATACGAAAGTTCGTTGAGGATAGCAGCAAGACGTTTGCAACTGTCACACTGGATCAGCCCATCGCACAGGATCTTCGGAATTCAAGTGGAGGGACGTCGAATGCGGATGGCGTCATCGTCCGTTCCGATGTGGTTCAGGTTTACGCCTTAGGAAATAAACTGGACCCCACACCATAGACAGATCCGTCAAACCAGGCAGCGGAATCAATGATCAATTTGAAATTGAGAATACAGTATGAAACACTCAACAGATAACAGAAAGCTCACTGCCCTGCGGAAACGCAGGCCTTACCTGGCGAAAGCTCAGGGCGGATTCACGCTCGTTGAGATGCTGGTGTCTGTTGCGCTGGTTCTGCTGATGATGGTGATGTTCACTGAGATCTTCCAGATTGCAACCAGCTCGATTACGGTTCAGCGTGGCCTTTCGGAAAACGATCAACGAGCCCGGATGCTGACGACACTGATTCAGTCCGACCTGAATAAGCGAACCTTTCAAAATGTAATCCCTTTTTCCCCTGCCGAAAAACCAACGGCATTCAGACTCAGTGATTTTACGGATCGTAAAGGCTATCTGATGATTTCAGAAAACGATCCGGACAACGACACAGATGACCTGATTCAGTTCACTGCCGACGCCAATATTACGTCTAAACTTCTGGATACAACCCCCTATTACGGGAAAGCATCCGTGTTGGGGGGAGACATTCTGGCTCATCCCAATCAACCAGAAACAGATGATGCCAAGATCGTTGCCGATGGGACCTCGATCTCGCCTTATGCTGAAATCTGTTATTTCATGCGGGGCGGAAATTTGTATCGACGCACACTATTGATTCGCAAACCACTCGATCTGGAAACCACCAACTCCTCGCAACCTCAGACAGCAGGCGGACAGGAGTTCTTCGATCCAGCCAACAGTTTATATAGCGCCGGTACATACACATCCGGTAATTTCTGGGATGACTTTGATTTTTCCGTCTATCGTTCTGGAACGCCAACCGCCTATGCCAACTTTCATGATGTCAAATCGTTGGATAATACAACACTTGAATCACAAAATTTTTCGCTGGGACGTACCCGTTTCCGCTTTGGTTTTAACCATGCCACTGGCTTACCACGCGAGTATGTCGATGATGTTGATGGATATGCTCAATATATCGGTCGGTTTACGCATCAGGAAACATCACATCCCGATTTCCAGTACCCACAGGCACCCTCTAACGTCAGCGGTAGTGCGAATCCAATGAACCCCAGTTCAAGTCTGACTTTGAACCGCAATACCAATGTAGTCAGCCAGTATGCCTCCGCCGCCGGTTCTCGTCGTTCGGAAGACCTCGTGCTTTCCAATGTGGTGGCCTTTGATATTAAACTGTTTGATGAAGGGTTAGGTCAGTTTACTGATATCGGTAGTTCGATTGCCGTCGATTACGCGAGCAGTGCCACTCCCGCTTATCAGAACAACAACCCTGTCAATGCGTTTTCCACCAACATCTATGATACCTGGCATATCGAATATGACCTCGACAATGCCGACGGGGATGGCAATCACGCTACAGGTCAGGACGTACCTCCTTTCAAGCCAGTCGATGGCTCCGGGAACCCAAGGGCCTTAAAAGCAATTCAGATTACAATTCGTTATATCGATGTCACATCGGAACAGTTACGACAAATGACAATCATTCATCCGTTAAGCAATCTGCTGACGGATTAAGACTTACTTTTAAAACATAAACAACGTTTTCCCAGTGCCGGTCCGGGTCACGGTCATCAGACACATCGGGAGGTGTGGAAATGAAATCCATCACAATGAAACAGACTGGAAGCTACTCAAACCAGGTCTCCTCGCCTCGACGCGGGTCGACACTGCTGGTCGTGATTGCACTCTTGGCCGTCCTGGCTTTGATGGCTGTGGTATTCTACACCTTCTCCGCACAGGAGCAGACCAGTGCGGAGAACTTTGCCGACGCCGCCATCAACGAAGCCGACCCCGGCCTGCAGGCAGACGTTCTGTTTGACTGGGGCCTCGAACAGTTGATCAAAGGACCGGACCCCTATCGCAAGAACAGCGCTCTCTGGGGCGGTGACCGCCCTCCGCACTCGCTGATCTACAATATGCTGGGCAACGATGCAGCTCCGTTCAACGGTCCAGGGCTCAACGTAGTTTTAAACGGTGGTGGCCCTGACATCGACACAAACTTCGATGGGGTAGGAGAGGGGACAGCTACAAGCCGAAATCAGGTTGGAGTCAACCTTTCTCCGGCGGCGCGAGCAGGAGAAACAGCTGCAAATACCGCTCTTAGTAATCTCCCCGACATGGATGTTGATTATACTTCACCTGATATCAACTCCATATTCTTGGCCTACAAAGGTTATGTTCCCGGACTTAACTGGCCCACAGATCTGACCGATGTGAAGAGGGTGATTATTCCTTCTTTTCATCGACCTCAGCACATGAGAACCAATGGTGGTGGAATCATCTCTGACCCTTATGGGAATTCATCTGTAGCAACACGCGTTTTTCGACCACACAACGATCATACTTTTGTGCATCGTGAAACAGGCGTCGACTCCGGTACCCCCCGATTTAGCACCACAGTCTTTGATAATTCCGGTTATACGAATCCTGGTGCTTTAGGGATCTGGACTGCCAATAGTATGGGGAATTCGGAAACGGACTATTCACTCGACGTCGACAATGACGGCGATACGATTCCTGAGGGTGTCTGGCTCGATCTCGATTTTCCGCCGATTGAAGACCCTCAGAACCCGGGCGATTATATCATCCCGATGTTTTCCTTCACCGTGTATGATACCGACGGCCTGATCAATCTGAATACCGCCGGCAATATGCGACAACCGGGCAGCATTGATCTGAATTTTGCACCGGCGGGCACTTTCGGAAATAATACAACAGGTAGCGGATCAAACCAGTTTATCTTTCTCTCCCGCTCCCATCAGGGACTTTCCTCTCCCGGCGAGATCAATCCTCAATGGGCGATGACAGCACGCATTCCCGGTTCCGTTACAACAGAATTCGATCAGCATTTCATGTTTTTCGGCGCGCAGCCGTCGACCTGGCCGGAACTCTCTAACATGGAATACTTCTTCCTGAATTTTGGGCGTCCCGATTTTACGGTCCCCGCGACAATTGCTGAAGGCACCAAGTCTGATATTCGCGACCTGCTTCCGGGTCGCTGGGGGGAACCGAACTACCTGTATGCAGCGCTGCGGGACGCCTCTTCCGATAATCTGGTGACCGGCCAGTTTCCCCAACCGGGGCAGAGTGGCGTGGACGACAATGCCAACCGTTACGAAGGCAGCAACCAGAGTGGTTCGCTGCAAGGCGCACGCGCTGGCGCGATTGCATTCAAACACCCGCTCGCTCACAACGGTGCTGGCCGTTCCTGGGCAGCCGGCGCCAATTACCGCCGCACGAATCTACAAGCCCCAACCGGGGGTCCGGCTACGTGGCCTTACTATGTCAATTATGAAATTGCAGGACCTCCTTTATCCAGCTATCCGGCTTCGGTCCGTTGGCCAGCCGCCCTGTTTAATAATTTCGCTACTGTCGCTAACGAAAACTACCTGCTCGATGATTCGGATGAAATTGTCGTCGATATGGAAAAAGTTCAGCGTCCTTATGATGAACCGTTTGGCCCGGAAGAATTGGCCCACCTGCAACTTTCCAATAATGATATCGTAAAATCCGGTGTGACCTCCCGGTTAAGCGAATTAATGCCGCTGAACTTCGGAACGACCGGAGGGACAAATATTGACCGCCGTAAACGTTTTACAACCATGAGCTGGGATCGCAAACAGTTTTCACAGCCTTCTAATGGAGGGGCCGTATTTCCCCGACGTGCCTGGATCGAGAGTGGAGTATATCGAACTGAATTAATTGCATCTATTGGAGTTAATTTGCCCTTGGATCTTAGTATTCCCAATGAACCTCAGGAAGTTGTTGATATGATTCTAAAGAATCCTCAGCAACGGAAGCTGAACTTGAATCAGTTGTTGGTTTTTGAAAATACCGGTACCGGGAAAGTATTTTCTTATCGGCCGTTAACCCCACATCCGGGTGAAGACCGAAACGACAATGGTTCATTAGATGCGGGAGAAGATTTAAACGGCAATGGAGTTCTGGATTCCCTGCCAGCAAACGTAATTTCTGCAACCACTGTCTATCCCCCAACGACACCTGCTCAACAAGAGTTCTGGGCACGCAAGGATCGGCAGCAGTTGGCCCGCGATATATATACGCTTCTTGCATCCCTGGATTTAGATTTTACGACATCACCAGCTTCGTTTAAAACAGGTGATTCACAATTACAAATCGCACAATTTGCGGTCAATTTGGTTGATGCGTTAGACCCCGACGATGTCATGACCCGTTTCGAGTACGATATAGATTTAAGCAATGACCTTGATGGTGACGGAAGAACATGGGACTTAGATGATAACCCTTATACATCCGAGAATGCTTCAGAGCGGAGAGTTGTCTGGGGTGTGGAAGCACAACAGCTCACACTCAGCGAATTTCTGCTCGTGCAATCAGAAGATCAGATGAGTGATCTGACGGTGACACAATTCCCGGACGACAAAGTCGATGGTTCTGACAAAGAACGCTTTTTCAGTGCAATTGAATTACGGAATAACAGCCCTTACCCGGTCTCATTCGGTAATAACGGCAAGTGGATGCTGGGGCTGGAAGTCAATAATGTAATGGTAAGCTATGCTGTCCCCAAATTAAGAAGTGTTACTGCAGGCGGACTCTTCACACTACTAAGCTCAAACGCAGCCGATACATTTGAAGGGGCAAGTGGAGACCCTTATAGCGAATTTCGAGTTGACCTGGACGGAAACGGCGATTTCAGTGATGCCGGGGAGCGCATTATCCCCGCAGGAACCATCGCGGCTTCTGATAAAATTGATATGGTCAAAGATATCGCAACCACGAATACACTCGTTTCGGTTTTAAATTCCGGCCTGACTGCCAGCGCCAGTGGCCCGGGTAGTTTCCTGTCGCAAGCAGAAACTGATTTGAGCACTGCCTCAGCAATCAAAGTAAAACTGTTCCGCAAAGCACATTTAGGCCGTGATACTTATGTTGCAACCGGCGGAGTCCCCGTTCCCGATGATGATAATCCGTGGGTTCTGGTTGATGAGATTGCTGTAGATAAAGGCACATTCGATCTCGATGTCGATACCGCAATGGCCGCAACAGGAAAAATTGACAGTGATTTAATGCGAAGTAAGGAACGGTCACAGCCGTTGCGCAAAAATGGCGGAGAATTAGTCAATAATACTGCTGGGAATATTCGGAACACCATTGGTCAGCAGAATTCACGAACAACATCGAACTTTTCATTATGGCAACCCCATTTCGACCGTGACTTTGCATCCCCCGTTGAGTTGCTCTCCATACCGGTTGTGGGGCCCACTCAGGAAAGTACAGCTACCAACAAAGATCCTAACGTAAATACCAATCAATTGGATTCGCAAGATGATCCAGTCAAAACGAGAGAAAGGTTGATAACCTATGCCCTGGCTGACAGCGGCGGTCAACAGACTGGCACTGAC
Source organism: Gimesia fumaroli (assembly GCF_007754425.1). Classification (NCBI taxonomy): domain Bacteria; kingdom Pseudomonadati; phylum Planctomycetota; class Planctomycetia; order Planctomycetales; family Planctomycetaceae; genus Gimesia; species Gimesia fumaroli. The sequence continues at coordinate 6,738,453 of NZ_CP037452.1, forward strand.
GTCCAAGTGGCAGGAATTCAGAAATTTTTGAATCCTGATGGGCCCAATAACACAGGTCCGGATGCCGACGATAATTACTGGTATCGTTTATTCGAATATGTAGAAGTCCCGACTCGGATTCATCGCCAACTGGCTAATCCGATGAAAGACATCCGGGTACCCGGAAAAATCAATCTCAACACAGTGCGACACCCCTCTGTGCTCGCCGCTTTGATTGATGATATGGGAACGACGAATAATGTTCTTAATGCTGCAAACTACGACGCTGATGTGCAGAATCCCAGAGACCTGTACCGTCTCACTGACCAGGGAGATAGCAATCGGGATTGGTGGGCACAGTTTATCCTCTCCCGTGACGGCTATGATAGTACGGCAATGCATTATCTGCCGGGAACACCTGGTTCCCGACCGTTTCGCAGCTTCGACTTCTTAGCATCTCGGAATGTAGCCACTACAGGTGTTCGCGATTTGAGAGAGAATACCCTGTTCCGTTCTCTGCCTGATGACATAAGCGGACATCCTGACGATCCTCGACATTTATTTGAAGTGGCAACCAGAGTAGAGCATGAGAACGGAACTGCTGACTTCCATACGCGTAATCGCATTTTGTCAAAAATCCTTGGCAACACGACCACCCGTAGCAATACGTTTGTGGTATTCATGTCGGTGGCCTACTTTGAGGCTTCGGGAGCAGGTCTGACAACCCATGACGGGCTTGTCCAAATCGGCGATCGGGCACATAGCAAGTCTGTCCATATTCCAGATTACCGTGGCTTCTTCGTTGTGGACCGGACCCGGATTGAAGAAGCATATGACCCAACGACGAAAAAATTCGACAACTGGAAACGACTGGTCCGGTTTCGACATCTGATTCAGTCAATCCAGGAAGACTAAAACAACTGACCACATGTGACCTAGTCGGCATAACCGGGAAATGGAACATTATCATTACATCAGTTACAGGAGAAAGGGGAAAGCCATGTTGCCTTAGTTTTTAACTCTGGTTGCGGGCCGTGCAGCGGAGAGTGTGGGACATGGATGTTTGAAACGTCTATGACTATAGACGCGATTTTAGCGGGATTCCTCTGGTTTCCTGATGAATGAAACCGTTTTTGAGTTTGTTTTTGATACTTGACAACAAGTAATATATAATCTGTTTGAACCGCATTTTAAGTGAGGAGAAGGACAATGAAAACTTTAAGAATCAAACAAAAGCTGCAACGGCGTAAAGGCTTTACGCTGATCGAACTGCTGGTGGTGATCACCATCATCGGCATCCTGGTTTCGCTGACTCTGCCGGCGATCCAAAGTGCTCGTGCCTCTGCACGAAAACTGGCCTGTCTGAACAACATGAGAAACGTCGGACTGGCCGTCGTCAACTTCTCATCCGGTGCCAACTCACAGTTGCCACTGCTGGTCGATCCGAATATTGAAAATGACGGGACAAATCCAAATGCCGGTTTAGACAACCTTTCCTGGTGTACGACTATTTTACCATTTCTGGATCAGGTCGGTTTCCGCCAAAGGTGGGATCAAACAGCCAGTGGTGCTGCTTCCGCAACTCCAGTCGCAGGTGCCGCTGCCGCACTGGCTCAATTAAATAACAACCGTTTTCCAGTCTTCACCTGCCCCGACGATCAGTTCAACACAGATGTAGGAGCTCTGTCTTACGTCGTCAACATCGGCTATGTGACTGCTCTCTATAATACAACTGGAGTTGGATACAACCCTGCTGCAGCGGTTGGTTCACAAGGGCACCATCCTGAAGGAGACTATGCACTGGATGGAACTGATGCTTCTGCAACGACCGCACCGATTAAATTCGGAACAGGTGTTTTCTGGCGTCCTTCTAGTTCCCGCATGTCACTTGACTTTATCTCCGCCGCTGATGGAATGACCCAGACCCTGATGTTGACCGAAAATCTTCAAGCAGGTGAATGGTTTGACCAGGATACAGGAAGCCTGGGCTTTGGTATTGATATGCAGGGATTGCCCATGGCAACCGGTTCTCTGAGATTAGGATCTGCCACTCCTACATTTAACCTGCTAAATAGTGTGTCTGGCAATGATTCTCGCATTGGTTCCAACCTGACTGCAGGAAAAGGACAAGCTTGGCGTCCCAGCTCGAACCATCCCAGTGGTGCTGTGAATGTGATCTTCTGCGATGGTAGCGGAAAATCGTTAATTCCACAGATGGATGGCGGCATCTACGCTCGTCTGTTGACACCCGCCGGTCTGCGATATGGCCAGAACGTTGTAGATGGAACATCCTTCTAAGCTGATCGCGATACAGTTTTGAGTCCTTTTCTCAAAACGGTTCAAACTGACTGACACCAGGGCCTAAGGGTCCTGGTGTTTTTTTGCGCTCTTACCATGAGGGAGAATGAGATGCATCAACAACGTACCCCACGCACGCTACATAATCGAAACGGGTTTTCGCTGCTCGAACTGCTGGTCGTGATCACTATCATCGGCCTATTAGTGGCACTGACTCTGCCAGCCATTAATTCTACCAGAAGTCCGTCAAGAAAAGTGTACTGTCTCTATAACATGCGAAACGTTGGCCTGGCCGTTGTCAACTTTTCGTCGGGTGCCAACTCCGAGCTCCCACTGCTGGTTGATCCGAACCTCGTCACAGCCCGTGATGGAACCAATGCCAATGCACACAGGGATGATCTCTCCTGGTGCACGAAAATTGTGCCATTCCTGGATGCGGTCGAGTTCCGTCAAAAATGGGATGCGACCGCCAGTCTCGCTGCTCAGGAGGGTGCTACGCCGGCGCAAATTCAAGCACTCAAAGATTTGAATGAAATCCGGTTTCCCGTATTTATTTGCCCCGATGATCAGTTCAACCTCGATCCGGGGGCACTCTCTTTCGCCGCGAATGTGGGCTACGTCACATCTAATTATAATGCGCCAGGAGACATCGGTCATCATCCTGCCAGCCTTGATGGTGGCCTGGATGGAGACCGTTCAACAACCGCTGACATTCCGGTCAAATTCGCTTCGGGTGTCTTCTGGCGTCCTTATGAATCAAGAATGACGCTGGACTTCATTTCGGAAGCTGACGGATTGACTCACACGCTGATGTTATCGGAAAACTTACAGGCCGGTGCATGGTCTGATCAGGATACCGGCAATCTGGGCTTCGGCGTCGATATGCAAGGTGTCTATTCCAAGGGATCTACCTCACTGCGTCTCCCTTCCGGATTTCAACTCAAAAATCCCATTTCCGGGACAGACTCATCCATTGGCTCAAACCTGACCGCCGCCAAGGGACGAGCCTGGCGGCCCAGTTCCAATCACATCGGTGGTGCGGCGAATGTGATCTTCTGCGATGGCAGTGGAAAATCTTTGACTCCCCAGATGGATCCCAGCGTTTATTCCCGCCTGTTGACGCCCGCTGGTCAGCGCTATGGTCAGGCCGCTGTTGATGGATCTTCCTTCTAATGAAAACCGTCCCAACGAACGGACACCAGAGAGCGAAAGGTCTCTGGTGTTTTTTTGTGGCTTCGAATAAGATATGTTTTCTTGTACACTTTTTGCTGCGGTAGAGAGATCCTAAGCTTACTTTTGTAGTACAAAGAAAACCGTTCCCGGAGAGAGAGGAGACCTGACTCTGTATAACGTCTCTTGACGAATCACCGGTAAATCGGATAAGGAACGTTATAAAATTAGCAAATCTATGGGAGAGTCGCTTTGCGTCCGGGCAGGGAGTTCGGGGCAGTGGGTCTCTTCCCGCCTTTCAGGCACCAGAAAATGAGTGAGCTACAGCTTGACTGTCAGTCGCATGACAGCCATAGTCGTGGTTCAAAAGCAGTAAGAATGAAATCGACTTCACCTCGTGATGAGTCACTAAATATAACCATTACATCTCAGGATACTATCATGTTCGACCCCTTATCAGGGCAGATGCCAACTCAGGCGAACCAGCGTGCCAGAAGTTATTCCCAGCAGCGTCAGATGGGGATTGGTGATCTCCTGCTGGACAACCGGATCATCTTCCTGGACAGCGTGATTAATGATGCCAGTGCGAATCTCATCGTGATGAAACTGCTCTATCTGCAGTCTGAAAATCGCCATCAGGACATTCATCTCTACGTCAATTCGCCCGGCGGTTCCGTGACATCGACGATGGCCATCTACGACACGATGCAGTTCATTGAGTGCGATGTCGCGACCTACTGCGTCGGCCTGGCTGCGAGTGGCGGTGCGATTCTGGTCGCCGGCGGAGAAAAAGGAAAACGCTATATTCTGCCTCATGCCAAAATGATGATTCACCAGCCTTACGGCGAAGTCGGCGGTCAGGTTTCGGATATCGAGATTCAGGCCAAAGACATCCTGGATACACGCGAAGTATTGAATAAAATCCTGGCAGACCACACCGGGCAGTCGATCGATCAAATCGCGTTGGACACATCCCGCGACCGCTTCCTGACTTCGGGACAATCAGTGGAATACGGTCTGGTGGACGAAGTACTGGTCCGAGACAAAGAAGACAAAAATAAAAAAGAAGAGAAGTAAAAAACAGAGTCGGCAGAGATGCTGTCGAATGATTTTCAACCATCAAATTTATCATCAATTGAAGTGAGTTTTATATGACGGTCCTTACTCCCTATGTGATCGAAAAGAATGGCCGCGATGAACGCGCCATGGATATTTATAGTCGTCTGCTGCAGGATCGCATCGTGATGATGGGATCGCAGGTGAATGACCAGGTGGCACAAAGTCTGGTCGCACAACTTTTGTTTCTACAGTTTGATGACCCGGAAGCAGACATCCATTTTTACATTAATTCGCCCGGTGGTTCCGTCACCGCAGGAATGGCGATTTACGATACGATGCAGTTCATCTCATGTGATGTCGCCACGTATTGTATCGGGCAGGCTGCCAGTATGGGCGCCCTGTTGTTGACCGCTGGCGCACCGGGGAAACGTAACGCGCTGCCCAACAGTCGTATCATGATCCACCAGCCTTTAGCGGGTATGCAGGGAACGGCGACCGACTTGGAAATTCATGCCAAAGAAGTGCTCAAAATGAAACGTCGGTTGAACGAGATCCTGCTGCATCATACCGGTCAGACACTGGAAAAGATTGAACAGGATACCGACCGCGACAACTTCATGGACTCCGATGAAGCCAAAGCCTACGGATTGATCGATAACGTTTTGGATCACTTCGAAGCCCCCGGAACCAAAGAATAATCGTAATTTGAAAACAGGAGGGCAGAAGAGGACTCTTCTGCTATGATTGATTTCCGATGAAGCAAACTCTTTCGACATGGATGTCGTTATTGTTGGTTCTCACTCTTTGCGGGTGTGGAGGTCGGGGAAATTCCGATTTGCTGGAAGCCCGACTGCGTCAGCAGGAAGACAGCATTTTTGCTTTGCAGCGCGATTTGAAAGAATCACATCAGGCGCTGGAGACAGCCCGTCATCAGACAGAGGCAATGCAAAAGCAGATTGCGAAAGCATCTAACGGAACCTTGCTCCCAGAACAAACCAAAGCCCTGTATCAGGTGACTGGCGTCAAAGTCAACAGCCTGCTGACGGGTGGCGTCGACCTGGATAACAAACAAGGCGACGAGCTTTGGACAACCGTGATCACGCCCCATGATGCGGATGGCGAAACTGTCAAGCTGCCAGCCGACATGGAACTGGAGTTGGTTGACCTGAGCCAGACCGGCGCCAATCGCCGCGTCGGGATCTGGAACTTTGACAGCGAAGAAGTCCGCTCTCACTGGTACTCCGGCTTTGCCGGTTCCGGTTTTCGCTTCGAACTCCCCTGGCAAAGACAGCCCTCCAGTGAGGATCTGACGTTGGTCGTTCGAATGAAATCACAAGACGGCCGGGTCTTCAACACTCAGTCTCCGCTGAAAATCAGTCAGATTGATCAGCCTCAAAGACCGAAAGTGGTTCAGGCTTCGCGGGAACGACTGACGCCCGTCGAACCTGCTCGGATCTCATTTGAAGCGGCGCCGGAAATGACCATCGAAGAAAATGAAAACCCGTTTCAGCCCCTTCCTGCAGAAGCCGCCCCGCAGGAAGAGGAAAATGATTCTCCGTTCCGCGTGATCAAAGAATAGTCTCGTTCACACGAATTCGAATTTCAAAAAAGCTCTCACCTGGAAAACCGGGGGAGAGCTTTTTTATTGATCGGATCGGATTTTGAAATGAGCGTATGCGCTCTTTTCATGTGGTTCTTCTGACTTGAGTCAGGCTAATTCATGGAGTTGGATTTCGCCAAGGCATCTTCTGCTTCGGCAATCCGGCCGCATCGCTGGCAGATCACCGAGAGCTGCAGGAAGGAAAATTTGTCATCCGGTTCCAATTCGGTCACTTTGGTTGCATGAGCAATGGCTTCGTCAAATCGCCCCAGCTTCTGGTTGTAGACAGCTGAAGCAGAATGTGCCAGCACATAGTTGTCATCGAGTGCCAGTGCTTCGTTCAGTTTCTCTACAGCTTTTTCAACGTCGCCACTCTCGTAGATTTTGACTGCTTCATCATATAGGCTTGCAGGGGTACTCATCCTCGAAATCTCTCTTTTCTCTCTCAAAATGTCCAGTTGAAGTTTGAGGATATTATTCAGACAACACTGTCATCCTGACAGAAATTCTATAACATCACTATTGGAATTATAGTCGCGCGAGACAAATTCCAAACGGCCCATTTCAGCACCGGAGCTGAAATAATTACTGCCTCTATGATATATGATAGTTGATCATTTAGACGAAATCATAGGCATCAGCCTCCGGTTCCTGTAGAATTTGTAAACTTCGATTGTCCTCACGAAAACCTGATTTGATGAAAGCGGGATGTGCCTCCTATCAATCCGACAGCCAGAAAGAATTCACTGTTTCCACGCCACGAGTTCAAAGCCATAGTCGCCATCATTCTGATCGGATGCCTGCTGCGATGTCTGTTTCTCTCCGGTGATGCGATCGAGCATTTTGACGAAGGAGTCTATGCTTCAAATTTATGGTTCGGAACAGAGCAGGGGGCCGAGTATCCGGGACGCTATTATTACGCCCCGCCGCTATTTCCGTTTCTGATTGAATGGTCGATGATTTTTCTGGGCAGTGGTTCCTGGGGTACATTCCTGCCTTCCCTGCTGCTGGGAATGTTGACGGTGCCTCTCATCTGGTGGGTGGCGCGAAACTGGTTTGGTTCTGCAGCAGGACTGGTGGCTGCGACCCTGGCCAGCTTGAGCGATCTGCATCTGATCTATAGCCGGGCTGCGCTGACCGATGTAGGACTCGGCTTCTGTCTCCTGTTGGGAGTCTATCTGATCTGGAAGAGCTATGTGTCGCTCGAATGGAAGTGGCCCGTTCTGTCGGGAGTCACCATCGGAGCAGGGTGGGCGATCAAATACAATGGCTGGCTTCCGTTGGCCGTCGGACTCTCCGGTCTGATCCCCTGGCTTCTGATCTACCATCGACAGCTGAGCCATAAGGTAAACTTTCTTCTCCGCTGGGCCGTGATCGCAGCCATCGCATTTCTGATCTGGTTACCGGTTCTGATCGGACTTCAAAAGTGGGGCGGCTACTCGGTAGTCGCGGCGAATCACAGTCGGTATGTGGTTGGATTCTCCGGCTGGTTTGATTCCTTCTCGAGACAGTTACAGAACCATCGTCTGCTGGAAGGAACGCCAGGTTTTATCGGAGTCGGTCTGGTGAGTCTGGTGCTCTGCCTGTTGTTCGTCCGCTGGTTCACATCGAGAAATCTGACAGCTGACACAGTGAAGCCAATATCAGGAAAAACAGGTTTCACGTGGAATGCCATTCTGGGAGGAGTGCTGGCTGCCCTGCCGCTATTCGGAGCCGCTCTGATCGGACTCAGTCCGGTCCTTGGCTTACTGGCTGTTGCCGGGATTTTTCTGCAGCTGCTCTTTGCCAACGGCTCATTCCAACTGGTTCAGACGGAGGAAGGGGAGTCCCAAGCTGAAGCGTCAACTCCCGCCAGGGATCAGTCTCTGGCAGCCTGGTTGCTGGCGGCCTGGTTTTGTGGATTGCTGCTGGCGACGCCGCTCTACTATCCCTATCCCAGACTAACGATTCCCTGGACGATTTCCGCCTGGTTGGGAACCGCCGCTTTCGCAGGCTGGCTGGAGCAGCGCTGCGCTGGGACTCTGTTTTCATCCGCCACACAGAAAGTGGCGCTTGAAAAGAATCCCGCATCTGTTCTTCCCGGTGTCGCGGTTGTTGTACTTGCCCTGGTTCTGGTCGTGAGCCTCAAGCCCTGGACGGTGGCGGCCTGGAAACCGCGTGATGGTCTGGCTATCGTTGCCCGGAACATGCTCGCCGATCTCAAGTCGGAGATGGGTTCTTCGGCCTCAGATTCTATTCTCTACATCTACGCCGAGCCTGGACTATTTTTTAATCTCAAGGCACAAGGTCACCAGCTGACCGGCCCTGTAGCTGACTTTCGCTTTCTGGATTCCCGTCCTGCAAATGTGCCCGTCTATCTGGTCGCCGGACCACATGCCACCACTGATACGGAATTCCAAAAGAAATTTGCACCGGTCCGCGATCGACTCCAACTGGTCAAATCGTATGAGTATCCCCCCAGCCTCTTGGTCAGATTGAATCAGTCTCACCTGGAACAGAAAAACGAAAGCGAACCGGTGAGGCTGTACCGTGCAAAGTAGGCTTGGCAAGGTGGGTGTTCCACGTGAAACACCCATTGAAGTCAATTCAGGAAACACGATTGCCAGCCAACCCATTGGTGTGATTGAATCAATCTGATCTGAGAAAGAAAACCGACAGCGAACCAGTGAGGCTGTACCGCACAAAGCAGTCTTGGCAAGGTAGGTGTTCCACGTGAAACACCCATTGAAGTTAATTCAGGCGACGCGATTGCCGGCCCGATTCTGTCTCTTGCCTGTAGCTGGTGAGAGAACAGTGGCAGCGCACCCCTGTCGCACGCTACCCACTTCGCGTCCGTTCGACGCGCTCCATAAAATCCTCTTGCCTCAAATGACGAATCGAAATAGAATCCCCGCGCCTCGTGTCATACTCTATTTTGTCAGGCAGTTTCATTGTGAGAAAAAAACGTTATGGAAGATCAAAATCAAAACCCAACCGACAACCCCGCTGAACAATCAGAAACCCCAGGTGCACCTCGCCGTCGATTAGGGCGCGGTCTGAATGCACTACTAGGCCGGGGTGGTGAGGAGTCGGATTCAGATAATCAGGAAGCGGGTGCGACCGGCGAAGCGACCGAAGCATTCGTGCCAGCGGAACAGGATCAGATCGACGTCGACCTGATCGAACGAAATCCCTACCAGCCTCGTCAGGATTTCGAAGCGGATTCGCTGAAGGAACTGGAAGGCAGTATTCGCCAGCATGGCGTTCTGCAACCGTTGCTGGTACGTCCTTTTGACGGAGCCTACCAGTTGATCGCCGGAGAGCGGCGGTTGAAGGCGGCCCGTGAAGCTGGTTTGAAAACCGTTCCCTGCCGCGTGCTGAATCTGGAAGAACGTCAGGTTTGTGAAGTCGCGATCGAGGAGAATCTCAAACGTAAAGACCTGAATGTTCTGGAAAAGGCGCAGGCTTTCAAGAACTACCTGAGTCAGTTTGACAGTACGATTGAGCAACTGGCCCAACGGCTCAGCCTCGACCGTTCGACCGTCAATAATATGATCCGTCTGCTCGATCTGGCCGAACCGGTCAAGCAGGCCCTGCATGCGGAAAAAATTTCTGCCGGTCACGCACGCACCCTGTTGAGTCTGGACGAGCAACGTCAGATCTCAATGTGCGAGCAGATCCAGTCGGAGTCACTCTCCGTTCGCAAGACTGAAGCGGAAGTCCGTAAGATTCTGAAAGGGGAAGCAGACACCGTTCCCTTTGAGAGTACGAAGAAGACCACAGAGACGCCGCAGATGACCAACCATCTGGTGGACCTGCAGCAACAGCTCCGCGAGATCCTGGGAGCCCAAGTCGAGATCAAACTCAAGACCGATCACTCGGGACAGATTCTGATCCCCTTTGATTCGAATGAAACCTTTGAGCGGATCACCGGAGTGCTACGGAAGTCTGCCTGAGGCGAATACCGAACCCAAAAAGAAATCAGCGGCGAACCCGAAATGCATCACTTGCTTTTCGGGTTTGCTTTTTGCTCCAGATTCAATTTGATCTGCCGGAACGTCGGATTGCCTGGCTGCAACTGCAGCAGCAGATCGACCGACTCCAAAGCCTGTTTCCAGCCCTGCTGTTTCTCGTAGAGCAGTGTGAGCATCAAGCGGAAGTCGGCAGACTGCGGTTCCAGTTCACAGGCTTTCTTGAGTGTCGTCACCGCTTCGTCTTCCCGCCCCAGCAGATAGTAGAGCAGTCCCAGACGATATTGCAGCAGCGCATTCTCGGGAAGCAGTTTGGCATCACGGGCCAGGAGCTCAGCTTCTTTGCTCCGCAGCTCTCTGGCTTCTTCCGTCCGTCCCTGCTGTTCGAGAAGCTGTGCCAGGTTCGATCGCGGACCAGCGACCGCGGGGGCGAGCTTGATTGCGGTCCGGAATTCCTGTTCTGCTTTTTTGAGATCCCCCTGATTCGCATAGAGAATTCCCAGACTCATGTGGGAGCCAGTCTGGTCACCGTCCGCCATTAAACCTGCCTTGTATTCTTCCAGCGCGTTTTTCAGGTTCCGCTGGTTCTGTTTGGTGTCCGGCAGAATCGGGAGCGACGAAAGAATGCGCGCGACCTCGGTTCTGACACCCCGCGAGGAATCGGTCAGTCCCTTGGCCAAGAGCTTGCCGATATCGTTAGCTTCCTCCCGGGAACTGGGACTCCAGCCTTCAAACCCACGCAGGGCGGCCAGACGAACGAGTTCTTCTTTTGACTTCAAAGATCGCTCGACAACCTTTCGGCTCTCGGGATTATTGTAGCGGGTGGCCAATAACGAAACCGCGGTGGCACGAACAACCGGCCCGACTTCTTTTTCCCGTGTCAGTTTGATGAGAGCACGTTCGGCTTCCGGTTTCCCTGCACGGCCCGCTGCCAGGATTTCACCGTAGTGGGGATCATCGCGCCGCTTGGTGCCGTACCATTTATCGACGGCCTTCGCCGCCCATTCAGGAGTTTCATCAGCTTTGGTGTGACATTGATTACAGGCATTGGGAGTCCCCAGCTTAACGGTCAGATCGGGACGCGGAATCCGTAAGCTGTGATCCCGCCTTGGGTCGACCACCATGTAGGTCTTGGAAGGCATATGACACTCGACGCAAGACGCCCCCGTGCTGCCCACCTTATGGTGGTGGTGACTGGGCACGTCATACTTGGCTTCGAGGTGACATTGAGTACAAAGTTTGTTGCCGGGAAATTTGAGTTTCAGGGAATGGGGGTCGTGGCAGTCAGTGCAGCGGACCCCTTTGCGATACATCTTACTTTGCGTGAACGATCCGAAGACATACACCTCTTCGTTGATCTGCCCATCCGGATGATACAGATGGTCTTCGAGCAGCGAGAGTGCATAGTGATCGTGAAACCGATCGAGGGGAGTATGTCCGGGGGCGACGTGCCTGCGATGCGAATGACAGGGAGCACAACTCTCAAGTTGCGCGGTCGCATCTTTTCCTTTGAGTTTGGCCAGTCCATATCCATAGTGACGATCCCAGAACAGGGAACGGGAGTTGGCCAGCTTCACGTGAATCGAACCAGGACCGTGACAGGCTTCACAACTGACCCGCATTTCGGAAAACGAAAAGTTGTGTGTGTCAGAAGCAACGTCATAATTTTTGGACCAGTTCGTGGTGTGGCATTCGGCACACATGTGATTCCAGTTCTGAGCAGAACCGCTCCAGTGTAACGGATCATCTGGGCCAAACGGTTCGTCGGGGCTGGCGTAGTACCAGCGTTTCTGTTCCGTGTCCCAGGTAACCGGTAAGACCTGAATTTTGCCGCGTCCCAGATCCGCCAGATATTGCTGTAGTGGATGGACGCCGATCACGTACTTGACTTCAAACCGGTCTCGCTTGCCGTCCGGCCCCTGTGTGGTGACAAAATATTTGTCGTCTTGACGGGTCATGGTAGACGTGATGCCGAAGTGTTCCAGTTCGGTATCGTTGAAATCACCCAGCACAAATTCGGGAGTGGCCGGGTTCATCGCCAGATCGTGATCGGATTTTTTCCAGAGTGCGGCTTCTTTCTGATGGCATTCAAAACAGGTTTGACGACCGACGTAGGTTGCCTGCTCACCCTCGGGAAGACCAGACCACCAGTCAATGGCTAAGCCAATCGATGTGATACTCAGGAATATGATGACGCCGTAAATCCATCGTTTCTTCATCGCGCTAATGCTTTGTCTGTCTATCTCTGGAGGTCTGTCTGGTTGAATTCGAAGGTCTCGTTTCGCGGATCGCAGGCAAGTCTCCGTAATCGAATTTCCTTCCGATCGCGGAGATCACTCGGCGAAAGTACAGCTCACTCTACTCAATCTGGAGAATGTGTATTTCGTTACTTCTGTCATACACAATTTTCGAGAAGTGTGAAAGCAACCAGACCAGGAAACAGGATCAGACTTCATGGGTGGTTTCTTCCGGTACAACACCTTCAGGCACCGGCTGCTCTTCGCCTTTCACTTTCAACTCAGTCTCATCACTCAATTTCAGGAGAGGCAAGAACCGTCGCGCAATACGCGTCTCGACAGTGACACGAGAGTCATCGTTCGAATATTCGCGGGACAAAATCAACGAATGATCTTCCAGCTGCGACAGCAACTTTCCATTTCCAACGGGCGTTTCGACTTCAATGATCACATATCCGGAAGCCAGACGGTCAATCACCGCTTGAGACAGACGGTCCAGTCCCTCGCCTGAAACCGCACTCACACTGATCGCGTTTTCATATTTCAGACGTAACACATCGAGCTTCGATCTGTCTTCAACTTTGTCTGTTTTGTTGAATACCAGAATCGCATTTTTGTAATCGATCCCGATTTCATCCAGAACTTTATTGACCGTTTTGATATGGTGTTCCACTTCCGGATTACTGGAGTCGACCACGTGCAATAACAGGTCTGCCTGTCTCGCTTCTTCCAGAGTCGATTTAAATGAAGCGACTAGATGGTGTGGCAGGTCGCGAACAAAACCAACTGTATCGCTGAGCAAGATTTCTCCCCAATGCGGAAGCTCCCAACGTCGGGTGCGAGTATCCAGCGTGGCGAATAATTTGTCAGCGATATAGACGTCCGCGCCCGTGAGCGCATTCATCAGTGTGCTCTTACCCGCGTTTGTGTATCCCACAAGCGAGACGGTCAGATGCTGAAATCGATGAGACACCGTCCGCTCGCGGCGGCGTTCCACTTCCGATAGTTTTCGCTTCAGTTCGGCGACCCGTTTATCTAACAGTCGACGGTCGGTTTCCAGCTGCTTTTCACCAGGACCACGGCCCGCGCCGACGCCCCCTTCGATGCGTTCCAAGTGAGTCCACAGACGCTTCAACCGAGGTCGGAAGTAAAGTAGCTGAGCCAACTCGACCTGCAACTTGGCTTCGTAGGTTTTGGCGTGGGTGGCAAAGATATCCAGAATCAGTTCACTGCGATCCACAATGACGGTCCCGGTCTCTTCTTCAATATTCCTCCCCTGCGAAGGAGAAAGATTATTATCAAAAACGATGAGCTCAGCATCGACGTGCTTCACCATCTGCTTGAGTTCTTCGAGCTTGCCTTTCCCAAGGCAGGTGGCCGGGTGAGGATTCTCTCGATTCTGGACGAGAGTGCCGACAACTTTGACGCCAGCCGTCTCGACGAGTCCTTTTAACTCATCGAGTGCCTGATCTTTTTCTATGTGGTTGGAAGGGGAAATCACAGAGACCAGAATGGCTCGTTTTGCTTTGACTTGTAGTTCTTCTCGTTTTGGATCCGCCAAGGAGGTTCAACCTTATCTATTTAATAGGGGGAGAATAAAAAGGGGACCAGCTTTCTGTCCCTGCTCCTACTCTCCATTTTAACAGGTTCTCCAGGGGAGAATAGGCTATTTATCTCTCCAGACACCAATTCGTGGTGGTAAGTTCAGGTTACACCTTGTTTTGTCGAAACGGTGATCTGCTCAGACTTGAGAAGCAGGGAGAAGATACAAATGTTTAAGAGGGCGTTTTCATTAAAACAACATCCAATGCGTCTGCGCGAGTACAGGCTTCCCAGTATTTTTTAAATTCCGGGTACTGATCTTCGAAGACGATGCCCCCGAGATGATCGACTTCGCGCTGACAGATTAGCTGCGAATTCTCTACAAAGACCGTCGCCTGATAGCGGCCCCAGGCGCACTCAAGCTTGTGCTCGTAAGGCAACCCATACCCCTGATAGCCGGCGGGGATTTTTATTTTGTGAGTGTCGGAGAAGCGAATAGGATTGGGAGTCTGTAACGCAGAAGTTCTTTTTTGAACATTGACGATGCCCACAGTATGCATCGAGCCAATCCAGGGAATGCGAAATAAAATGATCTCATCAATCTGTCGCGACCATTGATCCAGAGTCGTCTGATAACAGTAGCTGACATCGCGCGCAATGTCCTTTAGATTGAGAAACCGCGGCGATTCAATCCGGGCGCCGGTCAAGTGTGAGGCGAGTTCTTTTTCCAGCATCATCACCGTCGACTCTTGATTGCGATACATATATTTCAAACGGAACTCCATTGCCGCATCACCGGATGTTGTCACTTCCGCCTTGAATTGATAACTGCAGTCCTCCGATAACAGACCTTCACAAGAGCGACTGATTTGCTGACCCTGGGGGCCCTCTTCAGGAATCGTTGTCAGCTCGCCTCCTTCAGAATCCAGGAGTAGCGCCTGGGTCCCCTGATCGTTGTAGGGAAGATCTTTAAACGTAACGGGGCCCCCGGCGGGATCCAACCAGAGCCGCTCTCCCTGTTCTAAGGTCACACAGACAATCGCATGATCAAAGCGCGCTCCCGGCAGAAACGAAACCGTGCCATTCATCCGCGTCAACAAAATCGCAATCGCCGCTTCGATTTTGAGATGCCTGAGCATGGAAACCATCAGCGAAGATTTGTCTTTACAGTCGCCGCGCATGTCCTCCAGCATCGATCCCATTTCACGAGTTTTCTCCAGGTTCAATTCGTTGGGGTGCCTGCCGTAACGTACATCTTCAGAACTGTATTTATAAATGGAATAGATTTTATCCTCTGTGGTTTGATCTTCACTGGTGAGTTCCTCTGCCAGTTTTTGAATCTGGGGAGGTGTCCTGACAGGAGGCTCCAGGTCTTTCATGTAGAATTTTGTGATCGGGCTCCAGGAGGAAAGTGTGGTGATATCAATCCAGGGAAGTACGTCGCGCGGGTGAGGTGTGCCATCATCGGTTTCATAACCGGGGATGTCGTGCAGATCCCACTGGTAGACTTGGTAGCTTCCCTGTTTCCATGTGCGCGGCTCTTTATCTGAACGATGTAATTGGTATTCCAATGCAAACGGTTCGGCAACCGCGACGGTATACCGCAGTCGACGGCAGGGGATTGCGAACTGAATATATTCCTGTCCCCACATGCAGGCCGCGATGCGATCGGGAACAAAGAAGTCCTGCTGTTCCTCAAGTTCGACAGTCACGCCGGGGCGGAGCGGATAAAAGTTGAGAGCAATCTGCCCGTAGGGTTGGATCACTTTCTTCGCTTTCTTCACACTGCCATCAGGCTGATATACTTTCGCGGTCTGAATTTTATGCAGCGATGTATTTCGATCATAAAAGCGATAGACTTCATCCCACTGCGCCAGCGATTCGTTCGCATAAAGTTTGGTCACATTATGCGCACGTCTGGTAATCGTTCCATCGCGATGCAGAACTGCCGTCGCATCAGAGAGCAGAATAAATTCTCCCCAGTGTTGTAATTCGTCGTCTGAGATATCGGGAATACAAACTTTGTCTGATGATATCCGTGGCGCAAAAGAAGAGGTCTTTCGCGCCATCTTAAAGCGGGTTCGCCAAAGCTTCCGTTTTGGTTTTACGGTTCCGTCTTTGCTGGTTTGATTCAATGCAGGAACTCTTTCAATCTATTGAAAGTCAACAGGTAGGCTGAATCGTATTGTAGCGTGGATTCAAACCAGAGTTCCAGTACAAGCCTCAGGAATGTGCCCTAATGTATATGTTGTAAAGTCAGATCATACAGGCACTTGGAATGCGAGAATTCGAATTTGAGAGAGGTAGAAATAGAAGAAGCGATCGAAATCACGATCGCTTCTTACTCGTTATGGCTTGTTGATTTTCAGCAGCTAAAGAGAGAAATTATTTCTTCTTCTTAGCGGCTTTTTTCTTAGCAGCTTTTTTCTTTGGTGCTGCTTTTTTCTTCACTGCTTTTTTCTTTGCTGCCTTTTTCTTTGGGGCGGCTTTTTTCTTAGCAGCTTTCTTCTTTGGAGCAGCTTTCTTTTTAGCAGCTTTCTTTTTCACTGCTTTTTTCTTTGGAGCTGCCTTTTTCTTAGCAGCTTTTTTCTTTGGAGCTGCTTTTTTCTTTGGTGCTGCTTTTTTCTTTGCCTTTTTCTTTGCCACCGCAAATCCTCCTTTGAGAGTTAAACGAGGGCTGCCTTGCCGCTGGCTCCGGGCTATAAGTCGGCAAAGGTCTGCCACAACGAATAAGAATTGAGCTTGTCAACCTTGACAAACCCCGATGTTCGCCCTCGTTGAAAATGAATGATTTTTCAATCAAATGATTTTTTTAATTGACACTCATTACGCAATAAGGACTTACATCTATTTATTGGCCATCATCGTAAATATTTCCCAAAATTCTGCAAGCCATTTATTCATTATTTGCGAGTTTTGGGCTTGCTGTAAAGCTTCGCGTACTTTGCGCTTAAAAGCAAAAGTGCGCAGAAAACAAAATGAGTTTACTCTGACAAACGAAACGACAAAAAAACAAGAGGTCAATTTAACGCTACTATTGTAGCATTAAAACGACCTCTTGTATTTTAGTTGATTCAATTTGTCTTTGAGTATCGCGTTTAAAAACAGAGTCGGTTCGTTTTTAAAATGACGCGAAAATGGGGCAAGATTTTTTTTGACGTTTTCGAATTTTTTTTTGCTTCATCGCTTGATTAGAGGGTTTTAGACGCTTTCCCAGACCTCTTTCATGTAACGAAAACTTTCGCGCGCGATATGTTCTGCGCCCGGTTCGTAGTCAAAAACTTCGACTGAGATCCATCCCTGGTAACCACTTTCCTTCAGCGCTTTGAAGATGGGATGGTAATCAGTATCACCCATTCCTGGTCCCAGGAGGTTGAGATCATTCACATGGAAGTGTCCCGTCTCTGCGGCATACTTATGAATGAGTTCCGGGATGGATTCTGTTTCTGCTCCCAGCATCGCTTTCACATCCTGGTGTAATACAAAATTATCGGCTCCCACCATGTCGATCAACTCCATTGCTTCCGCACAGGTGTTTACAAAATCAGTCTCTTTGGTGGTTAATGGTTCCATGCAGATCCGAACCCCTCGTTCGGCAATCGCAGGCAGAGCGTTTCGGAATACTTCAGCTGCGTTTTCATACGCCTGCGACCGAGACATGCCTTCTTCAATATTCCGCTGAAATGGCGAGCCAAACACCATTAAATCACCGCCCAGATCCGCACACAGATCTCCCAACTCGACCAGATAATCGGCCGTTTTCTGCCGGACGGCTGCGTCGGAAGTGGTCAAATGCAGACCCTCGGTTTTTGCCAGAAGCCAGTGCAGGCCAAAGATTTCCAGCCCGTGGCTTTCTGCAGTTTGCTTCAGAGAAGCACGCTGGTCCGCGGAAATTGCTGCAGGCCGATCTGCAAATGCAAACGGGGCCAGTTCAATCCCTTTATAGCCAATCTCTGCGATCAGGTTACATTGTTTTTCCCAGTCCCAGTCAACAAACAATTCCTGACAAATGGCAAACTTCATGTAAGTATCTCACTTTAACGATAGAAAAAAATACAAAAGGGGGTCCAGCTTTTGAGAATAACAGGCAATCAACCATTCATCGAGTCTTAGCCGCTATTCTTCCAGCAGCTTTTTGCGGATTACTGGTACTGGGTTTAAAGCATTCCCAGGGAATCTGATAAACAGGAATCACAGCCCGCGCACATGTGCTGTACCAACAACGGTCACTGAGCAGGTACCGATTATATCGATCAAACGGCTTGTGGTGTCAAACCGAAACAGGATGAGTGAATAGGTGTGGAGAACTGGGGCTATCGGTTAAGCAGGGGCAAGTTTAGTGACGAAGTAGATTCTAACTGTTTCCAGATTTCAATTTTGTTTGCTGAAATTATCATGTAGAGGAATAGACCAATGAAAAACGCAACCTGGATTCCCCTTCTGGCGGCCGCTCTGATAATGGCCTGCTTTGGGGAGCAAGCCCAGGCAGGATACCTGGGAGCAGGTAGTTATAATTGTTGCCCCACAGAAGCATGTACTTCTTGTGGCGATTACTGTGCTGCCAAAGAATGCTCGAGTACCTGCTACAAAACTGTCGTAGAAACCGTATGGGAAAAGCAGAACTATACCTGTCAAAAAACAGTGTATGACACGATCTGCGAAAAAGTTCCCGTGCAATACACCAAGAACGTTTACAAGACCTGCTACCGTGATGAATGCTATACGGTTTGCAAGCCTGTTTACAACACCTGTTATCGCGACGTCTGCTACAAAGTCTGCCGTCCCGTTTACAAAACCTGCTACCGCACTGTAACCTGCAAACGCCGACGGCCTGTGTACAATACCTGCTATCGCGACGTCTGCTACACAGTCTGCAAGCCGGTTTACAACACCTGCTACCGAGATGTTTGCTACAACGTAAGACGTCCGATTTGTGAAACCCACTATCGTGATGTTTGCTGCACCATTTATAAAACGAATTACAAAACCTGTTACCGAGATGTATGTCGGACTGTTTGCAAGCCCGTTCACACCTGGCACGACGTTGAAGTCTGCTGTGGCGAATGGAAAACAACAACCGAACATTGCCCCGGTCCGGTTGTGGAAAAATGTGTCTGTGAGCCTGGAACCTGGGAATACGATTGCAGCTCATGCTGCCCGATCTACAAACCCGGTTGCTGCAAAACAGTCAAAGTACAGTGCCCCGGCACAACGATCTGCCGACGGATCTGGTGCCCCAAGACGGTCACCCGAAAAGTCTGCTGCACAACCTACAAACGTGAGTGCGTCCAAGAACGGGTTCCTTACACAGTATGTGAGCGAGTTCCCTGCACCATTACCAAGCGAGTCCCTTACACTTGCGTTCGTTACGAATGTGAAACACGAACCAAGAAGGTTCCTTACACCACCTGCAAGATGGTACGTGAGTGCCGCACCCGCAAGGTTCCTTACACTACTTGCTGCTGGAAAGAAGAATGCGTAACAAAACAGGTTCCTTACACCACTTGCACCATGGTTTCAGAATGTCGGACCCGCAAGGTTCCTTACACCACCTGCAGCTATGAGCAAAAAACCTGTACTCGTAAAGTTCCTTACACCACCTGTCAGCAGGTTTGCTGCACACGGTATGTAACTAAAAGAAAATGTGTACCACGAACGGTATGTGTTACTAAAACACGATGTGTGCCGAGACAAGTTTGTCGGAAAGTACCAGTGACTGTCTGCTGCCCCGCGCCAAAGACATGCACTGCTCCTGCTCCTAAGACTTGTGTCAGCAACTAGTCAAAGCGAAGCCAGAAGAGTTTTCAGCAACTGAAAATTGAAACTGCAGAAGGGCGGTTGATCTTAGATCAGCCGCCCTTTTTGTATTTGGTGAGCGTCTCGTCTTCCTCTCCTGAAACAGTCTGACTGCAGGAGGCCTATCCCTGATTGAGGAATACTCTCCTTTTCCTTCCTGATCCCCGCTCCCTCTCTGTCTTATACAAGGCTTCTGAGCGTGATTCATATTCTGTCTGCTGTTAACTCCTTGTCGACGCGTGAAATAGGACTTCGTGTAAAACCGGTAACCGCTCTGGGGCTGTGTTTCCCTCCAGACAGCCACGATAAAAAGTGTGTTTTCCAGTTGAGAAACGGCATTTTTTTTAAGTTACTTGATTAACAGTAAACACTTGAAATCGTCAAAAGAGTTATTGTTTTCTGAAGAGGCCCGTTTACATTGAGGACACTTTGATTCTGCGGGCTGTGAATGGGATCACAAATACCGCTAACAAACCATGCACGAACAAAGGAGAGCCAAGATGAAACGAAATTCTTTTCGAAGATCAGGTTTTACCCTGATCGAGCTACTTGTGGTCATTGCGATCATTGCCATTCTGATTGCATTATTACTGCCGGCGGTGCAACAGGCACGAGAGGCAGCACGACGTTCCCAGTGTAAGAATAATCTGAAACAGATTGGACTGGCTCTGCATAATTACCATGGTTCCCATCGTACTTTTCCTTCCGGTATTATCCGTTTAGGTTCTAAACCCGACTGGAACAATCTGTTAGGCTGGGGCACGATGATCCTGCCTTACCTGGATCAGGGGCCGCTTTACAATAAAATCAATGTCAATCAGGCATGGATGACAGGAGGCGGCTCTGCCAGTAATCTCAATGAGCCGGCTGCCAAAACCGGACTGCCCGCTTTTGTCTGTCCCTCTGATGCAGGTAAATTAATTAATAAGGACAGCTGGAAGGTTGTCGATCCCAATACTTCTTCCACGAAAACAGAGGGGGTTGGTAAATCGAATTACCTGGGACTGCGTGGCTCCCGCCGTCTGTCCGATTTTGGTGGAGGAACAACCGCCCGCATGAGACAAGGAATTTTGGGCACTTGGAATAAGAGCGTATTAATCAAAGATATCAGCGACGGTACCAGCACGACATTGATGGTAGGGGAGCGGCATACAAAAGGCAGCAAAGTGGGTGGAATCTGGATTGGTGGATTCAGCAACGGCAGTAATAATGTCGATACCTTTTCGACCTGTGGTGAGATTCGGAATACAGCAAATAACTCTGCGACACCTTCAACCAACTTTTTAATTAATGGCCCGCATAACAGAGCCTATTCCAGTATGCATGTGGGCGGTTGTCACTTTCTATACGCAGATGGGCACGCCGGATTTATCAGCGAAAACATTGACTCCGACACTCTGATCGATATGTGCACCTTCGATCGAGATGAAGTCGTCAGCGAGATCTAGTCTGTGTACAGCGCAAATGAAAACGTCTGTCTTCTTAATTAAGACAGACGTTTTCGATTGGCAGGTTCCTGCTTCAACAATAGTCTTTTGAGAAACTGGAATCCAGTAAGGTCGTATCATCTGGTTCTGGAGTCGTCTCTTTCGGCATATCCTTTGGACCAGAATCGTCTCCGCAACCAGTCGCCAAACCTGTGATTCCACAAAGACAAATCAGCATCAAAAATGTTTTTTTCATAGTAGTTCCTTTGTCTCAGAGCTAAAAATCATTCACTAAAATTCGCCGATGGTTTCACCCCCCATCATGCTGCCCAATGCCCCCCAGACACCATAAGGGCTCTTGCCAGTCGTAGCCTGAGCGGCGCTCGTATTGCCGGTATCGATATTTTCGCTAACGAACCGGACCGCACCATCCCCCATCAATACGTGACAACCGCCTGTATGCAGACTGCTGGCAGAGTAGATGCCCCATCCCTGATGGCCACTGGAAGAACAGGATGGACTGTTGGGGGCCAGAACAGTTGTGATACCAGAGTAGAACGGGTAGCCAATGGCCCAGCGTTGCCCCATACGGTGGCTGTCCATCGTGACGTTGTAGGAATTCCCTGTTACCGTTGCCAGACAGGCAGACGGGTTTGTATCCAGGTTGGAGATATTAGCTGCGACACGCCCCAGATAGGAACCGGTTCCTCCCAGTTCCCGTTCTGCCATCAGAATCGTATTACTGGTTCCGTCCACAAAGTCGCGCATGCGAGTATCGGACAACCAACCAAAAGGTCCACGTGGATTCTTCGAGGAAATGTTATCGTTAATGGTGTCTCCCACACTCAGGCAGTAGCTGCGTGGCGCCAGTCCCCCTTCTGCACGTGGAGGAACGGGGGAAGAAGGGCAGAGCATGATGTCCAGATGCGGTTGTGGAAACGTAGCCGCACTATTGGGGCGGCCGCCCTGACTGGGCAGAGAAGAAATTTCGTTCCAGAGATTTGCCTGGTCAAGGAAAGGCAACAGGAAAACAATCCCACTCATCCAGCTGCGATTGCCGGTCCCGGTATCTACCAGGCCGGCTCCCGTGACATCGCCCCCCGCGCCTCCTTTCAGGCAAGGCAACATGCGATAGGTCTCTGAATAATTATGCATTGCCAGACCAAACTGTTTCAAATTATTCTTACATTGTGAGCGACGGGCCGCTTCGCGCGCCTGCTGGACGGCGGGCAGCAGCAAGGCAATTAAGATCGCGATAATGGCAATCACAACGAGTAACTCAATGAGCGTGAAACCACGAATCCGGTTTCCTGGTGGTGACTGTTGCATGATTCTCTCCTTCTATTCTTATGAATAATGACGTTGCTTGAGTTCGATTCAGGTATCAGCTTGAGAACAAGGTGTACCATTCCGAAAGTTCAATGATTTGGAGAACGCTTTCTGATAAAAATATTCAAGGGGACGCTACCAGCACTCGAAATTCGTCAACATAAGTCGTCCCCGTGAACAACTGAAAAGACAGTTTTTTTCGATCTGGTGAAAGTACAATGACATCCTGTCTGGTTCCGTCCTTGGAGAGCCTGGTTTCGATTTCCTGATGCTTAATCTTCTGGCCTGGAAATTGATGAAACATTGGATTCAGATACTCATCCGATGCTTCCAACATTTGATTCGTCGTGATAATGCCTAGTACGGGTTGCTTGAAAACGATTTCGCCGGCGACCGGCATCATGTCGTCCTGGTTACTGGCGGGATCATAGTACACACGGTAGCAATCCACTTTCATGCCACGCGAAATGAGGTCCGATTCTTTTTCGATCTGGTCGTAAGACCAATAGCTGCCGGGTTGAGAGATCGAGACCTTGAGATCAGAATCCAGTTGCACATCGCGTTTTTCCGGAAACAGAAATACGGTTTCATCTCGTTCCAGTACCTGAAACGTGCCCCGGGCAATCGCAGCTGGCAGGTGTTCCTGAAAGACGACCGATTCCGAAAAGCTGAGAACTGGATAATCTCGTGAGATCAGGGGAATAAAATCGCTGCTGGAATAGTTTTGTGTTTGTATTTTTCTGGTGACCGAATCAATCCTTACTGCTTCATTTGCCCGAATTTCATGCGTTGATCCATCGGTCGTGCCGCTGCCGACCTGCACCTTCCCACGATAGACTTTCACGTCGGTATTTTGCTCTGCACCAACATTGACTGAAAACGAGGTGCCCAGATCAATGATTCGGCCGGCATGGGTCTCCACCGTAAAACCGTGTCCCGCTTCGGGGATGTCGGCAACTAACATTCCCTCTTCAAGAGAAATCTCGTTCGATCCGCTGGTAGTAAACAGAGCGGGCGCTTTCACATGAACGATGGAGCCTGACCCAAAGCGGATTTCGATTTCGCCCCGGAGCAGATGCCGATACGAACCAGACAATAAAGGCTCTTCCTGAGTGATGGGACCGGATTTCCAATGACTGTCCTGCAAAGGAATGACGTGCGCAACGGGTGATGTCAGATGTACAAACAACAGCCCCCCCAATACGAGACAGACACAAGTGAGGGCATAAAGAATCTGACTCCAGTTTCGGTTGGAAACCTGGATCGATGCTGCCAGATGTGTCGGTTCCTGTGAGTCAGGACTGTCTGTATAAACCCATTCTAACTGCGCTTGTAACACCGAAAACTGGGCAAAGAAAATTCTGGCTTCCGGATCTGATTTCAAACGATCCTGAAGCAGACTGAGCTTTGCTTCATCCAACTGGTTGTCAAAATAGAGCGCCACCAGTTTCGGGAGCGGGTCTTCCCATTGAGCTGAAAGTTCTCTGATCATCAGATGCGAGACCTTGCTGCGATTGTTTTTTGGATGCAATCCTGAAGTCGCAGCCTGATCCTCAACAACATCACACCAATCGCTTTTTCTGACTTTCCCCAATAGCTGGCTATATTTTTGAGGGGCATGAATTGGCCATATCGCTGCTTCATCATGGTCTGTTTGTCATCAGGCAGTAACGTAATACAGGAACGCAAGGCTTCGATCTGATCATTGAAAAGATCGGGCATGCTCTCAATTGTTTCAGACATGCTGTCGAGCAACTCATCATCGAACAACAGCCGGCTTCGCTTTTTATCACGCCAGTACGATTGAATTTTGTAAAATGCGACCTTACGTGACCAGGCAAGGAAATTGGTACCGGGAGTAAAACTATCTCGCTTTTCCAGCAGACATTGGTTGATATCCTGCAGCAAATCACGTGCATCCGTCGTATTTCCAATCAGAGAAAGGACATACGCATGAAGTGGCCCCTGGTGCTGCAACAGTTGCTGAAAAAACACGTTGTTAACAACGACTTCGTTCATCGGATCATTTTCAATTTCTAATCTGCATCTGGTTAATCTTTGATGAATCGGTGAGCCCTTCTTACTTCATTCCAGTGAGGGGGGGTGACGCTACAGGGAAAATCTACTTTTTCCATATTTTTCTCGTTTTTGATTTATCAAAAGCGTTTTAACGCGAATTTTCTTTTCATGCTCGACGGTAATCGTCGTAATGGATTAGAGAGAAACACCACTGTTCGTGCAGGTTCGTACTGAGAAACAAGGCAGAGAGAGCAATTCCGGTGCAACTGCAGCAGAAATCGGTTTTATTAAAGGGATTTTCCGGAATCTCTATTATGGAACAGCGATGTTCTTAACAAGCTGTGATATTCGACTGTTTAATACGTTATTCCCAATATGTTCGTATTTCGAATACCTGGTCAAATAAACGGAAACAGACGGATTATAAATTCTCAGGAGACATTGATGGGCAATTCGAAACAGTATGTGATTCGAGGCGGGATCGAAGGCCGGGAGCGATTGCGAATTTTGGCTCGCGTAATGCATGAAAGTACGGGAACGCTGCTCAATCGTCTGGAACTGACGGACGGACAGACATGCCTGGACGTCGGTTGTGGCGGCGGTGATGTCACCCGAGAGCTTGCCAGCCGCGTCGCACCAGCGGGCAAAGCGGTGGGAACGGATATCGATGCCACGAAACTCGAGATCGCCCGCGAGGAATCCCGGGAAGCATCCATCAACAATATCGAGTTTCGTTTGTCAGACCTTTGTGAAGCACTGGGGGCTCCTGAATTTGACGTTGTCTATTCGCGATTTCTGCTAACCCACCTCAGTGACCCGGTCGGTGCGGTTAAATCGTTCTTACGCCAACTGCGTCCCGGCGGCATTCTCGCTCTGGAAGATATCGACATCAGTGGTTCGTTTGCCTGGCCGGAATCGCCGGCCTTCCAAAGATTTTATAACCTCTTCTGCGCAGTGGTGCGAAACAGAGGAGGCGACCCGAATATGGGACAACGCCTGCCACTGCTGATGAAAGAATGCGGCCTGGAAGCAATCCAGGTCTCGGTCGTTCAACCAACCGGACTGACCGGCGACGTGAAGCGGCTCAATGGCCTGACGATGGAAAACATCGCTGACGCTGTCCTGGCAGATGAGCTTGCGACGACTGAAGAAATCACTCAGATTGTCAGAGAGCTTAACGACTACGCCGACGACGAACGAACCCTGACAGGAGTCCCCCGCGTCGTACAAGTCTGGGGACGATTACCCTTCGCTTGAGAGCTTTACTTCCATTTAAAACGAAATGAAACAAAGAGGAAACTTCTTCATACCTTTTCCAAAATTGCATCCAAAGAAGAAATTTCTGTTGGAGCCAAATTCGTTTTTCTGGAGCGAACCAGTTGATAGCCCTGAATTCCTAATCGGGCCGGACCTTCTACATCTGATTTCAGACTGTCCCCGACCATCAACGTTTGTTGTGGCAAAGCTTTTAGCATGTTTAGTGTGATCTGATAGATCTCGGGATCTGGTTTAATCAAACCACAGTCGCAGGAAAAAACAATCACGTCAAAAAACTGTCCCAGATGATGTTTGAAGAAGGGGTATTTATAAGGCGTGGCAAGATTAGAAATGACAGCCGTCTGAATATTGCGTATCTTCAAAGCCTCCAGTGTCGAGATCGTATCTGAAAACAAAACAGCTGATTCCAAATCTTCCTGCAGTTGTTTTAACAGCGTGGTCAAATCTTCCTGCTGGTCCAGGCTTATCATCTCTGTGAATTGATCCAGCGTAAAACAGTCAGTGGTCATAGCCAGCCTAATGGCCTTGCGAGTATTGATCCCCCTGTTTCTTTGGGCCAAATGAAGAAATGGTTTGGTATCCCGCTCCAAATGAATGAGTGTTCCATACAAATCAAAAATGACCGATTGAATCATAGCCTGTTAACTATCCCGTTGATTCTTATTACACCCCGGATCCAGGGGGACGGGTTTGCCTGTTTTTTCGATCGGGTGCGTGAAGAGATACTTCCAGACATCTTCGTGAATGTAGTTGCCCTTGGCATCTTTGCCGGCATTACCGCCGGGAACGACGGAGGAATGGGCGCGGCGGGTATTCTGTTTCACATCAAAGTCCGTGATCAACCGCCGTGTATTTCCATAAGGGGGCTTTGCTTTATCGACATTGACGATCGGACCAAATTCATGCAGCCCAATCAGTTCCCACGAACGGCAGTAATGATCTGCGGTCCAGCCGCCATCTAAAACATGCGAAAAACCGAAGTAGCGATTTTCAGGTGTCGCGGAAGGGAGCGACTGCCAGTTCTGTAGTTGATCCCGTGGACCACAAAACATAACCACACGGCCGACCTTTTGATGTTTGGCAAAGCGGGCTGCGGTCGTCGAGCCGTGAGAACTGCCCGCCATAATCACATCTTCCCAGCGAAGGTCTTTCCCATCCGGCGTCAGATAATAATCCCATTTGCCTTGTGGATTGTTTTTCGCCAGCCATTTCACAAACTGCAACGCGCGTTCTTTCATGCCATCCGGTTTGGAAATCTCCACCTGATTACTGAAATTTTCTCCGGTTGCTGCTTCCAGACGCACGTTACCCCGGCACGTTTCTCCCACAGGCTGTTCCCGACATATTTTAGAGAACCAGCGGTTGGCGTAATGCACTTGAATGGCATGCAGGCCGTAACTGGAGAGCCGATCGAAGAGCCGGCTGTTATATCCCATCAACCAGATCACCAGTTTGCCTCGCGGCTTGACGCGGGTATCCACGACCGCGTGTTCCAGATCCTGGACTTTCCCTTTCGCTTCAAAAACAAAGTCAATCTCTGGATGCTCTTTTGTTCTCGGATCAATTTCACTGGCACGGGCCGTCAACTTGTATTCCTGTGGCTTGGGATCCGAATAACGGAGCGGCCGTTTTCCTTCAGCCTGAAGCGGGCTGACAAAAACCAGAGTCAATAACACGAGGAAACAGAGCGATTTCAAATGCATGATCTTTCACCAGAATTAAAAGCAGAGAACAGGAAGATAACACGTTTCAAGAATTCTATTATATAGACGCAGGCCACATGAATCCTTACTCCCATCCCTTCATCTGGTGAGAACTTGAAAAAAGAACACAGTCCCGCATATGAAATGGGACAACGCGCAAAAAAACGCGACACACTTTTATAGGAGTGTATCGCGTTTGAAATTTCTTGATGTTGATCTTGAGGCTCTAGAACAAACCGCCGAAGGTATCCAGAAACATGGAGCTGACGCTGGAGGGATCGTCATAATGCCACATGGTACGGATCAGGTCGTACATCATGATCGAGCAAATCACCATCAGCAAAGTGGAAATCCCCAGTGCAGCAAAGGTGCCAGCGCCCCACTCTGGTTCCGGTGCTGTCATCGCTGCCGCACCACGACCACCAAAGGCCGCTGGTGCAACAAATTCGGCATGGCTTTCGCCACTCTGGAACGAGTCATCGAAGTCATCGTCGTCTGCATCGTAAATATCGTCGAAGTCATCGTCGTCTTCATCAAAGACATCCGAGATGGCATCGTCGCTGGCGAAATCATCGTCATCCTCGAACATGGCAGACTCGCTGTCTTCGTCGTCGGAATCCAGAATGACTGAACCCGATGAGCCTTCCATATCATCGTCGTCGCCCAGCATTAATACGCTCGTATCGGCGCTCGAATCGGACAGGTCAAAACTGCTGTCTTCATCATCGTCTAAAGACGGAATTTCCAGAGTCGCATCTTTATCTGTAGACATCATGGGAGCGGTCTTATCGACGTCTTCTACATCAAACGGCTCCAGAGAAATTCCACTGTCGGCGGTGATGGAAATATCACTGCCCGTGTCGTCCTCCAGAGAAATCCCGCTTTCGTCATCATCCACCAGAGAGATGCCACTTTCGTCAGCTCCTTCCAGTGAAATACCACTGTCCAACGGGCCGGCGAGTGAGATTCCACTGTCCGATGCCAGAGAGATGCCGCTGTCTTCTGCCAGAATGGAAGAGTCGTTTGCTTCATCAGAAACCAGAGCGACATCGCTGTCACTACCGAGATCAAAGTCTTCATCAGCGATTAAAGCCACATCACTTTCGCTGCCTGCGATATTGGAATCATCGGCTACCAGTTTCACATCACTGTCACTGCCGGAATCCAGATCAAGCATATCAAATTCAGGTTCTGAATCAGCATCGACCAGTTTCACATCGCTGTCACTGCCCATGTCAATGCTGGAATCGTCTGTTAGACGCACATCGCTGTCGGAATCTTCTCCGACGGCTACCAACTCTGGTTCGCTGTCCAGAGTCAGGTCATCACCATCATCAACGACCAGACGCACGTCACTGTCGGAACTACTCAGTTCCACGGGTTCATCATCGTCATCATGGACACTACCCCGAATCACAGTGGCCTGCTCGCCGACTTCATCTTCATCAATGACACTTCCATTTCCTTCATCCAGTTCATCCCCTTCGAGGATCGCAGAACCGAACAAGTCGTCGTCATCATCGTCTTCAGAAAACAGAGGAATGGCAGGATCGGAATCAGCCTGACGAGAACGACCTAATTCCTCGATGTCTTCCATGCGAAATTTCCATGCACCCCGATCTGCAAACCCGCGAATATCACCTGCTTCTCTCAAGCGGTTTAATTCGTCTTTTTCCATTCCCAGCTCTGCTGCTGCTTCTTCGAGGTTCAGATATTTTTTGGCCATTGTGGCACGACTCCGACATCAATGATGTAAATTAAGAATTGAGGATGTGTTTATCGTCATCGGACGCTGGACTGCGAAATTTCAGTGGTATCAACCCTGAAATTGAGTAGACGAACGCCTTTGCGAAGAACTTACGGGTTCTTTTAATAATGTCAGCGACATCAACCACTTCTTAATGAATCCTGGCAAGAACCAGAATTTATGATCAAGAAGTTTTCCGAACCCCTTTATTTATCTATTTTTATTCTAAATTAGAACCGGTCTGTTGCAAGTACCTTCTTGACGAATCGATCGTTCTTCCACAACAATTCCTAGCCGAACCATATGTCCACTTTTGACAGGTTCCAATTACCTAAGACAGATCGATTAAACAGGTTATAGCGAATCCGCCTCATGCACTTGCTCAACGAGGGGCAAGCTTGCCACTTGGTACGACTTCAGACCGTGATGAACCGGACATTTATTGGCCCAGTTCACGCTTCAATGCGGCTAATTCGGATTCGATCTCTTCAGAGCGGGAAGAAGTCAGTGAAGGGGCTTCGTCAGAAGTTTCCGGGGTGGCTTGTGCGGAAGTTTCTGTCAGTCCTGCTTTTTCCGTTAATTCCAGCTGCTTGCGCTTTGCTTCTGCCAATCGTGCCTGCAAGGCATGCAAGGTGGTCGTCAAATGTTCGCAAGTCGCAACCGCAGCCTGATGTTGCTGTTCAAGTCCCGCCATCAAGTCTTCGATTTCCTGTTTGCGAACCAGCGAATTGCGTGCTTCGGTTTCATCCCCCATGGCGAGCGAATTCTTCGCGGCCTCTTTCCAATGAAAGACCTGCTCCTGATGCTCTTGCAGTTCTTTCTGGATTGCCTGTTCATTCGCCTTAGCTGTTTTGACACTTCGATTGGCGCCTGCGAGGCCTTCATTCATCTCGGCAATAATCTGCTCGATCTCTTTGACGGGATCAGCGGCATTATCAAGTAAATGAGTCAGATTACAGGTAACAATGTCAGTGAGCCGACTGAAATAGCTCATTCCCCTCTTCTCCGTACTGTAGTAAATGGTTCATGA
Organism: Gimesia fumaroli; assembly: GCF_007754425.1. Classification (NCBI taxonomy): domain Bacteria; kingdom Pseudomonadati; phylum Planctomycetota; class Planctomycetia; order Planctomycetales; family Planctomycetaceae; genus Gimesia; species Gimesia fumaroli. The sequence continues at coordinate 6,768,617 of NZ_CP037452.1, forward strand.
AAAGAACGCGAATTCGAAGGCCCTGGGTTGAGTCAACGCAATTCGCGAATGTCGGGTTCATTTATTTCTTGAGATCTCAATAATTAAAGTATCTTGACTAATTCTGCTGTGAGCCCGTCACTCCCAGTAACTTCAATTTTTCTCGTAATTTCTCTCGGGCCAGCCTTAAACGACTTTTCGCAGTCGCCAGATTGGTCTCCATGACCTCCGCGACTTCGTTCAGTGTCAATTCGGAATAATGGTGCAGGGTAAAGGTTAAACGCTGATCTTCCGGAATTGTTCCCAGCAGCTCGTCCACAATCAATGCCAGTTCTTTGATATTGGCTTTCTCTTCCGGCGATACGACTTCACTGGCCAACCGATTCAACGAATCGTCTTCATCCGCTTTTTTACCGGTATAGGCCTTGATCAGTGCATCGTGTGATCGACGGCGGATATTGTCGATCAACAGATTTCGCGCCACACGGTACATCCAGCCACGAAATCGCCCTTGAGGCAGATAGTCCCAGGATTGATTGTAAACCCGCAGCAGAGTTTCCTGTGAAAGGTCTTCGGACAGCTGGGAATCACGCGTATTCCGGAAAAAAAAGCCGATCAAAGGACCCTGATATTTTTCTACCATCTCATCAAAGGCGCGCAGCTCACCACTTTGAATGCGAATCATCAATTGATCGTCTTCGTTCATGGTGCCCTTTCCGGAGAGAACGCGCTGGCCTTCAATACTGGCAGACAAGCTGACCGGAATCGTCGCTTCTGCCTGTAAATAGAAACCGGCACATCGCTGCTTTCTAGAATGATATTCTAATATTGTGATCAGATATCCTGTAGAATTCACGTCTAAACCGCTAACATTTCGGTGTTGAATTACTTTTCACTCAAATCAGTAGCAAAATCAGCAAAACTTCTACCCGTCATGGACTATTGTGAGCAGCTATTGAGTACCGCAGGATATTGTTGTGTCGACTACGGAAACTGTCAAAATCGAATTGAACTACGGCTTTACCGGAGAATTTCGTTGTGAAATCGATCCGGAGCGGCTGATCTGGTATCATCAGGCACCAGAGGCGTTAGCAGACGTATTACAGTCAACAGAGCAGGTGCTGAAAAACCCTCTGGAACTTCCCCCGTTGGATTTAGCTGTCGTCCCGGGAGATAAACTCACCATCGCCGTTGATTTCCAGGTTCCCGCTGTCAGCGAAATCATCAATGCCGTCTGGGAGTTTCTCTCTGACTGTGGCATTGAAGCCGGCGACGTCACCATTCTGCAGACACAATCCGGCGATCCGGAACTGCATCAGAAATTAAAAGTCGCCATCACTAAAGAACTCCAGGAGCAGGCACAGTGGGTCATTCACGATCCAAAGAGTCAGGAGTCCCTCGGCTACCTGGGGACCTCAGCCGGAGGCGAGCGGATTTATCTCTCGAAACATTTACTCGAAGCCGACTTCATCCTGCCGATTGAACTGGTGAGCTTCGATCCGCTGATTGGCTATGCCGGGGGAGGCAGTTCCATCTATCCCGGCTTTTCTTCACAGGAAGCCATCGTCAAAAGCCGAGGGCAATCACACCGGGAACTCACTCCCAAAGAGAGCCGTCCTCTGCGTCAGCTCATTGATGAAGTGGGCTGGATGCTGGGCTTGCAATATAGCCTGCAGGTCATCCCCGCGGGTGGGTTACAGATTTCCGAAATCTGTTTTGGCAGTCTGGAAGCCTCCTTCCGAAAAGCAAAAGAGCTTCTGGATCAGTCTTGGAAATTGGAACCGGAATACAAATCGGAAATGGTCGTACTTGCCGTTGAAAATGGCCCGGCAGGGCACCAATGGAATCAGTTAGGCCGAGTTCTGGAAACAGCTCGTAACCTCGTCACGCAGGATGGTCGCGTTGTCCTGCTGACGCAAATCGAAGCCGAATTCGGCGAAGGCATGCAGATTCTTTCCAGCTGCCATGAACCCCTGGATGCGATCAAGCCACTGCGCGATAAACAGCCCGGCGATCTCGTGGCAGCCACCCAGATGGCGCTCACCGGGGACTGGGCTCTGATCTGCCTGCTGAGCAAAGCCAGCAGCGACGATGTCGAAGACCTGTTTATTATTCCGCTCGAAGATGAAGCCGAAGTCCAACGCCTGCTGCAGACAGACGAAACGGTTTCCTTCATCGCCTCGGCACAACATGCCTACGGGCAACTCAAACAGGATTAGTGTGAAGTCAGCGAACGCCCTGTTTTAGGTTACGGGTAAGCCTGCTGCTTTGAGGACCGTTTCCTGTACGTGATAGTCGTGATCGTACGAAAAGTCGATATCCTTTTCGCGGCGGATGATCCGCGCCATATCGGCCACGTCGTCAGTGTAGCGCGTGTAGCCGTCAAATTTGATGTCCTGCTGTCCTTTGCGGAATTTTCCTTTCGCGTTGGACAGGGTTAAACTGGCAGCCGGCCTGCCGAATGGTTGCAGATGAAAAGTGCCTTCTGAGCCACACACGACAATGTGTCTGCGATCAAAGCCGTTGACTTCATTGCAACTGGATTTAACTGTCGCCAGTGCTTTGGGATAGCTGAAGATCGCCAGCATGTTATCCTGTAACGTGTCGTCAATCTCGGATGCATGCTGTGAGAATGCGGTAACTTGTTCCGGCCTGCCGAGAATCTGGACCACCAGATCAATCACATGGCAACCCAGTTCAAACATCATGCCTCCCGGCTGAGGTTCCAGTTTCGTGCGGCTGGCGGCGTCCATTTTTTTACTGATCACGGTATGCACCTCAAACGGCTCGCCGAGCCAGCCTTTTTTCAGCAGGTCGCGCAGCAGCACCATTCCCGGGTTGTAGCGATACATGTATCCCATCTGCAGTAGCAGATGTTTTTGTGCGGCCTGATCCAGAATCCGTTTGAAGTGCGGCAACGAGAGTCCCGCTGGTTTATCCAGGTGAATGTGCTTGCCTGCGGCGATGCAGGTTTCGGCTGTGGTCAATAGATCGGGCACCAGTGTTTCTACCGCGACGGCCTGCAGGCCGTCGATATTCAGCAGTTGTTCCTGCGTCAGAAAAGGGAGCCCCTGATAAATGCCCGTCGATTCTGCGTACTTACGTAAATTCGGATCAGGTTCGACCACCCCCACAACTTCGTATTCATCCGACTTGCGAAAGGCCTGCATTTTTCCGCCCGCATGCGGATGACCGACGCCAATCTGCCCGACTTTGATTTTCTTCACGATACGATTCCTTTGAGGGAGTGTCCCCGACTATTTGGATTTCACTTCACGGAGTAAGCGGATGGTTTCTGCCACCATTTCTTCGCCCCCTCCCGGCTGAATGACCGAATTCATCGGCTCGTAGCCGCCTCCTTGATAAGAGAGTCGGGTCGGTATATAAACCGGATCATTACTGTTGGAGAGTTCGATGACCATCGTCTGGCGATACGGAGAAAGACGTTTGATCGTCAATCCCAGGTCAACAAAGACCTCGCCCGGCAATCCGACGATGGCCGTGTCTTCACCAATCTGGAAGACCTGGATTTCAATCGGAATCGTTTTCCCCGCTCCGGCAAGACTCACGGAAGGTTTTCGTTGAGGATCGGTAAACAACGATTCTATTGAACCCTGTTGCAGCAGATCCAGATAAATGATTTTAAACGCTTTGACTTTTTCCAGCGTCGGAATCTTCTCGTTATTTTCAATGCGTTTAATTGTGGTCCGCGCTTCTGCTAAATCTTCACTGGAATATGACTGCATCGGAATCTGCAGCACAGACCGTCCAAAGGCCAGATCCGGTTTGACTGGCTGCAAGTCTTTCATCGCCGTCAGAAACGTTTTGCCTAACTGGCTGCCGATAAAATCGGGACGATTACGTTCCTTCACGCGCGGATTGACATGGTTGATATCGCCGCAGGTTCCCGCACCGAAGGCGGAAAGGAATTTGGGATTCAGTTCCGATTTCAACATACGTTCCAGATAGGCGGGAAAGTCGGCACTGCATTTGTCTCCGCCCGTCGTATCCAAGTGCAGGGCATAGACACTCAAAGCACCCACCGGTTTTCCTTCTGGAGAACGAAACATCAGAATGTCCAGCTCCGGATCAATGGGCCCTGCAGAACGCACGACGTTCTTGTTTCGAAAGTTGGCCCAGGTGCTGATGGTTCCGTCTTTCATGACGAACCGGCGATTAAAGGCCACGTTTGTTTCTTCACCGGAACCGGTTGACAACTGGAGTGGCTGCAGATTTAGACTCGCATCTACGGCCGACTGGGCAATCGCTTCCACCAGCGCTGCCGGATAAGAGGTCGGTTTCGTCTCTGGTGTTTTACCCTGCTGCGAAAGAATAAAGCGGCAGAGATCTCTGGCATAATCGGGGCCAGTATGCGTGTGCGTGCCGCAGATGAGAACCTGTTCGCCGGGAATTCCGGTTTGAGCTTCAATCCGGTCGCGAACCAGTCCTGCCAGATCTGCCGAGATGCCCAGTATGTCGCAGGCGATGACAGCCAGTCGGGTCTCATCTTGTGAAAAAACCATCGCCTTGGCGTGTAGCGGGTCAAGTGCGCCCGTATTTTTTCGTTCGTGATAATAGCCGCTCAGCGGATAGCCGACGGGCGGCGTGATTTCCACGGAAGCCAGACCGACTTTGAATTCACCGGTCTCCGCCGCAAAGATAGTACTCGAAACGGAAACGGAAAAAAGTACGATAGAGAGAATATGCACGATTCTGAACATCAATTAACTCACTGGAATGACAGGGGGCAGGTAGGAGTCTAGAATAAACGCTACGTTTCATCGTAAACAATCGTCTGAAGAAAAACCACTCATTTTCTCTGTGGAAGGGAACAAGATGCGCCGTTTCCTGGTTCTCGCCTTACTGTTCTGTTGGAATCTGACTCCGGCTGTCGCCTCGACCGACAGACCGAATGTCGTGCTGTTCTTTATCGATGATCTGGGCTGGAGAGATGTCGGCTATATGGGCAGTGATTTCTTTGAGACGCCGCACATTGATCGTCTGGCACAAGAATCGATGCGGTTTTCATCCGCGTACTCAGCAGCACCCAATTGTGCGCCCAGTCGTGCCTGCCTGATGTCAGGCCAGTACACACCCCGGCATGGCGTCTATACAGTCGGAGATCCTGCACGCGGCAATGACCGTTATCGAAAGCTGGTCCCTGCCAAAAACAAAACGGTACTGGACGATAAAATCATCACGATTGCTGACACACTTTCCCAGGCCGGCTATCGTTGTGCCAGTGTCGGGAAATGGCATCTGGGACAGACGCCGCTCTCGCAAGGCTTTCAAGTCAATATCGCCGGCAACCGGACGGGCAGCCCTCGCGGCGGTTACTTCAGTCCTTATAAAAACCCGCAACTCGCTGACGGAAAGCAAGGCGAGTATCTCACCGATCGCCTGACCGATGAAGCCTGTGAATTCATCAAAGCCAAAGCAAAGACTCCCTTCTTTCTGTATCTGACACATTACGCCGTGCATACGCCGCTGCAGGCCAAACAGGCGGACGTCGAATATTTCCAATCCAAGCCGCCAGGAAAACTGCATCAGCATGCAACGTATGCCGCGATGATCAAAAGCATGGATGAAAGTATCGGTCGCGTTTTGGAAACGTTGAAAGCGCAACAGCTGGAGCAGAACACTATCATCATTTTCACCTCTGATAACGGTGGCTACGGACCAGCAACCAACATGCAACCGTTACGCGGTTCCAAAGGCATGTTGTATGAAGGAGGCATTCGCGTTCCCCTGGTCGTGAAGTGGCCAAGGGTAACCAAAGCGAATAGCGCCAGTGAGGAACCAGTCATCAACGTGGATCTTTATCCCACTCTGTTGGAAATGACGGGAACACCCCATCCGAAGGACTATGTATTGGACGGCACTAGCCTGGTTCCCCTACTGAAAGATCCACAAAGTCAATTGAAACCCCGTTCGTTGTTCTGGCACTTTCCCGCTTATCTGCAAAAATACAAAGGCATGCAACAACGTTTTCGGACCACACCAGTTTCGGTGATCCGACAAGGCGACTGGAAGTTGCTGGAGTTCTTTGAAGACGGACATCGGGAACTCTATAATACGCGACTCGATATCAGCGAAACGATGAATCTGGCAGACAGCCATCCTGAGAAAGCAAAACAATTAGCGACGGCGCTGCATGACTGGCAGAAGCAGGTTCACGCAGCAATCCCTTCGGAACCTAACCCTCAATATCGTTCGAGGAATGAATCCAACGAAAAATAGAAATGGAAGTCGAGACAGAGCATGATGTGGGAAGATATTCTTAAGGATTTTATATACCTCTGGGCCGTCATCGATCCGATTGGATCCATCCCGGTATTTATCGCCGTCACTTCCGGAACGAGTGCGGCAGTGCAGCGTCAGATTGCGTTCCGCGCCATTCTGACGGCGGCAATTGTTTTGATTGTATTTATTCTCGGAGGCCAGTTATTACTGGACGCATTAGAGATCCCGCTGGCCGCCTTTCAGATCGCCGGCGGGATGGTGTTGTTTCTGTTTGCGCTGACGATGATTTTTGGTGAAAGCAAGCCGGAAGCAGAAATTGAAGAATCACACAAAGTGAATGCGCATCAAAGCAAGGCCATCTTCCCTTTGGCGATTCCGTCGATCGCCTCACCGGGGGCGATGATGGCGGTCGTCTTAATTACAGACAACCATCGTTTTGAACTCAGCCAGCAACTGATTTCTACACTGACCATGTTAATCGTCTTGTTGATTACCCTGGGATTCCTGTTATTGGCAGGGCCGATTCAAAAAGTCATCGGCGATTCCGGTGCCAGTGTGGTCAGTCGGATCGGAGGCTTAATTCTGGCTTCCGTAGCCGTCGATAGTGTTTTGAGTGGAATTAAAACGTACTTCGATATTCAAATACCTGGTTGAATCTGAAAGCGGGATCTGAAACAAGGGGGCGCTCATTCGAAATTCGCATCAGTTGAGTATGATCCTGCTGCCCGCCTTGGCCATGTCTGTTGGCTGGGGGTTCCGTGGTAATTATGGCCACGAGGCTGGTGCGATGGTTCCCGGTGCCCTGGTCGCGTTAGCCGTCTGTCTTACATCCCGTCGTCCCGACTGGTGGAATCGGGCCACCATCATGGCATTTCTTGGTGCGATCGGCTGGGCGTTCGGCGGCCAGATGAGCTACGGCCGTGTCATTGGATATACTGCTGGTTCCGAGTTGATTGATGTCACCTATGGATATGCCAGCCTGTTTTTAATTGGCGCCCTCTGGGGCGGTATCGGGGCCGGTATTCTTGCGTTATCACTCACACTGAAACGCGCGGAGCTGGAACAGTTTTCTTTTCCACTCGGCTTTCTTTGGATCTTCTGGCTGGCGATGGATTTGAGTGGACTATCAGAATATTTGCATGAACTGTGGAACTCCTACGATGTAGACTGGGTTGCCGCAGTTTCTGCCGTACTGTTGTTTCTGATGCTGTATCGTGCCCGGCCTGATTTTCACCGTCCCTGCCGGTTTCTGCTGTTACTTTCACTCGGCTGGTTAGCCGGTTTTTTCATTCTGACGCCTGTTCTGGGTTTAAGAATGACGCCCCCGCGCGGTGATAACTGGGCAGGATGCGTCGGCCTGTATGTTGCACTCGTTTTCTATTTGAAACGAGAACAGAACAATGCCGCACTGCGTTTGTCCGCTTATGGCTTTCTGTTTGGCGGGATCGGATTTCTGCTGGGCGACTTTATCAATATGCTCGGTCGCGGTCAGTGGTCCATTCTGGGAAGCTGGCCGATGCTGCAAGGTCTGGATTACTGGAAATGGATGGAACAGTTTTTCGGTCTAGTCATGGGGGCCGGCATCGGGTGGGGCGTGCAAAGCCTGATTACCCAGCCATCAGGTCAGGAACAGCAATTAAGCGGCATGGATTCTAACGAAACCGATTCACGAATACTCGCGGCTCCTGAAGAAGATACCAATACACGCGGCATGAATTTTATTGGACTGATTTTTCTGCTGGTGATTCTGCCGTGGAAGAATCTCCACAAAAATGTCATTCAATGGCAGAAAGAAAAATGGATTCCCGAAGAATTCTGGAACCTGCCCGGCGGCTTCTGGTTTCTGGTCGTGGGACTGCTGTTTTCACTGGCAATCATGGCAGCAATCTGGGAAGCCAGACGTCAGAAACTGGCATTGGTTCCCGATTCGAACCTGGGCCGTGCACAATGGCTGTTCCTGTTAGTTCTCTGGATGTCACTCGCGGGCGATTTCAGTAAAGCATTGCCTCGCCTGGCAGAAAGATCTGTGTTTCTGGTACAGATTTCGTTCTGGATCACCGGGGCACTCTGCACCCTGTTGGTAGTGCGGCTGAAAGAAAGCGATCAACGGCTGCCCGATCAAGGGCTCAGTTGTTCTGATCGACGTTGGTCACTGAGCCCCATGACTAAACTGTTTTCGATCATACTGACCGCCACGTTAATTACTTCAGCCGGCTGGCTCACCATTCAGACGCATGATGAGCCGTTACCGGGAAGTCACTTACGCTTTGAGAACCCGAATACCGACTAGACTGTGTCCAGTTTTACTGTAGCGTCACCAAGACCATTTGGACCGAGTATCTTAGATCGAGACACGCTATAGTAAAATGTGATGCGCTCTAGTGGAGTATTGTGGGGTTCGGATCCCAACCTGCTACGACGGCATCTGGTGCAAGTACGAAGATTTCAACGCGGCGATTTTTCTGCCGTGCGGAATCATTCTGATTAGGTACCACCGGCTGAAACATACTGTATCCGGCAGAACCCATCCGGTCCTGTTTCACACCAAACTTGGAAAGTGAAAGCACCACCGAGTTTGCCCGGTTCGTGGATAAATGCCAGTTTGTAGGATGACGCCGTTGCGTATTTGCTTTCGAGATCGGTTTGTCATCTGTATGCCCCACAACCAGGACATTCAGGCGTGATGCATTGCCGTCATTCATGATTGCAGCAAACTGATTCAGAATTTCTTTCGCTGCAGGCTTCAGGACGTCACTACCGGAATCAAACAGAAGGTCTGAATGAAACTTACTGACCCCCGTATTCGGGTCGAATTCGAAATCGGGATATTTGTCTGCCAGTTCCTGGAAGCGGCGAGTGCCTTCGCCATCAAGGGGGCTCGGCTGGCCTTTTGCTTTTTTCATCAGGCTCACATAACGCTGCTGCATTTCAGAACGTTCGGAGTTCAAATTGTCCAGCCGCTTGTTAGCGATGTTCAAATTGGATTCCAGCGACTGGCTGCGCATTGCCAGTTGATCGCGCTCATGCTGCAGTGCGTTCGCAGACTGCTGAAACTGGTCACGTTGCATTGCCAGTTCCATGTTTTGATCATAAAGCTGTTGTGAACGGTACATGCTCTGACGCAGTTGCGCATTGGGGCCACGCTTACAGGCCGTCTGAGTCATAGTAAATAAACACACTGCGCTAAGCAGGCATACCCGTACGATGATGGGCATCTTCGGTGCTCCTTTATCTCACTCTGAATAGAATCACGATTCCAGTTGCGCAAGCTTTCATGAGAATGGCACCACAGGTTATGTAGAGACATAGCATGAAGATTCACACAATCTTGAAAAGCCAGGCTGATTCAAGGAAAGATGAATGGAATAAAAAATCAATTTTAATGGGTTGGTAGGTTTTGAGATGTGATATGCGATTGCATATCCTGCCGGGCAATTAAATTCGTAGTGTGAAGTGAGAGAGGTTTACTCATTCAAAAGCCAACAGAAGCGGATTTATATCGCGTCTGGTTTATTGTGCCAAGAGCAACATGATCAAAAAAAGACGGATTTTAAGAGTTTGAAATATCTACAAAACAGGGGAGATACAGGAGAATCTCGCGACAAGCACAGGGGGTAAAAAACAAAAACAGGTGAGGCATGACAACGAGTCAAACGCCACCTGTTTTGTTGGAGAGTTAGATTCAAATGCAACAACCGAAAACAGTTCCGTAAATTAAAGCTTCGCCTGGAGCCGTTTCAAATCCTGTTCGAGTAGCTTAATCGCTTCTGCCACATTTCTTCGGGCAACCAGAGAAGCCTTGTTTTGAGACAGATCCAATTTAAAGTTTTTCAGAGCCCGTTTTGTCTTACGGATCTTTTCTGCTGTTGATAATTCGGGGGGCGCTTCTTCGTCAACAAAGCAAGTCTGACAGATAGCGTCACCCGGCTTGAGGGCATCAACGGGCGCTGAGGTCATTTCAGATTCTGTGTAAGAATCTTCTTCAGCCTGCAACGCCATGGCGTTTTCTTTCTGTTGCTTTTTTAAATTGATCGCATACATATCCAGAATTTCCTGGAGTGAATGCTTATAGGTACCTGAAATTTCGGAAATGACGGGGCCGCCAGCATACTCATATTCACGATAGACCCAATAAGGACCTTCTTGCTGTTTGTGTTTCAAGGAGGCGTCCTGTGCCTTCTGAATCTCGGGTAACAACAAAGCAATGAGAACGGCTATTGATGCAATAGCCACCATTAATTCGATTAGGGTAAAGCCTCTTTTCATTCCTCTCTTCTTAGATGGGAAGTCACTCACCATCTCTCCTTATAAAACAGATTGACAATATGCTCATCAAACAGTTTCGAGCACATACTTTGAACGCCCGGAGTTATAAGGGCACATGTTTAAGAGAATGTTGCTGTTTGATGATTATCGTGATTTAGACTCAAAGCGAATCATGTGCCAAAGCAGAAATGCATCATCTTGGACAAACAGAAATATATCCCTATGTGCTTAATGTATAATGAGATAAGACCATCGTTTTACTCAGTGTTTAACCGGGATTTATTTTTTGATTCATCAAAGAAACACCGTCATAGTTTGAAGTTGCCTGATTCTTGAGCACTCTGATTTACTGAAGTCTCAACTGTAGATTATGAACCAGTGTAAGCTTGACCCGGACTTCACTGGCATAACCATTTCAAACAGGACCGGAGGGTAAGAAAAGAATTTCGTGCACAAACTAGAGCCACTAAAGAGGGGGGCTTACTACTGTATTGTTTCTGTTTCCTGTAAAATAAACGCTCTTGAGATAAATCAATAACATCCCCACCACTCATCTGGGGATGAACCGGGATCAGTAGTTGGATTGACAGCAAAGAGGAGACTCACTTGAAAAGAATTCTGGGACTGATCGTCTTAGCAGCGGTGCTGATCGCCGCATTAATCCTAAGTCAAAATCGATATGTGCCTCTGAAGGTCTCAGGCTTTCTGGAAGCAGATGACATTCGTCCCGGTTCACGCGTGGGGGGGCGAGTCAAACAGGTTCTGATCGAAGAAGGCCAATCGGTTTCCAAAGGTGAATTGCTGTTTGAACTGGAACCGTATGACTTACTGGAGCGACGTGCCGAAGCAGTCGCCGGATTAGCCGAAGCGAAAGCTAATTACGAAAAGCTGGTGGCCGGCTTTCGAACCGAAGAAATTGCCAAAGCTCAGGCCCAGGTGGATCAACTCAAAGCACGGTTAACCTTATTAGTGAACGGCCCCCGACAACAGGAAATCGATTCTGCCGTCGCAGAATTGCAACTGGCGGATGCAGAGTACCGGCTGGCAAAAGCAAAACAGACGAGGATCGAGACACTGTTTGCCAAAAAATCGGCCTCGAAAGATGAGCTGGATACAGCGAACACCGAATTGCAGGCAACCGCCGCCAGAAAAGAGGTCCGACAGAAGGCCCTTGATTTATTAAAAGAAGGAACGCGAATAGAAGAGATTGAAGAAGCCCGCGCTAAGTTAAAGCAGGCTGAAGAAGACTGGCAATTATTGAAAAATGGAAATCGCCGCGAAGACATCGCACAAGCGAAAGCAGCTGTGAACAAAGCGGAAGCGTCGTTACAAGTCATCGATGATCAGATCCAGGAATTGAAAGTCTTTTCTCCGCTGGATGGAACAATCGAAGCGGTTACCTTACAACCGGGAGACCTGGTTGGCAGCAATGTTCCTGTCATTTCCATTCTCGACTGGAATCACTTATGGGTGCGCTGCTACGTGCCCGAGAATCATTTGGATATTCATATCGACCAGGAAGTGGATGTGACCATTGACAGTTACCCTGACAAAGTCTTCAAAGGACGCGTCACTTTTGTCTCACGTCAGGCCGAGTTTGTGCCACGCAACGTACAGACTCCTGAAGAACGTTCAAAACAGGTATTTCGCATCAAAGTCAGAATTGAAGGTCAGGACAAGTTGCTCAGGCCAGGGATGTCCGCAGATGTCTGGTTAGACAAAAAGGACACCAGACCATGAGCTCTGTGATCCAACTCAATCGACTCACACGCAATTTTGGCTCACTCCGCGCCGTCGACCAGGTAAGCTTCGAAGTTGAACGGGGTGCTATCTTCGGCTTACTCGGCCCGAACGGGAGCGGAAAATCAACGATCATCCGCATGCTGTGCGGGGTTCTGCAGCCCACGGGAGGATCGGCGCACGTCTTAGGCTTTGACGTCGCACATGATGCAGAACAAATCAAACGCCAGATTGGTTATATGTCGCAGAGTTTCAGTCTGTATTCCGATTTGAGCGTACGGGAAAACATCGAATTTTATGGTCGTATCTATGGGCTCAGTCCCGAGAAACTGGAACAGCGATTTCAGGAGATTATCGAACTAACCTCACTGGGCGATCGGCTGGATCAACTGGCCGGCAGTTTGTCCGGCGGCTGGAAACAACGTCTGGCTTTGGGCTGTGCCCTGATCCATGAACCACAGGTTCTTTTTCTGGATGAACCAACAGCGGGCATCGATCCGGTCGCACGGCGGGATTTATGGGACCTGCTGTTTGACCTGGCCGGGCAGGGCGTCACACTGTTCGTCACCACACACTATATGGACGAAGCCGAACGCTGTAGTGATGTCGGGTACATTTATGATTCACGGTTGATCGTCTGTGGAAAACCGGATGAATTAAAGCATTTGCCCAGTGTTACCCCAGAGGGGACCGCCCGCTTTGAAATTGAAACGGTTGACCCCGCCACCAAACTGGCCACCTTTCGCGAATTGGACGGCGTGCAGGACGCGACGCTCTTCGGTCAAACCATTCATGTGCTGGCAGACCAGCGTTTATCAGAAACGGACCTGCTCCAGCAAATTGAAGAAGAACGGGAAACAGCCCAGATCAGGCCGATCACCCCCTCACTGGAAGATGTCTTTGTCACGTTAAGCCGAGCAGAGGGGCTGAATCATAGTGATATAGATCGGTCGACACAGACACCAGTAGAAGTCTGTCCGAAACCGACGAGCCCCAAGTCGCCAGAATCGGAAATCGTGTCGGAAGACCAGCTCATCAGGAAAAAGCCGGCTCCCACGCGCGCAAGTCTCATGGCGGGCTTCTGGGCGATTCTGGTCAAAGAATTTTCGCACGTCCGTCGTGAACCGGCAACGCTTCTGTTCGTGTTTGCTGTTCCGGTGTTACAGACGATCATTTTTGGTTTTGCCATTGATACGCAAATCGAAAATATTCCGACGGTCATCTATGACCTGGATGGACGCTCCAGTGCGCGCGAATTAAGAGACACCTTTGCCAATACGCGCACGTTTCAGATTATCGAACGCGTCTTTGATGAGGATGCTTTCCATTACGCACTCCAGTCGGGCAAAGCAAAGGTCGGAGTCATTATTCCCCCCGACTATTCGGATCGCCTGCTACGAGGAGAGCAGGTCTCGGTTCAGGTACTGATTGACGGCAGCGATTCGCAGGTCGCAACAACCGCGTTGAACGCTTCCAATCTCTTGGGGCTGAATCTCTCGACCCAAATGGCGAAACAGTTTGCCGAGACTCTGCCCCGGGTTCCTGCCCGCGATGCCCAAGGCGCCGCGGCGCTACCGCTCGAAGTCAGGCCGCGTCTGTTGTACAACCCGGACCTGGAAAGTTCGCACTTTTTTGTCCCCGGTCTGGTGGGGATTATTTTACAGCTAGTCACACTGTTTCTGACATCATTCGCAATCGTCAGAGAACGGGAACTGGGAACGCTGGAGCAACTGTTCGTGACTCCGGTCAGTAAATCCGGCTTGATGCTGGGGAAACTGGTTCCATATGCATTGATTGGTTTTGTCGAAACGTTGATCGTGTTAACCGTCATGGTCTTCTTTTTTGGCGTTCCCATTCATGGATCTCTCTGGGAATTATTAGTTCTGTCTCTCTTATTTCTGGTTTGCGGCCTGGGATTGGGAATGCTGGTCTCCACCGTTTCCCGCACGCAATTGCAGGCGGTTCAGTTCGCGTTTCTAATTATGCTGCCTTCCGTTTTATTATCGGGCTTCATGTTTCCGCGTTCTCAGATGCCGCTTCCCATTTATCTCTTCACGTTCATTATTCCCGTTACTTATTTCCTGGAAATTCTGAGGGGGATTGTTTTGCGCGGTGCAGATATCACCGATTTACTGCCGCATATCGCAGGACTCACCCTGTGTTGCATCGCTATTATTGGCATCAGTTTAAAGAGATTCCAAAAGCAGCTATCATAAGGAGACCTGAGAATTGGTTAGCCGTAATAAAAACGGTAAGATAATATTGAAATCAACGCCCGGAGATTGATTTCTCCGGTCTCGTAACCAGCACGACCATCCCGCAAACCGTTCACTCCACTTCGATCTCCCCCTACAGGAGCCTGCAAATTATGAGATTATGTCGATACCAGTTTAAAAATAAGATTTCTTGTGGGTTCTACTCGGAAGACTCAATCATCCCATTGAGTGCTGCTGCAGAAATGGCAGGAATCGTCGTAGAAGAACAGGCTGGCCTCCTTCCATTTCTCCCCGGAGGCGCGCAACACGAAACGGTATTGACCATCGAACAACAGCTGAAACAGTCCATGGATGAAGAACTGTTTCCAATCTCCATTCCAATTGAAGATGTCGAATTGCTGGTGCCCGTTCCCAATCCGTCCAAACTCCTGCTGCTGGCCGGCAACTATTCCAAACATATCGAAGAAGGGGGCGGCAAAGCTGAGGAACGACAAAAAACATTTCCCTATGTCTTTATGAAACCGCCCACCACAACGCTGACGCATCCCGGACAGCCAGTCAAAATTCCCGCAGTCTCCCCCGATCATATTGACTGGGAACTGGAACTGGGCATTGTCATCGGCAAAGCCTGTAAAGACGTCTCAGAAGCAGAGGCACTCGACTACGTCGCCGGTTATACCGTCATCAATGACATCTCTGACCGAATATTCCGACCGAACCCGGAACGCACCCAGCGCGAGAAAGACGGCTTCTTTGACTGGCTGCACGGAAAATGGCATGATACGTTTTGTCCGATGGGACCGTGCATCACTCCTGCCAGCGAAATCGAAGATCCTCAGACGCTTAAAATGAAACTGTCAGTCAATGGAAACGTAGAACAGGATTCCTCGACGGCAGAAATGATTTTCCCCGTCGCCGCCATCATCGAATTCATTTCCAGCTTTGTGCAACTCGAACCAGGTGACATTATTTCCACCGGCACCCCCAGTGGTGTCGGCGCTTCGAAGAATAAGTTCCTCAAAAACGGCGATGAACTGCACGCTGAGATTGAACAGATCGGCGTCTTGAAAAATCCGGTCGTCTGAATGTCGTTTCTACATCACGGCACGAACCAACATGTATCATGAGAGTTGCTGGCAGCAGAACGGCTTGATTGTTCTCGTTTCGACCACACGTTTCACATTTCTACAACAGGTTCTGCGCGCTGATATTGAAAACTTGAGAGAATATCGTTTTTTAAACCTAAATGGAGACATGGTTTATGCCGATTCGCCTCAAATACTGCGCAAATGGCACATCTGTTGCATTTATCCTGAGATAAGACAAACGAAAAAATATGGGTTGTTGCCTTCATTCAATTGGGGATGCGGGCAGACAACACGGTTCTTATCAAGGAGACAAGACCATGAAACGTGCACTGACGATCGCCACGCTGGCGTGTAGTGTGTTACTTGTAGGCGCAATGAATACCAGTGAGGCTAGACCGCGTTATCGAAGTTATCAACGACATTTTGAACGGAACTACCGTCAGGCTAGACGGAATTACCGTAATGCGGGCCGCCGCTACAGAAATCACTATAACCGATATTCCAACAGGTATAACAACCACTATTACCGCGGGAATGGGGCCGGATTTTATACGCCCGGTTTCGGTTTCTATTATGGATGGTAATCCATGTTTTTAATAACTCCGCCTTGATCAGGTTTTAGCTGATCTTGTCGGGCCGGTTCCTGTTCCCCAGGATCAATCAGGCACGTTTTCTCAAGTCTCTCATTCATTTGGTTCGGCCCGATCATTTGATTGAGAGGCTTGTTTTTTTATTTCTCATCCTTCGGCAATTCCTGCCTGACGTCTCGATTTTCCTGTCCTCAGTTTGATGTCGGTTGATGCGTTTTCGGGACGGTTTTCAACCCTCGCTAAACAGCTCTAAAAAAGCTTCGTGTCTTAAGCTTTTATAATTTAATGAGTTAAGCAAATGATTGTTGTATGAAACCGTTCTGGCACACTTATCGCGTTTCTTCTTATTACGGCAGACGGATAAGTTGGTGATGAGTGATGGAATCTCAACCGTACTGCAATCGAGTGTCTGACACTAAGCGAGGACGCTTTTCATAAATTCGACAGCACTCAGTTTGATTCATTTTTCCAAGGAGAGAAACGATGCAAAGCAAAACAGATGCGGTTAACCAGGCTCAGTCAAAACCGAACAAGAAATCGAAGGCATTAAAACTGGTTCTCTGTATGGGACTGGTAATGGGGAGTACCCTGTTGTTAATGCCAACTCAACAGGCCGAAGCAGGTGGCTGTTATTCAGGCTACGGATATGGCGGCTATGGTTATTCCTATCCGAGTTACGGCGGCTATTATAATTCCTATCCCTCATATGGATCTGGTGGCTTCTATTATAGTAGCCCCTCATTCGGGATCGGCATTTATAGTGGCGGACGCGGATACGGTGGATACCGTAGCGGCTATCGAGGCGGCTATAGAAGTGGTCACCGCGGTCACGGCCATCATGGCGGACATCGCGGTCATGGTCACCACGGCCATCACTAAATTTGGCTTCGACTCCGATTTAAAAACGGTTTGAAAGTGTTCAGGCTCTGTTCTTCGTGAACAGAGCCTTTTTTAATATGCTGCGGGGAACCAGAGCAGCAACACAGGTGTCTTAAAGAATCAGAGACTCCCCATGAACTGCGAAAAAAGGGGAAACAAACCAGCCAGAACCAGCTTTCAGGCGATTCGAACCCCGGTTTGAGGCCCCAAATCTGGCCTGGAGCTAAGAAAAAGATTCAAATCCTGCTTGCGAAAGGCTTTAAAAGGGAGAACCGCCTCGCTAGAATACCCTTTCCCCATCGGGGATAGGCACCCCTAGCTCAATTGGATAGAGCATCGGTTTACGAAACCGAAGGTTGCAGGTTCGAACCCTGCGGGGTGTACTTCATATCTCACGCTGAGAAAACCACTTACAACCCAAAGGCCTTCGTCACCCCGACGAAGGCCTTTGGCATTCCCCCCACTTATCCCCGTAGGGTCAATTTATTCAGCCGCGCGTTAAACTCTTTAATAATCTGGCTTTCTAATCGGTTGATACCATCCATTCTTGACTGACTCTCATCCTACGCTGGTAAGATAGGAGACTTTCGAGTTGGATTTCTATAGAGTGTGCATACCGCGATTGCAGAAGAAACTGAATGAGATGATCAGAATCACTACGCCGCTTTGCGATAGAAATAGTTCATCATCCCGCCAAGTCGTTCGCGGCACTCAATCTCACCATCGCTTTGGCCAACTTCCTCTCCTGGTTCAATGATCTGATGATCAAATCCCTGGTGATTCCGCTCTTTGTGATAATGAATCAAGTACTCCTTCACTGCATTTCTTAATGAGTTCTCACCAAAGAATATCATTCTGTCGAGGCACTCTGATTTGAGCGAGCGAAAGAAACGCTCAATGAAAGCATTCAGATTAGGAGACCGTGGTGGCAAGACAATCGTCTAAATATCTGACTGGTTTAAGATCATTTGAAATGACTCAGAAAATGTCGTATCTCGATCCATGATTAATTTTTGCTTCTCACGCAGGAATCCTTCATCCTCATCTGTCAGATTTCTGGCAATCTGTTTGATCCATATCTCGTGTGGATTCATCGTACAACCGGCAAATTGCACTCTCCGAGTCTTCAGTTCCATTACAAACAACAGATAGAAGGTCACAAGACCACCTTTCGTCCAGACTTCCACTGTGGTGAAGTCGATTGCTGCTAATACCTCCAAGTGGGTCTTAAGGAATGTACTCCATGTTTTCTGGCGTTTCCGATCAGGTACTGGTTCGATACCCTCCTTTTTGAGAATATTACGTACTGATTCGTCAGAGATTTTGTAGCCCACATTTACGACAGCGTCAGCGATCCGGTCATATCCCCAGGCAGTATTTTCTTTTGCGATTCGAATCACGAGTTGCTTAATCTCATCAGATAATCTGGGTCTACCTGATTTTCTCTTGCCTCGATTAGAACAATCCCATTTCATGGTTACCAGCTTTTTATGCCAACGAAGAATGGTATCAGGTGTAAACAAGGTCCCCACTTCCGCAAGTCGCTTTCGGCCTAAGACCTTTCCTTTAACGGCAAGTCTTCGGCGCTGATCGTCATTTAGTAAAATGCGTTTTTTACCGTGTTTCTCTTTGAGAACCTGACTCTCAGTTCTCAGGTATTCAATCACATCCTGTTGCTGCTTGTTAACCCAACCCGCGATTATGATGACGAACAGTTGCCAAGGTTGAAGGATGAATTTCATAGAAAGCTCATAGGTGTAAAAACAGATTCTGAAAATCCAATGATCGGTCTGGCTCTTTGTAATAACGTAAGGAAGATACCCGTTACGATGTCCTGTCCGTGGACGAAAAACCGTTTTATGGAATACAAAAGAAACAGGCAGGTATGGAGCGTTATACACGAGGCATTTTCTGGTTATTGATGCTTGGTGCCATTGAGACATCCGTCTTCTTTCTCGTTTCTTTATCTGTATCGCAGTGCCCCTGTGGCTTTCCAGCTGACGGTTGCAAGGGATTCGGAACCTCAAAGTGTCGGTGATGTGCCGGGCACATCGCACACGCGGACTCGGCCTTGGTCGCAAAGAACTGCTGCATCTCTTCGTCGGAGCAGGTTGGGTACAGTGGGCGGTAGGCTAAGAACTTATTCCAGACGTCGCTCAATCCATACTTCTCGTTAACGAGGTGGATGTAGGCCAGTTGCGGACACTTCCAGATTTTCCCCTCGTAGATCTGGGGGCACTGCTTCGCAACGCAAATTTTATAGCTTTTTTCTGGATCGCCATCATCATAGGGAACCATGTCGCCTCCAAACCCCTCAAACGTAGTACGCCAGGTCTTCGCAGACGCCCGCATTGTGAGCTTAAACTTGTACTGCTGTTGCCACTGGTCGAGCAGTTCCCGTACCGGTTTCAGCTTTTCGGTGTACTCGGGACCGTCGTGGTGCACCGAGACGGCTAGATCGCACTGAGTCTGCTGCAAAATTTTTGGCAGGTCGGGATGCTTCTGTAGGAAAAATCCGTTGGTAATTAATCTCAACTGGGTCAATGGCCACTGCTTGCGGCACTCGCGAACAATCCCGCAGAGTTCTTTATTCAATGTTGGCTCGCCGCCCAGAATGGAAAAGAACTTCGGAGTCATCCGACCGCTCCACTGCATCATCTGTGAGGTGATATCCGACAGCGAAACATTTTTGCCGACTTTCATATCAGAGAAATGCGAACAACTCTTACAATGCAGGTTGCAGGCATAGGTAGCGTGGATCTCTAGATTAGGAATAGCTAACATCGAATTTCCTTACTGTATTAGTCGTGCCAGGAGCGATCGGGCCGTAAAGCCCGAATTTAATATGAGCAGGGTTGTCATTGAAGATCGTGCACATCCTGACCATTACATCATTGCAGCGTATGTATCCTTTCTTTAGACCATTCGATTTCAACGTCTAGATCAGTCCAGGTACCATCTTCGAATGGCTGGATTAAGTGGTGCTGCCGATCCGTCTCTGTGATTTCAAGCCACTGTTTTTCAAAATTGTGAGAGATTCGGCCCGTTAGCACATTTGTCTGCAACCACAGTTCGTCGTTCTTGACGTAAAACAAAATGGGTGGATGCGTCGCCATGAATGACGTCGGCTTGTCGAATTGCGGCACTTGCCACCAGTCGTGGAACTGCAATACGCAGAGGAACTTACCCGGCGCCGGTCGCTCCATTCTGAATGAATATGCCACGTGTGTTCGGTCGCGTTTGGTCTGTTCAAACCTGGCCTCTGACCGGCCATTCGAACTATATTCGGCAACCGCTTGTCCGTCCTCAATTCGAATGTTTCCAGTGATGCCGAACAGGATGGGATTTGATAGCATTACTGATCGATCCTTTTAATGTAGCCGTCCGACTCCCACTCATTCAACATTTGCCGCTCGAGTTCGTAGTCATGGTAACTGCTGAATGTTCTACTTTCGTCGTAATAGTAGCCATTGACAAACTTTTCAGCTGAACCGAAACCGGCTATGTGAATCGGTCCGCCCCAGCGGTCGATCGCATTGGCGATCGTGTGGACTCCGGTGGTCATACAGGTGGTGCGTCTGCGGTCCTCTCTGAAACGTTCGAATTTTTCCAGGGCACGGCAACCTCCGATCTGAAACACTGTCTTAGCATTCTGCAGGTGGCTGCACACAGTAGCGTAAAGCGAGTCGTCACCGCAATGCCGCGGCCAGACCTCTACTAATGATGAGCAGTCTCTCGGCCCTGCGTTTTCAAAGTGATCGACAACCGCCTGAATGCAGACGATCGACCAGTGAGTTGTTTTGCTGCCAACCGACGCCTCGAATCCCTCTGTCAGATAGTGGTTCGTACGGACCACAACATCGTGATCGTCGATCAGCCAACCAATCTTGCGGTCCTTTAAATTCGAAGCATTGCCCACCACGACAACGTTCGGACGCTCTAAATCCTCCGGGTAATCAATGTCAACAGTGTCATTCCAGGGAGCTTCGATCAGACTTACATCACCGTGCAGAAGATCTGTATTGCCCTGCACGACGGGATACTTCACCCCCATCAACGATCCGGTTCTAAGGTAGTGTGGATCATCGACCAACTCCTGGCTGTACGGCGGCATGCCATCTACGGCCATGGCACGATTGATAATCTTACCGCGTTGATTACAAACAAATTCAGACGGCAACCTGGCAGCGACAAATACGCTGTCATGCGATTTTAGTTTTTCGACCGCTTCATGCACCTGACCCGGCCTGCGCAAGGGAGAAGTACAGGGGAGAAAGATCAGATCTGTTTGCAGTTTATCACTCAGCCATTCCGCCAACAGTTGATACTTGAGGTCTGTCATATGCTCCGGTTCGTCAATCACCCTGGCACCACATCGCTGCGCATAGGCTTTGATCTCAGCATCTTCTGTCGTGACATACGGGATAAACCCCTCGGACAGTGCATACTCGATCGACCACAGCAATAGCGGCTTTCCTCGCCATTCCTGCAGGTTCTTTTTCGGGATGCGGGTGCTGTTGCCCTTTGCCGGTATGATTACCGAGATGTCAGACTCTGTGGTTTTTATTGGCATTGATCACCTCTGTTTCTTTCGAGTCGTTGCGGACTGATTCGCTGTAAAGTCCGCCGTCGTTTTTGTGTGTGGACGATTTGAACCAGCCATCGGGATGCGCCACCACAACTGCCATGTAGGAATGCTGATAAATCGCCCGATAGGCGGCGATGTCCTCCATCCCCGGCAAATCGAAATCAGTCATTGACAGCTTAACATCATCCGTGTGCCACCCCATGACGCCGGTACCAGGCACGTCAATGAAGGTGGTTTCGCGTACTTTCAGTCGGGCATCGTAGACTGTTCGATCTTTGTAATAGCTGTCAATAATGCCGGGCTTGAGCTTACTGCCGTGGGCACAGGCGATGCACTTATATTTGTCGATCGCGGAACGCATCCGCTCGACGTAGTCAGGAGGATAGATCAGATCATCGTCACACGTCAGAATGTACCCGTCAAGGCGATCGGCCCAGAGGAATTTGGTGCAGCTCATCAGACTATTGTCACCGTGGACCACTTCTATTTTCGGGTTTTTCAAAAACGGGGGAAGAAACTGGTAGTCATTCAGATGTACTTTGATGCCGTCCACCTGGTCGACCAGCGAAGCGATGGTCTTTTCCAGGGCATAGACTCTCCGGGGGATGCTGGTCAGGCAGGCATAGACCTTGGAATCCCGCGCCGTGCTGATTCGATAATCCGAGTCGAGTACGTCCTCCTGGGAGTCGAGTGTGCCGTATTGTCGCGGCTCGATCTTCTCCTGAGTTTTCCATAGTTCGTATCGGCGGATACTCTCTGCTTTGATTGCATCACGCTCCGGAGATTTGAGACCAAATCGCCCATCCGAGTTTGAAAGGCTGTTGCTACAGACACGGCGGAGAGCTGTTGTCTCACCTGAGAAGTGGACCGTTTTCTCGAATTCCGCGTTTGCATCACTGGGAAACTGTACCCGCTGAGAAAACTCAGTGTCTGCAGCACAGTGCCAGTTCCCATTAAATCCATTCAGCGCCTCGAATGTATCCCGGCGTACAACCATTGTGCCATTCACAAGTCGAGGGTAAGGTAGACCGACATTTTTACCGGAATCGGCGATCGGATGATTCTTAGGTAACGCGACATTGCGAGGCAAATGTGACTCCAGGGGGTTCAGGAACTGCGACATAATACTGCCCCATGCCTGCGCATGGTGCTCTTTGATATCACTGATAGCAGTTGCAAAATGCCACGGCAGGTAGATGTCGTCACTGTCAGCAATACCAATGAACGCTGTTTTCATGTGATAAAACAGACTATTCGCGATTGCGTAGGGCCCGCAGTTTCGCTTGGTCTTGTACCAGGCTACGTTATCGAGATGTCTGTAACGTTCAAACAGGGGGCGGTCATCCTCTCGCGAGCAGTCATTGACCAGGTGGATGAAAGGTTTCACGCCAGCTTGCCAGAGAATCGAATCGATGGTCTGCGGCACCAGCTGCAGGTTTCGAAAATAGGGGACAAATATGTCGATGTCATAGTCAGCAGAGACCACCTGTGGACTGCGATGAATCCGCTTTACCGGCTGGGATGAACGAGTCTGGTCCGCTTTTTGAATTGAGCCATCACGGTACTGGAAATACAGTGTTCCGGTTTCGGAAAGATCGACTGGGCGACCAATACGAAAGAGGCTCTTGGAATCGTCACTCATCGCTGTATTTCCCAACACCTGCACACTGACATCCAGGTCATAGCTTCGCTGCCAGCGTTCGATGAGTTTCTGGATCTGCCTGTATTTGGCCTGAAAGTCTGGCAGCGTGTTCTGCAGGTAAATCTCAAGCTGACACCCGGTCAGTTCCAGTAATTCTGCGAGACGTTCGTGCCTCGTTAGCAGATTTCCTTTGAGATTCAGCCGGAGCTGACACTGACTCTTTTGAATCTGTTCCCGGGGAAGCCATTTACAAAGCTCGGAATAAACCGTTCGAGACTGGTGGCTGCCCGTTGATTCAGCCCCGGTTTCTCCTCTGGAAAGACAGGCTATGGATTCGAGCACTTCCACGATCGCTGTAGACAACTCAAGGTCGGCACATCGATCCGATATGTCTTCCGTTTGTCCGGCACGCGGAGTATCTGGTAGTAAAATTTCTACAGCAAGGCATTCTGCGATCATTCGTCTTTGTCTCCTTTCACCTGATGATTCAACTCGGTCAGCATGCTCTGTAAGGCTTCCCAGGCCAGCAGTCCGCATCGTTTTCTCCGCGGCGATAAAGGAATACGAATCGCCTGCAGCATTGCAGGGGCATCAAACTCCTTCAGAGAAGCAATTTCCATCCCCGTAATCAGTTCACACAATATGGAGGCAGCAGCCTGACTGATCACGCACCCCTGGGCTTCAAATTTAGCCTGAGTGATCTGGCTGTCTTCAAGTTGCAGATCAAGTATTACGCAATCACCACAGGTGCGATTCAACAGCGAAAAGCTGACCGTAGGTGATTCCAGTCGTCCCCTGTGGTGTTGAGACTCATAATGCGCCCGCAGAAAATCTTCATCATCCAAGTCTGATTCCGGTGTCTCCATAGTTTGTTTAGCCTTCAACAGGAGCTCCTCTTTCTGATAATGATTCTGGGGGAATCGTATGCATGACATGCGAAGCCTGACGATGTCCCAGTGCGGAAGCCTGGGGATAGAGGGTGGAAGTTTTGCCGACATGCTGCGCCAGACTGGGAGAGTGCACAAAGTAAGGCAGATGCTGCCTTTCGCACCAGAGGCCCACGACAGCGTCGATCTGTCTCAAACCCTCTGCGGGTCCAAATCCCCGGTGACTCAAGACTGCGACATCGCTGAGAAGCAGACGGGCGGAGGGATTAGAGAAGACATAGGCTAATGCCCCCCAGCTATGCCAGCCGCGGTCTTCGCGCACGAAACCGGGGTCCTGATTTTGCTGATAATGACTGGGGCAATAGATCGAAACGACGCCAATTTCGGCAGCCGGCCACAAATGACATTCCAGATAATCGCGTGTGTTCCGGGCGAACAGTACATCATCCTGGCAAATCAGATACGCTTCGGATTTCGGATCGCGCAACATCATTTCTGTTAACGACAGATACCAGTTGGGGAAAGCGCCTAACTGCACCGGACGCTGTGTCGTGATCAAATCAGGATCACCTTCTGGCACCTCAACTCCCGGTTCTGCAAACAGCTGCAACTGTTGCCAGCCGGCCGCTCTGAGACTGGCAATGGTCTGCTGCAGCGTTGGCTGCGTGCGAGGGGCTGTTGTGATGCCGATAGACCACTGGTTGATATTGCGGTTTGAAAAAGCGTCCATGCTTTTCTGCCTTTTGAAATTGAAACAAGAGTCCGTATAGTTGGGTTCTGGGCGTGAGGGCCATGCCTGGAGGGATTATTTGATTCAATGATTTTCTGCCTCCCTTGAAAAACATGAATCAAATCAGATCACTACTTTAGCAGGCCTTACGTGCTTCATATTCTTCCTGACCAAAACGACTAATCTCAACAATTCCTTTCGGGAATTCCTGAGATCGCTTTTTATCCCAATGACCGTTTTGCTTATACAGTGATACATCAAAGCTGTTTTTGACTTCGAGCCACGCTGAAAGCCGTTTGAATACCTCAGAAGGAGAATTCAAAAGTTCTTCATACTTTATGATTTGACAAGATTCATGACCAAGAATATCGGGGAATGACAAAGCATAATCCCGGTATTCGCCATAGTATGCTTCAGGATCACTTTGATAACCGTCATGACCTCGAATAGCCCAGTTTCCTGAACCATTCCAGCTCTTCATGATTCCATCACGCTCACGCAACATAATAATGTACCGTGCGTTTGGCATGACTTCTTTAAACCATTGAGCATGTTTCTCTTGCCAGGGGCGTTTCAGTAGAACGTATTTTCTAGCAGGGTATAACTCTGAGACTTCCTGCAGGCGATTAATGTTTTTATCTGGGATACAGGCATTCTCCAGAACCCATGCCTCAGACCCTGCCCGGAAAAGTCCAAACTCGGGGTGCTTAGCAAGAATATATGTAAAAATTGTAGTTCCTGACCGTGCCATGCCTAACACAATGACCATTCGTTGATGGTTTGGAATCATACTCATTTATCGAACCCTTGAAAAAACGTTTATTTCAATTCAGCAATTGTTTGATTTATATCTTCCTGAATGACAGAGTGCAGCTAAAAAGCGTGAGTACACAATTGTCATTGAATGCTCTCAGATAGTCTTTGCTTTGCAAAGAATTACCAGATGCCCTTCGTGAAGCACCTCCCACCCCCGTTCGCGCAACCACGGTATTGCAAGTTTACCTCGCCTGCGAGATGTGTCTTTTCGGCAGGGAGTGTCGGCATATGCGATCAGGGAATGATCATGAAGTTTAGGATAAGCTGACTTTAGTTCCTCCATATAATCTTGAGCACAGGGAGAACGGTCAGAATCAATGCTGCCCTGGTACAAGACATCAATACTTCTGTCATCCAGTGAATCTAAGAATGAACACGCATGCTCATGGTGGACGCAAACGGATTTTTTTAAAAGCTCCCTCCACAAATTTGCGAATTTACAACTCCATTCACTCAGGGTGACGGATTCAACCCGCCCTCCATATTTAGAGCAGAATGCGCCGAATAAATAAGTGGAAAATGTAGCCCCTTCCCAATTCTCTTTGGGCTTGATCATGCCAGTCTCTACAATCACAGGGGCTTCAAAATGCTTTACGATTTCCTCGAACAGCAAATCAAAACCCTGATGGTTATCTTGATGGCCAAACACTCTCTGGTCATGTTCTTCTACAATTTTCTGAAGTTGAACATCGGCTCCAATCAGGCTTTTTGTTAAATAACGAGGTTTTTCAAGCATCCGCACAGATAGATCGGCCAGTATGCCAGGTTCGTGTTCGGAACCAGTTGTCTGTTCGACGATATTAAAAGGCGTTCGGAGCTGCCTGGTTTTGTTCTTACCAGCTAATGCCCGAATGACAGTATGAAGAGTGCGTTCTCTCGGTAGTGTGAAGTGTGAAGGAAAATGATGCGTCCATATTCCGATTGCTGGAGTGTTTGTATAACGCGTCAAATGTAATGGACCGCTATCAATTCCGATTAATAGATCTGACATAGTCATAAGTGTCAAAAGTTCCTCAGTATTTAAACAACGTAAGTCATCAGTCAGATGTCGGACACGCTTATTACTGGTACGTGGGACAC
Organism: Gimesia fumaroli; assembly: GCF_007754425.1. Taxonomy (NCBI): domain Bacteria; kingdom Pseudomonadati; phylum Planctomycetota; class Planctomycetia; order Planctomycetales; family Planctomycetaceae; genus Gimesia; species Gimesia fumaroli. The sequence goes on from NZ_CP037452.1 coordinate 6,795,361, forward strand.
GGTTATCCCAATCCAGAAGGATGATAGTCCCAGACGTACGATCTAAAAGCTGTTGATACAACTCAACTGTAATTTCTGGTGAAATGTTTTTTCGCCTGGGAAGCGAATTCCCCATCGTATGCAGCAAAATGAGTGGTCTGGGTAGTTCTTCTATGAGTAAACGGACTTCTGCCCGTGATTTGTCAGAAAGAAAAGGTTCGATGTTTAATTGTATGGCACAATATTCATCCCATAACTCGTCGGGCTCCCCAATTTCAGGCATTGGTTGACGGCTGAGATTCATTCCCGCTTTATTATTTGACCAAGGGTGCAATTGATCTATTCGCGGTGGGTGTTTCCATGGATGGCGTTGAACATGATTCTGATTGGTTGTGATAATCTCTAAACCGGTTGGCTTATACAAAATGTGTTTGTCAGGTCGGCAACGGATTTTGAGTTTATGACCACGTTTCGCATAGAGCGGAAGTGAGTGAGCAAAATAAACACTATCTCCCAAACCATGAAAAAACTTCACTGGTCTGGATTCATTTGGATCAGGATTCGCATGGGCGTCCCGCCTTCTTGGTGTTTGCAAAATATCTTTATTCATCTCATTCAAGCTTTGCCTGGATTTAACTTGTGGAAGCGATATTTAAAATAAGGTCAAGATCTTCATAAATGATTCCGGACTGGAACCTTTGATGTTATCTGAAAACAATGAAATCACATAAAGTAACCACATTGGTCACTCCGAATGGATCAAATCAGAATCGTCTGCCAGCATCACAATGTCGGGATTGGCAAACAGCTGTAACTGTTGCCAACTTGCCTTTATAAGGCTGGTAATGGTTTGCTGAAAAGCAGGCTGGTCGTGGCGAGGTTGTAATACCAACTGGCTATTGACTGATAATGCGGTTTGAAAAACTTCCATGCTTTTCTGCCTTATAAAACTCAAGTGTGTCAGGGATTCCGTTCCGTCAGCCTGATCTTGATGATTGGGGACGTTTACATAGTTCTTCTTACGCGGCTTGTGCTTCGAGGTCGGCAACAGAATGTGCTATCGATTCCGGTTGATTATATTGAAGGGCACCACCTTCGTAATACATTTCGATCCGCCGAATGACGTCCTGTGGTGTGATCATGTTCATACATTGGGGGATCTGCAGGTTTTCATCCACCTGAACCGGATACAGACAAAGATCCTGGTCTTTGGGATCATTATCGCCCACCGGTTGGCAGCGTGATTTCCAGCAGCCTCCCTGATCACAACACCGCAGGGCACCGTTCGTATTCATAAACTGGTGATGAGGATAGGCCTCCCATTGAGCGGGTTCTCTGCCTCCCGCCAGAACGACGGCGGCCCGGTTTTTTGGTTTACCCCGTTTCGTTTCCACCGCGGCGGCCAAATGCATGGCAAACGTGACCGGGCAGACCACGCCATCCGCGTGATACATGAGTCTGATGAACTGGCGAGTGTCTGTCTTCCCAATCAGGTTGATCACTCCCTTTAAGGGCGGGTGAAAATGTTTCGCTTCGCCGCACTGCACGAATTGAATCCGGCCCCGGAAGTGATCGACAACCTGCTGATAAAACGCGGGGTTCCACCACTTGGCGGTGAAGTCATACTTTCCGCCGGCCATCATAATCCAGAAGTTCCCCCGAAAGCCGGTCTCTGCCACTTGAGACATCCAGCGTTTTTCCTGATCTGCCAGATGAATGTCTCCCTGGAATCTGGTGACCGGAATTTTCAGTTGCAGCTGTTTCTCCAGGTACTGGGTAAACCCATGAATGAAATGGAATGAACTGGTATTTGACTGATGCACCAGAGGATAGTGCATTTTAATCGTCGTGACTCCCGGCTCTTGGGGATCAAGAGGAGTGATGTAGGGATTATTCTCCCAGATTTGCATTGCGGTCGTGCGGACATCGGTCAGATAGCGACCGGGATAGGCCCGATGAAGGTCTCGAACCGTCGCGGTCAGCATGACGATGTCGCCAGGGCTGAGTGAGTTGCTTAGAATGATCTTCCGTGGTTCCATTGGGCTGGCCAATCCTTTGGCTGGTTTAGAAATAATTTGGATAGAAAAAAAATTAAGTTACAGATAGAAGTCAGAGTGTTAAAAATTGATTTCAAGTCTTGACAGAGTAATAATTGGGCAGGTCTATTATAAAAGAGTCCTGACCCAATCCTGTTCGGCCCGGCAGTTGCTCACGGCGTTTGATTTTTGGATCAGGGCCTTGAGTGATTGTAAAATCTGCGGAGTGGCAATGCGAGCACTCGCTCTCAGATAAATCGGCGCAGCGTGAAGTAAGGCAGACGAGACGTACCGACGGCCCGTGTTTCAGTCGTTCTGTTTTTGCAACCGGGAGATGTGCGCCAGCAGTTCTTCCTCGTCACACATGCCGGTGAAATACCAGCAGATCATTTCATAGGTGCGTAACGACGGTTTGCGACCCGTCCACAGACTGATCAGCATGCAGGCGATGATCGCGCAGTAAGTCTGAATCTCGATGCCGTTTTGCGATCTGCTCAACAGGTGACGACAGCCCAGCATATGCTTGAAGAAACGGAAGAAGATTTCAATTGTCCAACGATAACGATACATCAGCGCAATGATTTCAGCGGGAACGTCCAGCAGATTGGTCGCGATCCGCAACACGCCATCGCAGTTAGGCCCCGTGCTCTTGCCGCCATAGCGAGTTCGCTTCTGATGTGGTTCCATCTCGATCTGAATCAACCGGAGCTGATGATTGGGTTTTGATTTCGCTTGAGTTGATCCCAGTTGAATGATCTCATCACTCATGACGTGAGCGGCCCTGTCTGCGTCTGTCAGTTCCTGCTCTGATAGAACGTCGTAGACACTGTTGTCACGAATCCGGCAGACGTAGCTGCTGCCAGATTCGACAATCTGATTAAAGAGTTCGAATTTCGCGTAACCGCGATCCATCACATATGTGCGGTCCGATTCAACGGCGCGGTCCAGCACGGCTCGTTCGTCGAATTCTCCTCCGCCGGTGGGAGTGACGTCGATTCGTGTCGGCACGTGGCAGTCCACTTCAAAGTGCGTATGCAGCGTCCAGTTCATCAGGTTGGAATGACCGGATTGTGTTTCGAGAAATGAAGCCTGGGCGATGCGGGGCAACGCGGTAATTACGGTTCCATCAACCAGGGTCATCGTATGCTTGATGTCCTGCAGTCGGCTGTCTTTCGCAATTGGCGCCAGCTTGTCACCCAGGGTGGCGATGATCGGCTTCAGTCGTTCCGAATCGAAGACAGCCACGGATTCAGAGAGCGAGCCAAGAGAAGCGCGGGGGCACTTCAGTTTTTTCTGGACCTTTTTGAGTTCACTGGCCTGCTGCAGACCGCGTAGAGACGTCACAATGGGATTAAAAAGATAGAGCAGGATCATCGTGCAATACTGATCCATGTGCAGACTGCGATTGCCAGCGCGGTCACGTTCACAGCCGACGTCATGCAGTTCCTGCAGCAGGCTTCCCAACTGTCGGAAATACTTCAGGCCGGTGATTTCCTGTTCTTTAATCTTGGCGCGCTTCGTTCGTGGCATGACAGAAGTCTCAAACAGTCAACGCGCCTTCCTGTGTGCAGATTGACCAATTTACAAACCACGAACGGCACGAATTACACGAAAACTCCCTGTTCGCAGTGATTTTTAAAAGGTAGCATAAACTGTGCCGAACAGGATTGGTCCTGACCTCTTTTAACCTTCGATATATTCTAAAAATGTTATGAAATTCTCTGCTATATAAGTCCTATCGTGTGTTCCATCTAAGTACACATCTTCTAACATGATTTTCTTTTCTTTATCTACAATAATCGTAGGGGTATCTAATTCCACATGATTGCCTAAGATCCAATGGTCAGGTTGCTTGATAGGACGATTGGGGAATTCAAAATACTCTAAATTGCTGAAATCGTAACTCGTTGAAAGTCGAATCTCCTCTGGAAGACTCACCTTTATCGTTTTGTAATTGTTGTTTTTAAAACAAGATTCATAAAATGATTTGGCAGAATTACCACTTATATCACCAAATATTTCGTTATAGTTTGTTGGCTTGCGTCTGAACAATTCCCATATTTTCATTTCTTACACCTTATTTCAGGATCGATATCAAGCTCACTGTTTTCAGGATCGATATCAAGCTCCATGCACGCTCACCGGAAGGACACATTAATTTGAAAGGGGTGTAATCAATTCTCTAACCTTTTTATCCCCTCATCCTGATCTGCTAACTTTGGAAGATCAAGAATATTGCTGCTTTGGTTATGGGAATTTAATCCGTTAAATTCCCATTTTAGAGGAAAAGGTGATCCGTCAAGAGTATGGCCTATAAGTGGACCGCACCAACCATAAGGCTGTATCATTAATTTAAAAGCAAGTTCTTTTTCAGTTAATGGATCCGTGAATATAAGTTGTTTGCTTTCAACACGAGGTTTAAAACAATTGTGTGATAAGCATCCCCTAGAGTTCATCCATCTTAGCTCATATTGATCTTTATTTGGTGTCGTGAATTCTCTCTTATATCTTTTCGCATATTGCCACTGTAACCAAAATTTATTTAGTCGTGGATCCTCGTCTTTTAAAAAAAAATGTAGAAGCCGGCTTTCACTTTCGGTTAGCTGTATAGAATTTTTCCATGATCTTTCTTTAAAAAGATCTTTTAGATAACCTATTTAAAAAGAGCGTTTATTCATAATTCATTCCTAGTTTTATAAAATTCGATATAAAATAGGCAGTTATAAAATTTATTCAAAAATCTGTATTAAAATTTCTTTGAATGGTAGTCAATTCTCCCGAACCGATCATATACGGAGCGTATTCAGGAGTTCGTTTGATAAATCGGCTAAATGGGTTATTACAAGGGACCCTTATACTTTCTGGGGAACTTCAAACCTAATCTATTCATATAGTGCGCAAGGACTTTGACTCGCTTCCATGATCCGTAGACTCAGAAATACTACTGTGAGTAAAATCGCAGTGGTGATTGACAGAATGCTAAAGTATTTAAGTCCTCCTAATCGTTTTATAATTCGTTCCCAAAGATGACATTGATAGATTATTAGATATTGGGCATCACTCCGTGTGGTAAATTATTATCTCTTCAAAATTGTCCTGGTTATTTTGATTTCTCATCCTTCCATTCACCTTTTTGAATAGGTCCTTTTCCAAACGTGGGTATATCCATTTTTGGCTTTGTCCCAAAGGGCCTTGGTTGTTATGTTAGAGACTTCAACGCAAGTCATCTTGGGCACTTATGTGCTTTGCTTCCCCTTTCTGTTCGAACTAGTACTCCTTCAGTATTCCTTCTGCGGCAAGCTCTTCTTTTGTCGCCCATCTTACCTTAGAAAAACGTTTGTCAGTATGTAAGACCTCCCTTAGTTTTGTTATCACTTGTTGGTGTAAATCCTCAAGCGCATTTTTCCTAAACCACTTACGTTTTATTTCACAGATCAGAACCCACGGCTGCAAATCATATAAATATAATTCCATCCTGATTTTTTCAGATCTTACTGTTATTAGCCAAGCATAGTAACTATGCTGCTTTTCTGGTTCTACGTTTAAGCCTTGTTTAATTAAACACTCTACTAAGACTGATGCAATCGCCCTTCCACCTGGTGTAATTAAATCTCCTTCTTTATTCCATTCTGAATCATCTGGGAAATTTGCACAAAAAGTCACACAATCAGTGGCTTGATCTTCCATAGTTCTAATTAATCCTCATATTCTGAGTAAATCCAAGCTCCTCCCGCGCCACCTGCTGCTGCTCCTCCGATAGCATATTTAGAAGCGTTTGGAGTAGCATACCACCATCGTAACGGTCGCGGAGCAGTTTTTATTCCTAAGTCACTCGCCCTCCATGAGCCACCAATAGATTTAGGAAATCCCGTACCATGGAAATGTGGATCAGCTAGGGCATGTCTTCGATAGAACTGCCCTCTCGTCATCCCCTTCCCCATTATATTAAACTTACTTTCCATCATCCAACTTGGAAGATTCCACTTTGTATAGCCAATCCGCTGGGGTAGCCAGTGATGTCCTTTTCCAGTGTATGGTTGTGTTAGATATCGAGCCTGTGCAGCAGTAAAGCCTTGGGCACGATAGCTCTTATATTCCGATTGCAACGATCCTCTGCGTAAACACCTTTTAAAACCAAGCCCCTTAAACCCGAATCCCACCGGAGGAACTATTCCATATTTAGGTCCGAAATATTTCCCATTTTCATCGTAATTTTTGGGGTCTGCTTGAGGACCTGCCATCCACTTTTCGAAAGCTTCAAAATTTCTTTGTTGCATCACAGAACCGTATTTATCCGTGTAATTTTTAACACCTTCTAAAATCATCTCTGGATGAGGCAGTGCTATCGCCTTTCTCATTAAACCATTTGGAGGAGCAAGTCTAACTTCAGTCATAGGATTTGGAGCAATTTTGATGCTTGCATCTTGTTGATAATTCTTCGCTAAGTCTTCGGCGACTTTTTGATAAGGATTCCAGTTGGGCATAAAACTTTGTGTACCAAAGGGATCAAGGTATACAAGAGGTTTCCCAGATTCATATTCAAACAAATTCATAGAATCTGAATATCCAATTGGATCACGTTGTGCCCAAGATCCCAAAATCGAGTGATACACACGATTACGAACATAAAATAGTTCGGTCGCTGTTTCCCAGAGATAACCTCCGTAAAGAATTTCCCAGCCAAAACTGGAGCTGCTGCGAGAACCAAAACTGGGTGTTAAAAATATGGGCGTTCCGTAACTGTCGTACGCATAGCGTTCCTGGACATCACCGTTCTCATCACAAATCGCCGTGACATTCCAGTTACCGTCCTGTAGTGCATAGAGTCGCTCATCCAGCGTACCATTAGCAGTGGTGTCGCGGTCGCATAGTATCAGGTCATCGATATAACGCATTCCCCAGATCAACTGCTGCTCGGGGCTGGTTTCGCTGTCGATGCGTTCTTCGAGGGTTTGCCAGGAATCGGTGTAATAGATGTGTCGGGTTTCATCCAGTGATCCGCTCACATACGATTTATGGATGATTCGAAAATTGCGACCATCATAGGCATATTCCGCCACGGTGTTGCTACTGTCCGTGATTTTTACCAGGCGATTCCAGGCATCATACGTCGCGCTGAAGCTGACTGTCGGATCAGAGGGTTGCGGGATGGTCGTCATATTGCCCGCTTTGTTGTACGCGGGAGTGATCCAACTGGCACCAGCCGACTCGGTGATGTTAGTGATTTCATTGACTGCGTTATTCGTGCGAGTCTGTTCCAGATTCCAGGTTCCGTTACCTGTATCGTCCTGCTGGAAGCCTTTCCAGTTTCCGGTTTCGTCGAGTGACCAGGACTGGGCAAATTTGAGCGTACTGATGCCAGTCATTGTTCCATTCAGTTCACCGCGTTCGGTTTCTTTTAAACGCTGCAGACCATCATAGGTATAGAATTCATCGAAGCTGTTGGTTGTATCCAGGGGATTGTACCGCCAGGTTCGGTTGGAAGCACGATCGTAGCCGTACTGAATGTTCGCTATGTCGGCGGAAGCGCCGTAGTCATACCAGAGAGAATCTTTAATCCGACCGAAACGATCCAGACCGCGATAAATATCACCAGTATCCGGATCATTACCTCCCGCTGTGCCGACCAGCGTGTATTCGACATCCGGTTCGGTCTCATCGACGATGACCGGGCTGAGCGTGCCGAGGTAGGCATACTCGGCCAGATGGGTAGCGCTGAGATCATCGTCTACAATCGCTGCAAGGCGGCTGGCGGCATCGTCGATACTTTCCGAGGAACTGTAGCTGTAAGACAGCACGCGACCATCAGGATAGGTCAGGCTGGTCGGACGAACGGTATTGTCACTGCCGTTGGCAAAGCCGTACTGAACTTTGGGGGTGGAGCTCACATTGACCCCTCCCGCATGCGACTGATAACTGGTAATGGCCTGCCTGAAATCATTATAGGCAAACTGAACCTCGTTGACGAGACTTCCCTGACCGACAGTGGCATTATCGTAGCTGCTGATTTTCGAGTTGAGCCCGCGCGCATCGTAGCTAAGGTCAATCCGCCGGACGGTTCCATCCACGGCTGTCCCCAGTGTTGTGATACGGTCCTGGGTTGTTCTTCCCAGTTCGTCATAATCGATTTCGTGAACGGTTCCCAGTTGATCGGTTCGTTTGATGGGTTGGCCCTGTCTGTTGTAAGCGTGGGTGACCACATCACTTCCGTCCACAGAATCCGGATAGATTTCTGTTCGCAGCAGCGTACTGCTGGCGATTTCCGAATCACTTAATGTCGTTCCATAGGTGTAAGTGGTAACCTGATTTCCGGTTTCCGAGTTTTCAGCGGTCAACGTGGCTACGGAACCGTCGGGCGTATAGGTGGTCAGAGTTGTGCGGTTTGAATCATCCGAAGGATTGGATCCCGCAGAGCTGCTGGAGCTGGAGGACGCCGCGGCCTGATAATTTTCGATGACTTTGACAGCCCGACCAGCGGCATCATATTCCTGACGTGTTTCCATGGCGGCAGGGTCAATCGACTGATAGACGCGTCCCGCGGAATTAAAGGCCGTTGTTGAGACCAGAACCGTATCACTGCGCGTTGGAATTGTGCTGGAGCGTGATAAGGATGTTCCGCCGTTCGTGCCATAGTCCGCAGTTGCAATGACACGCCCGATGGCATCGGGATAACTTGCCTGGTAGGTGACCCGTGCTTTGGGAGCAGTGCTCGGGTCCTGCAAGGCTCCTGTCTGGCTGGCAGGGGCATCGTGGTAACGCATGCGTGTCAGGCTCTCGATGACGTTGCCTGAAGCATCGTAGACTGTTTCCGTCTGTTCCAGGATTGTATCGCCCGTGACCGTTCCTGCATCAGCATAGCTGGTTTCATCCAGGTCGTAACCTGTGTAACTGGCGATCAGACGTCCGAGACTGTCGTATTCCATTTTCGTGAACAGATCCGAGCCGGCAGGAAGCTGCTTCCAAACATTCCCCGTGGGATCGTACCAGGTGTTATCGACGAGACTGTTACCTACGGTTCCCGTTGTGGGATCAACTGCGTACTGGATTGTCTGATAGACGCGTCCCAGATCATCATATTTCGTTTCAGAGCGCCCGGTTAAATTGCCCGAAGCATTTGAGATATATTGCTCCACCTTGATGACTCGATCCAGATTATCAAAGTACTGTCTCTGGAAGTAGCCAATCTCACCATCGGTATCAACCAGACGATCACGCCAGTCGTAAACAAATGCAGTGACGCGTGTATTCGACGAATCGACGTACAGAGTCTGGCTGGTCAGGTTGTTGTCTCCCCCGTCAGTACCATTGTCGTATTGGCCCTGTGAGACCAGCACCATGTTGTTGCCGGTCGCTCCACCTCCGGTCGGATCCTCTTGTGTGGCGCCGGTATCATCAGTGCCCACATAAACCTGATAGGGATTATTTCTGACATCAAAGACGGTAAAGGAGATCGTTCCGCCCGGAGAAGTAGTGCGATTCTGACGTTGCATGTTGTCATAACCATAGCTGGACTGATCATAGTTCGTTCCCGAGGAGCCGGTACCCGATGTGGGAATCGTATGATAGACCCGCTCCGATTCCAGCAGACAGCAACCCGTGTATTGTCGCGTTATCCAGCTGACGTAAGAGGACTGCGGGAACGAATCGGTGGGGAGCAGTTTCCCGCTGGTCGAACTGCGTGTGGCCTGAATCCTCTCCAGTAAATTACTGTATTTATCGGTGATGGTAATTGATACCGGGTTGATCAGGGTGTACTGGTAGTTGTTGGAAGGCCCCGACTGATATCCTCTGGCCTGCCAGACCTGGTCTTCGGCGGAGCCCGGTTTGTAAATATTCCAGGTGGCACTGCGAATGGCGGTTGCCTGGCCATTGATGTCAATGGTGTGCGTGGGCTCTAGAGTCTGAGTCGTGCGCCCCTGGATGTCTAACTCGAAATCGGTGACGAGGTTCTTTCCTCCGCCGGAAGGAGTGGCCCAGCCGGTGGGCACCCCGTATTGCAGAGACGTATCGACGTCTTCAATCAGTTGAACTACGCCTCCGGTTGTGACATCGTAATACATCCTGGTAATGAAGCCGCGTTCATCTTTGATCCAGGACAGGTTGCCTTCACTGTCATAAACTTCGACTCTGGTATTGGCGGACCCGGATCCGTTCTGGGAGGTGGAAATGACCGGCAGCGTAATTGTCTTCTGTTTGACCTGCAGGGTTCCGGTATGGAATGTATAGGCGAAACTAGTCGTAATCGTCGTCGACTGATTGGATTCATCCGGGTAGGATATTTCCTTGTATGGCAGATAGATGGTATTGCCGTTCGCAGAATGCGAGATGTATTCCATTTTGCTGAGATTAATGGGCGTCCCATTTTGACCATGTTGGATTTTCGTAAACGAGGGATATCCTTCCGCTGCACCGGAACCGGTGGTGGAATAGTAATTATAGAGATGGATCAAGCCTGAGCTGTCATATAAGTACTGATAGCTGCCTCCGGAATAGTTGAGCAGATCTGGGTACTGTTCGTCATAGCCTGAAATCGCCGATGGTTCTGCCTCCAGAATAACCCGCCCGTCCCAGTCATATTGCTTAAACCAGCACCACTCATCGTCTCCCGATTTTTGGACCTGCAGCATGGTCTGTCCCACATCATTGAAATACAGGATGTTCTGGCTGGAATCGGGGAGAGTCTGAACTGTTTTTTTAGTCCAGGCGTTAGGATTAAAGGTGGAAGAGCCTCCGCTGGAAGAGGAACTGAATGCAGGGTTTTCACTGAAATTGAACGTGAAGGTAAGCGCACCGCCCTTGTTTCGTTCCAGGCCCACTCTCTGCAAAGAGTCATACTCGAAATAGTTGTCTGCGTATTGAGCGATGGTTGTGTTGGGAGCCGTCAGCGGATCGATGCTGTCACTTTGCATTTGCGCATAAGAGCCCGGCAGGATGACATACTTGAGACCATGCTCAAAGCCATCGGAGTCGCCATATTTATAATACCGGTAGCAGGACGTTCCCTGGTCAATCCAGGTTTCGCTATCTGTGTCCCACTCGCTGATGGTTACTGTTTTCAGATCATTCAGAGAGCCATCATCCGAGGATGCGTCATAGTAGGTGTATTCTGCTTTGGAAATGGTCGTGATATTTTCTGATTCATCTTCAAGTCCCAGATGGCAGGCTTTAATGAGTCCCTGATGGATGCCACCATTTTCTGAAGCGTAAAGGATGTAGGAAAAGTGTTGCGTGTAGGTATTGTTGCCAATGGCGATGGATCGCTCGACGCGAAAACTGTTTTGAGTTCTGGTGACTGCCGTTTCAATTCCGCCGGGACTGAGAGAATACATCAATTTTCCATAGGTCTCTGTATCGCCGAGTCCGTGGAATTTACTGTAAGTGCCATCGGGGGCGAGCAGGTAAAAGACATCATTCTGGTTATCGTAGGACAGTTTTTCGAGATTCCCATTGAGTGTAGAAAACTCTTCTGTTTCCAGATCCTTCTCAAAATAAATCACATTATTCATATTGCCGACCAGGGCATACCTGCTGACTGTGACTGCAATAATCTGAGGGAGATAGGGCATGCACCAGCAATATCCATTTCCCAGATTGGTGTTTCGTATCAACTGGTTGGAGTAGCTTCTTTCATGTGCCCAGTATTGACCAAAGCCGTTACTGGAAACATCCACTGCCTGCAACTGAATCTGTCCGTCGACATATCGAATGGGATCGTTTGAAACGTCGCCACAGCCGCCGACTTCTGTTTTTGGTTCCGGATATTCAGGTTCGCTGCTGCTGGAGCTTCCTCCGCCCCCGCTGCCACCACTGCCACCACTACCTCCACTTCCGCCGCTCCCCCCGCTGCCACCAGAGGCAGATGATTCCGAGGAAGATGATTCCGAGGAAGAGGGTGAATCAGATGAAGTCTCCGATCCTGCTGAGGACTGGGAAGGGGTTGAAGGGATGGATGGTTGAGACGATGAGGAATCCGAATTCGAAGATTCTGATCCTGAGGTGTGGGAAGAATTTCCAGGATAAGACGAATCTGAAGTGGAGCTCTCGGAATCAGAACCGGAGTCATCCATGCCAGCCATCATGGCAATCTGCCGGGAATTCAGTTGGGGGGGAATATAATATGCGCCAGTTTGTGGTGCCGGCGAAAATGTGATCTGAATCGTTTCCGGCCAACCTTCCACAATTGAAGAGTCGGCTGGAAAATCAGAATTCAGATGCAGATGGATCGAATTGTAAAGCCCCTGAATTCCCAGTGCGGTCCATTCAGGTCCTTGCAGGACGCCTTCAAAACTGAACCAGACCTCGAAAAGGCCATCTTTGTTTTGCGTGACCACAAAGACAGCTTTCGATAATCCTTGAGTGGCCGGAAACTCCTGCTCCCAGGTGCAACTTTTGGATCGGCAATGGAGAAGTTTCAGCTCAAATTCATGATTGAACGGTATCAAATCGCCAGTGGCTCCGCTGATTGATACCTGAACATCTTTGGAAACGTGTTTCTGCCATTGCGTGTTTTTTGGTGTTCCACTCATATTCTTCCCTGAATCTTAAACGGTGGTTTATGTATGTTTTATTTTTTTATATGTCTACTTACATGTGGATAAACTCAGGCCTTTGTTTGTATCCCTATGAAAATAAAAACTTCAAAAAGTGGTCTAATGTATCCTACTGTGACGCAACACAGTATACTTTTGGGAATTTATTCAATTGTTCAACTTGGAGCAAGGCCAGGTTTGAATTAATTTACTCGAGTGTCTGCCTGAATGATCACTGTGTACTGGCAGAATGAAACATCGAGACTTGTTTTCGCGTCGAGTTCTCAGCCAGGTGTTGAAGCAGTGGATAAAATAGACTTCATTTCTAAGAGACAGAGGCGCTGTGTCTAAGCGGGATCAAAAATGACCAATCTCAGTCCCCCCACAAATGCGAAAAAACGCATCAAAATCAAAGCATCGACAAAAAATGGTGAAAGCTGAAACCCTACAAAAATAGGGATTTCGTGAAGCGTCATCAAAGCCTGATTTTACCCTTGGGCGATTACGAAACCGAAGGTTGCAGGTTCGAACCCTGCGGGGTGTACTTCATATCTCACGCTGAGAAAACTACTTACAACCCAAAGGCCTTCGTCCTCCCGACGAAGGCCTTTTTCATTCCCCCCCACGATAAATATGAGTCATCGGAGCTCCTTGATGTGAAACTTACCTGGAGTCTCTGGAAACCAGCCTCTGAATTCAATGGTCCTCTCTCAAGACCGCTGAGCTGGGTTAAGAATTGATGAATCTAAGGGCGCTGACTGGATACTCCGTTTGAAGGTCGCTAGCCTGACGGCAGATTTAACGTGCCTGGCAAACCAGGTCAGGTCAATTTGCCTGTTCAAGGGTCTGGTGAATGTTCTACTCAAAATTGTTCTCGGTTTTTCTGCTGGCGCTTGCCTGTTACGAGTCGATTGGTCTGGCAGAGCATCAGGCGAAGGCACCGCAATTTCGTGCTCATGCTCATAATGACTACTACCATAGTCGACCTCTGTTGGATGCTCTGGACAACGGCTTCTGGTCCGTGGAAGCAGATATTTTTCTGGTCGATGGAGAACTGCTCGTTGGTCATAGTCGTTCCGAGTTATCCCGAGAACGCACACTCCAAAAGCTGTATCTCAATCCGTTAAAAGAATACTTCCAGAACCATCCTCTGAAAACAGATGAGAAATCCCCGCCGTTCACCTTGCTGGTCGACATCAAAACAAACGGCGAAGAAGTTTATCCAGTACTGCGAGAACAACTTCAGAAATACAAAACGCTACTCTGCACTTTTAAAGACGGGAAAATAATACGGGGTCCGGTGCAGGTTGTGATCTCGGGGGATCGACCTGTTAAAATGATCGAAGCAGACAATCCACGATACGTTGGAATCGATGGCCGCCTGAGTGACTTGGACTCTGATAAACCATCCCACCTGATGCCACTGATCAGCGACCGCTGGACATCACATTTTCAATACCGAGGAAAGGGTCAAATGCCCAAGGCTGAGCGGGCCAGACTGAATAAAATTGTCAAGCAGGCGCATGCGGCGGGACGTCGCGTTCGATTCTGGGCGACGCCGGAGTCTGAAGAAATGTGGCAGGAACTGGTTGCTGCAGATGTAGACCACATCAATACAGACCAACTTGAAAAGCTGAATGCCTTCTTGTCACAACCAACGAATGAACATTAGTAATCTCGATACGCTGTAGTCATTCGCACGATTCTGCTGATCGAGCAATATTTTGCAGATCCGGGCAAACTTTTGCAGTTCAATTCGCCTCAGTGTTTTCGTGTTTTCGTGTTTTCTGTGATGTATAAATTCAGCTCGGGAATTAAATTTTAAAGAGTTCCCGGAGTGAACTGAATGTGCTGAAAGTGACGCAACCATATTCAAGATACTCCTTTCCGCTGAGCATTCGCTCGGACATACATCTGGGAAACGCCTCTAGACAGTAAAGCTATCATCGGGAATTTTCCTATTTCAGATCTCAGGAGATCTACTTCTATTGGGGAACTGGTATGGCGTTTGCCAATCTCTCTATTAACGCGAACAGGAAATACCTTTCATACCTTAAATAAAAGGGAGAAATCCAAATGAAAGCGCTCACTTTAAAAGCATTAACGGTAACAGCAGCGCTGGGGCTCTGTCCCCTGCTGCTGACAGCACAAGCGCAAGCTGACACTCCTGATGTGCAACTCAATTCGGGAGCCAAGATCACCGCTACCATTTTGCCGGCACCGTCCAAAACTCAAATCGATCCGATTGTACGTGAGGGAACTGCGCATCTGAATCTTGATAATGCAACTCGGGCACGGTATCGATACCACAACGCACGTTGGTTTTTTTTAACCCAACAGGGGCAGTGGCTGGTCGACGAGAATGGGACCTGGCAAGCCTTTGATCCGGAAAAGTATGACGATCTGGTGCAGTACATCAGTTCGCAAACCGATCAGAAAGCAAGCAACGAAACGTCTCAGTCTAACACGGCTTCAAACAATTGTTATTGCTATCCAACGTATCAAAGCAACTCATACAACCGATCGTACGTCCATCACAGACACCATCACCATGAGTTTGGTGGGATCCACTATGGCCACTGGGGCACAGGGTTCCGTAACGGATTCAAATAACTTTAATTGAAGGAGTTGTTAAACGAAAGACCCTGATCAACGCGTGTTGATCAGTCATGAAGGTGTGCTTAAGACAGATCAGTCATCCTTTTTGCTGATCTGTCTTTTTTGCTGCGCGGTTTCCAATACCAAATCGTATCGCATATGCTGGAGATGACAATATATCTCATTGTGTAGATGGAATTTCTCATTGTAGTCCGTCATTCCTTTGCTAAACTGGATGGTTTCACCTCTATTGAAGCTTGATCAATCATTTCATGAGAGTCATACCAGTGAAGCATCTTTTCTTTCTCTTCCTGATCTTTCTGGCACAGCCACTGTCGGCTACCGAACATCCCAATATCGTACTCGTGTTTATCGATGACATGGGCTGGGGCGACTTTTCCTGTTTTGGCAATACAAAAGCCAGCACTCCCCACATTGACAGTCTTGCCAAAGAAGGCATCCGCTTCGAACAGTTTTATGTCAATTCACCGATCTGCTCTCCCTCCCGCGTGGCGATCTCAACGGGGCAGTATCCGCATCGTCACAGGATCAGTTCTTATCTGGCCAGCCGCAAAAAAAATCAAACTCGGGGAATCGCAAACTGGCTCGATCCAACGGCACCGATGCTGGCCCGATTTCTGAAACAGGCCGGCTATGCGACTGCGCATTGCGGGAAATGGCACATGGGCGGACAACGGGACGTGAACGATGCGCCCGCCATTACCACGTACGGCTTTGATGTTTCACTGACGAACTTCGAGGGCATGGGAGCGAAGCTGCTGCCTTTGACCGAAGTGCCTCTCAAAACGGGAGGGGTGAAGAAGGGACGCATCTGGCAGGACGCCACCCGTCTGGGCGAACCGGTCGAGTGGATGCTGCGTTCCATGATCACCGGTGGTTTCGCCGACAAAGCAGTCGCGTTCATTGATCAGTCTCAAATGAATCAGCGGCCGTTCTATATTAATGTCTGGCCCGATGACGTGCATACGCCTCTGTTTCCTTCCGTCGGGAACTGGGCAGACTCTCAGCGGGGGCTCTATCTGTCCGTTCTGGAAGAGATGGACCAGCAACTGTCGCGGCTCTTTGATCGCATTCGGAAAGATGATTTATTACGTAACAATACGCTGATTCTCGTCTGCTCGGATAATGGACCTGAAAAAAATGCAGGATCGGCGGGTCCCTTCCGGGGATTGAAGGCAACTCTGTTTGAAGGGGGTATCCGTTCGCCCCTGATTGTCTGGGGGCCCGGTTTCATCGCCCCGCCTCAACGCGGCACGATTAACAAAACCTCTGTCTTCGCCGCCATCGATCTGGTGCCCTCACTGCTGGATCTGGCCGGTGTGTCTGCCCCCAAAGCAGTGCACTTTGATGGGGAAGATCTCGCGAAAACACTGATCGGCAAATCTCACCAGTCCCGATCAGCGCCGCTATTTTTCAGGCGTCCGCCGGATCGGAAAGAATTTCGCCATTTGAAAAATCTACCCGACCTGGCAGTGAGAGAGGGAAAATGGAAACTGCTGTGTGACTACGATGGCAAGCGTCCTCAGCTTTACGACTTGCAAACCGATCCCGGCGAAGCGATAAATCTCGCAGGTCAAAATCCAGAGCTGACCAGGCGGCTGATCAAGGAAATCCTCGCGTGGAATGCCACAATGCCCGCTGACGCCGGCAATCCGAACTTCAAGCTGACACACAAAAACGCTGAACAGAAACAGACAAAGTAACTATTTTTGAAAGAAACATGAACGTGATGCGCACCACAACCATGATTTATTCTTCAGTCTTTCTACTCTGTGTGATGTTCGTCGCAGGGCAGTCCGCTCCCGCTGCTGCCGCAGAGCGACCTAATATCATTCTGATTCTGGCGGATGACCTGGGTTATTCGGATTTAGGCTGTTATGGCGGTGAGATCCAGACGCCTCACATCGACTCGCTGGCGGCTGGCGGCGTCCGCTTTACGCAGCTCTACAACTCGGCACGCTGTTGCCCCACGCGGGCTTCGCTGATGACGGGCCTCTATCCTTCGCAGGCAGGCATTGGTGATTTCACGACACCACGGCCCAACAAAAAACGTGGGCCGGGATATCTGGGACGCTTAAACAATCGCTGTGCCACCATGGCGGAAGTCTTGAAACCTGCCGGCTATGGCTGCTACTACGTCGGCAAGTGGCACATGCATCCGGAAACCGGGCCAATAAAACGGGGCTTCGATGAATTCTATGGATACACGAAAGGCCATTCGCACGATCAATATGATGCGGACTATTACATTCGTTTGCCTCAGGGACGGAAAAAAGAAATCGACCCGCCCGCTAATCAATATTATGCCACCGATGTCTTCAACCAGTACGCGTTGGAGTTCATTCGGCAAGGGCAGAAGAGCGACAAGCCCTGGTTTCTGTTTCTCGGTCATTCTTCGCCTCACTTTCCTGTGCAGGCACCCGCTGAACGTGCTGACAAATACGAAGCAACCTATCGGCGTGGCTGGGACGAGCTCCGTGCGGAACGATATGACCGCATGCAGCAACTCGGCTTGATCGACGGTAAACATTGGAAACTGACTCCCCGTTCCATCGTACCCGTTGATCGTGACGATATCGCCAACGGGTTTTCCGGCCAGCAGAATCCTGCCTGGAATTCATTGGATGAAGCACGCCAGCAAGACCTGGCACGACGCATGGCTGTGTTTGCTGCGATGGTGGAGGGTGTTGATACAGGAGTCGGTCAGATCATTGATCACTTGAAAAAAACAGAGGACTTTGAGAATACTTTAATTCTCTTCCTCAGTGATAACGGCGCCTGTTATGAATGGGGGCCGTTCGGCTTTGATGGTCGCTCCCGAAAAGGGATCACTACCCTGAGAACGGGCGTCGAGCTAAGAAAGACCGGGGGGCCGGGAACCCATCAGTCTTATGGCAGCGGCTGGGCCAATCTGGGAAACACCCCGTTCCGGCTTTACAAACATTTCACGCACGAAGGGGGCATCAGCAGTCCCTTCATCGCGCATTGGCCTCAAGGAATCGATAAGTCAAACCGCTGGGTTCGTGATCCAGCACACGTCATGGATCTGCTGCCCACACTGATCGAGGTCGCGGGAGCAACCTATCCAAAGCAACAAAAGGGAACCACGATAACGCCCCTTGAAGGAATGAGCCTGCTGCCCGCCATGCGCGGCGAACAACTTCCAGAGCGAACAATCGGATTTGATCATCAGGCCGCGCATGCGTTACGGAAAGGGGACTGGAAAATCGTCTGGTCAAAACGAATGCCAACGGAAATCAAGTGGGAACTCTATAATCTGGCTGATGATTGCTGTGAGTTGAACGACCTCGCAGAGAAATATCCCGAGCGCGTGCAAGCGATGGCAGCCGAATGGGAGACCTGGGCGCGGCACGTTGGTGTCACTTGGAATGATGGAAAGAAAAAAAGACCTTAGATTAAGTCGCTACTACTTAACCTTCGTTTTTTCTTCAAACTTGCGACGCCGCTCGCGGGATGATTCACGCATCAATTCCAGCTGCAGACTCTGTTGTTCGGACAGGGGGCCTAAGCCAAGCTCTCGTTTTTCGCCGGGCATCATGTTGACGGACGCACCGGGTAGCGAAATGCCGCCGCCATCTGGTTGTTTGAAACTGCGACTGATGGTGGCCCGATAGAGGGGAGGAATCTGGTTATAGACAAAACCCATTTCTTTCACCTCTTGAGGCAAGTCGTCCCAATACTGGTTGAACACAATCTCAGGCCAGCCCAGGTTCGCATCAATTCGATTGGTCAGATTTACTGTCTGTATTTCGTTGGGAACTTTCCCCAGTTCGGTTTTCAGGCCAGCCCAGGGAAGTAGTTTAATTTTTCGATCTGCGGGAATCTGATCGTTGCGGACAAGCGAAAAACCAGCATCGGGGTGCAATGCGAGTAAATAGAACTTTTCCTCATTGGCTGGATAAAGATCAAATTGCCCCTTGGAGTCAGACAGTGTCATGACGTGTTCGAGCCGATTGCGAATTCGTCCCAGTACCAGGACGACGTGATAGGCCTGATAGGAGATGGAGGAATCGACGGGTAAGATTAAAGCTACCTCAGCATCTTCGATGGGCGTCCCCTTTTGATCGACGATTGTGCCGATCATTTTGTTTTGAGGATCGGGTTTTAAATCGGCGGCCGTTTTGATCTGGTCATAACGAAAGTCGGTCCGCGGCCACAGGCTCCCTTCACTGTGTCCCGCAAACTTATACTTGCGCGTCAGTTCCCACATTTTTGCTTTTGCTGCTTGATACCCATCGGATAACATAGTCCCACGAGTAAAATAAAACGCAGGTCTGATGAGGGATGTGTCAGGTAGCGTTTTGAATAAATCGTCGATTTCATCCCAAGTGATGATCTCCTTACCTTCCAGTAGAATGACATGTTTTGCGATGACAAAAGACAACTTGGCAGCAGGAGGCTTCTTTACTGGAATAGATGTGTCTGCATTGATTTTCTTTTTGATCTGAGCAGCGGGTTTTCTTTTGTTCTCCTCAACTTTGGGAGTTGTGGCTTCTCCCTTGTTACCTTCACTCTCTGGCAGTTGTGACAAATCGAACTCCACACGCGTCTCTTGAGTGGAATCAATGTCCACAGTCTTCACAGGACCAGAGGGATAATTCAAAGAAACGCTCACCCGCTGTTTTTCGTTACCTGCATTGAGGTCCATCGCCAGTCCTAGAAATTTGGCAATGCCCCCCTCATCAGTCGGTTCAATTTGAACATCCGCGCCAATTGATCCAGTATAGCGAATCTGATTACGCGTGCCTGGATTCAAAAGCAGAACAGCCGTCTGTCGCAGAGCGACATAGGCTTTTCCTTTGATCTGTGTCAGTTGACTCAAGTCGCCTTTGATTTTGACGATGAGATCGTGGCGTTTCGGAATGACAATCCGCTTGGTTTGACCAGGCTGAAAATCCTTAACAATCACGCGGGCTCCGTTTTTTGCTTCGATTACAAATAGATAGTCTGCATTTTTTGAAAGCTCTGCCAGTTCAAAACGGCCTTGCGCATCAGTGGTTGTGATCAGTTTTCCCCAGTAACGTCCTCTCGCTGTTTTGATCGATTCAGAATAACTGAAGGAACCTCCTCCCTGATCAATTTTATCTCTGAGAAACAGATTGGCGCCCACCAATGGTTTGCCTGCGGTATCTACGACCACACCTGTGGTTTTCGGAGTGGGAGTCAGCGTCAATGTCGTCTCTTTTTGTGAACGTAAATCCTGAGCCCTGGCCTGTAACGGTTCATACCCCGGTGCTGACACATAAATTGTATAGTTCTGATCAGCCAGATGCTCCAGCAATGACGCCCCATTTGCATTGGTCGTCTGTTTCTGACCTCCACCACTTGCGTGCCCAAACCATTCAGGACCTGCAGAAACCGTGGCTCCTGCGATCGGTTCCTGTTTCTCATTTTGTACGCGCAATAAATGTGAGAACCCCGGTTTGAGGACAATCGTGACATCATCACGCTGTTCCCCCGATTTTAATTCCAAAGGCCCGACGAGCACGGGAGCATAACCTTCGGCGATATATCTCAACCAGGTCTTCCCTGGGAGAAATTTCGTTGAGAAGCGGTCCACATACTGATTGATAGTTCCTACGCTGCCTTTTCTTTTGTAGTACAGATAACCTTTTGTGGTTGCCGGTGATCCATCCTCAAGAACGATCCGCCCTGATACCATAGCACTCTCAGCAGGCGAAGGAGAGTTAGCTGCCGCGGTGTTATTTTCTGCCGTCTTCTGTTTTGCTTGTGGATTCAACGGCAGGTTCTTGATTTCGAGATACTCAAACGGTCTGCTCTGAAATTCGAAGCGATCCAGTTGTTCAAGTTTCAGGTCACCGAAACGTGCCTTGTAGATAGAGTAGGCTCCCTGAGTGAAGCTCGTATTTGATCTCATGCCGGAGCGATGAATTTCACCTTGCTTGTCGATAGCGACGATTCGAATTTCGCGGTCCTGGATATCATGCATAGCAACCACAACAATATCACCCTGCTGGGTAAAGGGCCCCGACATCTGTGCGTGATACACGATCGGCTGATTCTGTCGTAAAGCGGATTCGGTGAGCCCTATATCCCCAAAGCTATTATCCGCGTCCATTTTGATTTTGGTTTCCCACTTGCCATTGGCAAGACCCACACGCAAATCAACTGACTTCAGGTCCTGATTCGCGGCAAAGACCTGGGCATAATACCCTTTGGATCTTTCTTCTCCCTTTAAAGCGACAAATGCACTGCCAGCTGGTTCTTTGTTAGAAACGGTCCAGCTGAGCTTCGCATTTTGAGGCAGGTTTTTCACACGAAATACGAGTTGCCGACCAATTTGATTTTCATTCACGGGGATAGATACACCATGCACCCGATACGGACGCGGTGACAGTGCAGTACCTTCAGTATCCCACCAGCGCTGCGGCGTTTCTGCATAAGTCCCGATCGAAAGGACTTCGACATTGCCACTCAGAGAATAGGGCTGGGTTGAATCTGCTCCCGTTTTTACTTCTGCTTCCTGCTGCACCAATTCTGGCGCCGCCGTTTTCTCGGCGTACGTTGACCAGATGGCAGGACCGCCGATCAGCAGCAGTGCGATCAACGCACAAAACATGCTGCGACGCACCCGAAGTGGCTCTCGGAGTGGTTCGCCGAACAATCGCGCCACACGTCGACGGATCTCAGAAGGGGCAGGCCCATCCACGGCCAATGCCATCAGTTCCCGTTGCCGCTCCTGATCATATTCGGACAGTTCAACGACTCTCAATAAAGCGGTCGCGTAATGAACTTTTCGTTCGAATTGGGGCTGGCACTCATCCAGACAAGTCAGTTCATCACAGCAATATTCACGAAGCCGGCTGATCCGACGGCTTAAGAACCAGAGAGACGGATTAAAAAACAATAACGCTTCTGACAGACGCTGTAACAGATTGACCCACATGTCATACCGATAGATATGTGCCAGTTCATGTGCCAGAATCAATTCCAGCTGTTGAGGCGTTAATCCGCTGATGATGGATGTCGGCAAAAGTATTGTGGGGCGTATCAGCCCCACGACTGCAGGAACGAGAACGTGCTCGCTCAATGACAATTCTGGCATATTCTTCAGAGGCCAGCGTTTGGTGAGCTTTCGCAGGGAGTCGACAGCCGAGCCGGTTTCGAGTTTCTCCGCAGAGAGACAGAGACGGTTAATATACAACATCGATCGGAACAGCCTGCAAAACATCAAGCCCGCTACCAGAAAATACAGGACAATGACCCAGGGACTGATCTGAATCCATTCCGTTCTGGCGACCGGAACCTCAGACTCACGGTCGCTTGACTTTATTTCAGAGGAATAAGTCAGCGGTGTTTCTCTTATTGGAACATCGACCAATGCCGGGGATGCGGCTTGATGTCTGGGGCGTTCTGAATCCGACAAGACCTCCGGTTGCGACGAAATTGGTCTCGATTTCTGAGCAACGATATCGAAACTGCGCGACGCTCCCGTCATCGAATAAGTCAACGGTACCGCCAATAGTCCCACCAGTAGTGCAGCGACATTGATCGCATAACGCCGCTCGACACGATGGTTAATCCGGAACTGTTCCAGGCACCAGACGGCTGTCAGAATCACCGCAAATTGCCAGACCGAATGCAATAGAGTCAAACAAAGCCGGGCACTGAATGCGGGATCTATCAAAGTCTGACCGATCATTTCGACTGCCCCTTTTCTTTGCGTGCAATCAGCTTTCGAAGTTCAGCAAGTTCGCTGGAATTGATGTCGGTTGTTTCCAGCAAATTGAGCATCATGGCGGAAGGGGAACCATCGAATAAACGCGATAATAAATCTCCCATGAAATTTCCCGCCACATTCTCCTTCTTTACTTTGGGAGAGAACAGGAACGACTTGCCATCCTTCTTCCGCCGTAACAGACCTTTGTCGTACATGATATTCAAAGTCGTAATCACCGAACTATGTGCCAGCGGCCGATCAGCGTCCGTTTCGAGTTTCGCACGCACCTCACGAACGGGGAGCGGAGATTCCTCCCATAAAATCTTCAGGATCTCCAATTCCAGTTTTGTCGGGTGTTCTGAGCCGGGGCGCGCCATCGACGTATTCCTGTTCCTTGACGAATTTGAATGAAACAAACATTCTATATCTAATTAATTAGACGATCTTACCGCAAAAGCACGTCCCGTCAACACCATCTTCTATAAAATTAGATGATTCAGACGGAGAGACTGCCGTCAGACCCCATCGGGAGCCCACGATTTCCATTAAAAAGCGTTTTGCAGATCAGGAGTGAATATTTATAATAAACCCCTGAAAAAGTGCATTTCCATCGGAACTTTGCATCCTGACCACGTATTGACGATAAGGCCTGAGAAAAACAGAGATATCCGCTCATCTATTTTTCTGACTCCGATACCAAACAGGTAACGAATGGTGGTTTTGCATCATTCATAAAACCTTTGTATAAGGAAATACGAAACGCAGTAAATTGGCTTCCGTCGAACTTTGTGAACATCAAGGAAGAATAGAAAATGAAAATCTGGGTAGACGCGGATGCCTGTCCGGGCGAAATTAAAGAGTTGTTATTTCGCGCTGCAGAACGCACCAACACCAGAATGACGCTTGTCGCGAACCAGCCCCTGCGAATACCGCGCTCCAAGTTGATCGACAGCCTGCTCGTTCCCCCCGGATTAAATGTCGCCGATCAACGCATCGTCGAATTGGTTCAACCCGGCGATCTGGTGATTACCGCCGATATTCCACTCGCTGCTGATGTCGTCGCAAAAAATGCTCAGGCTCTGAATCCGCGAGGCACACTTTATACCGATGCGAATATCGGCGCCATACTGGCTTCGCGAGACTTAATGGATGATCTGCGCGGCGAAGGGGTGATCACGGGCGGTCCCAGTAACTTCAATGCTAAAGATCGTCAGGCCTTCGCCAATCAACTCGACCGCTGGCTGACCGCATCGAAAAAATAAAATGCGCGAAAACGCGATACACGCTGCTCGCTTTACATACCAGAAATCTGATCGCGGGCTTCTTGCCATTCCAGACTTTCCGGAATATCCAGGACGACAGGTTCCTCTCCAACCGTCACATCAGCGACTTCTGCGCGAGCACCACTGATATAGGCGTAAACCGTGTAATCACCTGGTGGCACCGCTGAGAGATAAGTAAAGCTGACATGGTCATCCCGGACCGGGAATACATGTGGTTCCGCATCCTCTTGTTTCGGCCAATACACCACATTCAAAATATCGCCGTTAGTCAGGGTACCTGAAACTCTGGTTCCATCAGGGAGTTCTATGTCAGGCTCCTGCGAACACGCGGAAAGTCCAACCACCAGAACCAAAACAGATAGCAGCAGAGTGAAAACAAAGCGTAATCGAAACATGGTCATGATGAATAAGATCCTGGAAAAGAAGTGCAACGGAAACGAAGCCAGTGAATAGAATTGCCTGTGAGAATCAGTATTCTCCCAGCACTTCACCCCCCGCGCGTGTGCCCAGTGCACGGCAGATTGATCGATCCAGATTATCACTTAGAAATCGAACCGAGCCATCGGCCAGTAAACCATGCGAGCCCCCCGTATGCATACTCCGCATCGGCAATGCATAAGCGGGACCGTTTACCGTACCGGGACAGTGGGGGCAATTCCCATCACGCTGGCAGTCAGCAGCCGGGTGATTGGGCGGACGTCCCATAACAATGTAGTTCCGGCCTTCTTTCGTCGACCAGTCTTTTCCTCGATACGTCAGCGGGTTCGAGCCGTTATTGGAAGAGTCTGCCAGGCAGTCACTGCCTACGGCTGAACCACCCTGATTCCAGTATTTATCCTGATGACTCATCTCACCATACGCCAGCGTATTCGACAGCCCATCAGTCACGTCTTTAAATTTGAGTTTCTCTGTCCAGAACAACCCGCCTTTCAAACCATTGGCAGGACTCCCCGGATTGGCAACCTGATGCGAACCAGAAACCGGCAGATAGGATGTCTGTCGTTTATTATTGGAGATCTCTAAATCAGAAGGGCACTGCAGAGGCGCCAGCCTCACATTCGTAACCGCACGATTCGCAGTCCCCCCGGAAGTCGACCAGAAGTCCTTAGGCGGATTTTCAAATTCAAGTTGATTGTAAAGATTCGCCTGATCAAAGTAGGGCAGCATCAACGCCGTCGCGCTCCAGCCACTCGAATAACTGCAAGGCCCCCACGATGCATAACCATAGTCCCGCGAGCAGGTTCCGCCGGGAGCGATCGCACTATGTGTTTCCGCATAACTATGAATAGCCAGGCCGAGTTGTTTCATATTATTCTTACAACTGCTCCGCCGCGCTGCTTCGCGTGCCTGTTGCACAGCCGGCAACAAGAGAGCAATCAGGATCGCGATGATGGCGATCACAACCAGAAGTTCAATCAGTGTAAAGCCAGTTCGGTTCTTTAGTCGACTTTGGTTTCTAAACATGAGCACATTCCGTTCAGAAAGAAAGTTAAAAAGGATGATTCGTTATACGGTAGGATCAGCGAGGAAATTTGGGGGAGAAAACTATCTGATAGAGCATGCAGATGCCAGGCTCTCCTCTATCTTTGCATAAACGTTCACACTAGTCAACCAGTGACTATGAAACCAATGTATCTGTAATAAAAAAGCCCGAATGCAAATACATTCGGGCTTTCGATTCGATTGGCTATCTCAACACTCAAATCATCTTAGTGATGTGATAGTGCCGGTCTTCGGAAATATCAACTTCGGCAAGATCGCCGGCGCGCTCAATCATGCGTTTGCAGTCAGCATTTAAGTTCCGCAGGTGCAGGCACTTGCCTTCCTGACGATAACGTTCGGCAATTTTATTAATGGCTTCGATCGCCGACTGATCGTAAACCCGCGAAAAGTAAAAATCGATGGCCACAATCGGCGGATCATTCACCGGATCGAGCAGTTCGCGAAAACTGCTCACTGAAGCAAAGAACAATGGTCCGTGTAACTGATAGACTTTTTTATCTTCCTCGAAGTGAATGTCGGCCATCATATGCGTTGCATGATGCCAGGCAAATATCAACGCCTGCACGATGATTCCCAGTAAAACCGCAACAGCCAGATTATGGAACAGCACCGTGTAACCGGCGACCAGCACCATCACCAGCACATCGCTTTTGGGAACCTTGTTCCAGGTATGCAGCGTGCTCCATTCAAACGTGCCGATCACGACCATGAACATCACCCCTACCAGCGCCGCCATCGGCACCATTGAGATCACCGGCTTCAACAAAACCACCAGTGTCATTAATCCGACGGCTCCGACAACCCCGGAAAGACGCCCGCGCCCCCCGGAATTCACGTTGATCAGTGACTGTCCGATCATCGCGCACCCCCCCATACCGCCAAACAGACCACAGACAATGTTTGCAGCCCCCTGGCCGATACACTCGCGATTTCCGCTGCCCCGCGTCTCCGTGATTTCATCAATCAGCGTCAGCGTCATCAGTGATTCAATCAACCCGACACCCGCTAGAATCAATGCGAACGGCAGAATGATCATCAGTGTTTCCCACGTGAACGGGGCAAGGACATAACGCGAGTCCAGGAAGAATAGCATCGGCAGCGGCTCTTCCGTCGCTTTCACCGAAGCGACGGCGGATGCGATTTGTGCTTCACTCAAAACAGAAACGTCAACGGCTTGATTCTCTTCAGCCTGACTTCTGGCACTATCTGGTGATTCTGCTGCAACAGCGGCATCCTTGACGGCGTTGGCTCTCAGGTTATTCATCATCAGGTCGTCAACCGTCTGCACCACGTTAGTCTGACCGGCGGGAGTCCAGTTCTCGGGAGCAAATTTATTGATGCTCACGGCAATCACAGACACCATGATAATCGCCGCCAGTGAACTCGGAACCGCTTTCGTCAGTTTAGGCAGCAATACAATCACAGCCATCGTCAGCGCGACCAGTGCCACCATAATCGACATCGAAGCACCGGGCAGGAACGTCATCGTTCCATCGATTCCCAGTGTCTTAAAGCTGCCAATTTGCGCCAGGCCAATCACAATCGCCAGACCATTCACGAATCCCAGCATCACCGAATGCGGCACCAGGCGAATCAATTTCCCCAGCCGCAATACACCCACGGTAATTTGCAGCAAGCCACACAGAATGACAGCCGGGAACAAATATTGAATCCCATGCATGGCAACCAGTGAAACAATCACCACGGCCATCGCACCGGTGGCTCCGGAAATCATCCCCGGGCGACCGCCGGCAAGGGCACTTACAAATCCGATAAAGAATGCGGAATAGAGACCGACCGTTGGAGGAACTCCGGCAACAAATGCAAATGCGACCGCTTCCGGCACCAGTGCCAGTGCAACGGTCAAACCCGATAACACATCATCCTTGACGGAAGCAGTATGCTTCGAAAAATACTCTAACATCAAAACTCCAATACACGTTCTCAAAATCTGTCTGCACAGTCAGCCTGAACGGCGAACGCATTCGCCTGCAGACTCTCCATGCTAACGCTGGAAAAGGGGCGCACATTGAACAAACCGCTCGAGTGCAAAAGCAGACTTGTCTTCCAGACAAAGTTGGAACAACAAGGGTTAGCAACACAATCTGTTAACTGTTTTGATTCAAACAGAACCTTTCGACGATACGCAGGACCATCTCAGGGAGCGCGTTGCAGGAAACCAGGTGGGACGTTGAAGGGATCAACTGATTGAATTGAGGTGCGTAACGGCCCTCAGTTCAATATCCATGCACCACTTTTAGTCGATCTCCACAGCCATAACAAGCACGATTCTCGAAGATCTTCTGATTTTATGCCACTTTCACGCGATATTCACACGAATCATGCGGCATTTCAGAGCTCAACTCAGTAAATACACAGATCCACCAGGTCTATCGAAATGGCAATCAATCTAGAATCGGACCAACTATACACTCGTTTTCAGACCGGTTCCTCTTGACACCGTTTACATTTGTAGTTAATTACACTTGTAAACACTCACAGAGGAGCCTTCAAAATGAAACAGATTTCCATATCCGACGCCGAATGGCAGGTCATGAATATCGTCTGGGACGGCCAGCCACTCACGTCACAGGAAATTGTTGCCCGTCTGTCCGACCAGACCGACTGGGCCACTCCCACCATCAAAACCATGCTGCATCGCCTCGTCAAAAAAGAGGTGCTCACGTTTGAAGAGCAGGGCAACCGGTATGTCTATCGCTCTCGCGTCAAACGTTCCGCCTGTGTGAAACAGGCCAGCCGCGCGTTTTTAGAACGCGTTTTCGACAGCGAGCCCGCACCCTTACTCGCACACTTCATGCAAACCACCAAACTCTCTGCAGAGGAAATTGCAGAACTCCGCCGCATTCTCGATGACAAGGAACGTTGATCATGAATGGATTCCTGCTGACTGCGAATGTCTACGTTGAACTCACCGATAAAATCCTGGAACTGTTGATCATACCCACTATCACCGCAGGTCTGTTGGCGGGACTCGTGCTGCTCGTCAACCTTTTCGCACGGAAATGGCTGACCGCGGGACAGATGGGACTGCTCTGGGCGCTCGTTCTCATCAGACTCGCCATCCCCTACGGCGCCGCTCCCGAAAGTTCCTTCAGCCTGACCAATCTGGTTTTCGGATTCATCGAAGAAGCAACGGCTGATGAGTCGCCCCGTGATGGGTACGAAGCATATGCGTTGCAACCACTGCCGGAACCCTGGCCCGTCCCAGATGCAACTCCGGCTCTCGCTAACACAACTCAGATGAATCAATTTCAGTTCCATGAACCGCGCCCGCCTGAAGTCAGTTTCACCAAAACGTTTTTTGAGTATTTCGTCACGTTTCTCGAATGGTTTTTCCGTATCCTGCCACCACTGTGGTTTGCAGGCGCTTTGTTTCTTCTGATTCAAACCTTGATTTCTCATGGCCGCTTTACTCAAAAAATCCAGCAACTGCCGGCTTGTACGAATCAGCGATTGCTCCAACTCTGGAACACCTGTTGTGAAAAAGTGTCATTCCGCCGTTCTGTCCCTTTGATTCTCTGCGACGATATCGCTCAACCCTCCGTCATGGGAGCCCGCACCCCCCGGCTACTGCTCCCCACCGATCTCACAGAACTCTCCGACCAGCAACTGACGCTGATCATGCTCCACGAGTTGGCGCATCTTAAGCAGCGGGACTTGTGGGTCAACTGGTGTCTGTTCGGCCTGCGTCTGCTGCACTGGTGGAATCCCCTCTACTGGCTGGCGAGCACCCGTTACCAGTCACTCCGCGAACAATCCCGCGATGCCATGGTCCTCCGCTGGCGGGAACAGCAATCTCCCGACAGCGCTGAATGCAATCCGTCCCGCGAGTTCAGCGAGCTCCTGCTCATCCTCGCCCAGCGCGATCCCGGCGCCCACTGGCGCGTCTCATTGCCGGTCTCCCTGTTAGGGTTTCTGAAGTTCCCGTTTCGCAAGCGGTCTCTCGCCAACCGACTGAAAGCACTCCGCACCGCAACGGTGAAAGTGCACCCCCTGCACACCACAGCCGTCATTCTCGTCATCGCCCTCTTCGCTGCCACAGGACTGGCAGACGTAAAAGATCCTCCTCCCCAACCACAAAACCCGGCGGAACACGATCGCCGTCTGAACCTGTATGCCAACCTCGACCTACCGGAGGTCTTTAACACAACAGATTCCGAACCGCTCCAACTAAGAACAATTCAAGTCGAAAACGTCGTTCGAAAAATTTCAGATCATCACGGCATTTCCGAAGCAGAGGCCCAAAAATACCTGTTGATTCACGTCGATTTTCTTCTGGGAATACACAACCGAACATATACGTATTTTGGGAAACCACTCAAGCAGGCCTCTGCAAAATATGATCAGCAAAACCGACTTGTCGTCCACGCCCCCAATTCGCTCCACGGAGAACTGCACCAGCAACTCCGCGCCTGGGAACAGAGTGGCCCAAAACAGATTTCCATCGAAGTCCGTTTTGCAGAACTCTCTACCGACGTCCTCGCGAAGTCGCACATCACCTGGGATGCACTGGAAGCAGATGTCGCGCCCCCCTTAGAGTCAGACTTTGAAACCCTCTCTAATTCCCGGGAGCCAGTGGTAAAATCGAGTGCCATAATCGAAGAATATTTCCCGGTCCGAGTCACCACATTAACCCCAGCCCAGGAAGCACAATTTATTCAAGCCGCTCAGAGTGATTCGCGCAGCAACATCATGTTTGCCCCCAAGGTCACTCTCTTTAACGGCCAGCGTGCCACCATCTCCGATCTCGTCAGCCGTCCTTTTGTCATCGGCCTGAAGAAACAGGAAGGGGAGCAGCTGCAACCCCGGATTAAAGCCATCGACGAAGGCCGGAATCTCACGCTGAGAACTGTCGTCTCCGCTTCTGGAGACGAAGTAAATCTCAAAGGGTTATTTGAACTGAGCCAGATTGTGGATGTCAATTTATTTACCACCCCGGTCGCCGGAAAAGATGCCGTCATTCAAATTCCCCGTGTCCACCGGCAGCGAATTTCTGTCGCGTCCCAGTTGAAAGATCAGCAATGTCTGCTCATCTGCATCCCCCCCACATTTCAACAGAAGCAGTTTCAATACGTTATCCTGAGAGTGCAGATTCTCGATGAACCCAAGCAGGAGTCTTCGCCGGAAGTTCCTTTTGATGAATGACAGAACGGCTGTAGAGTCGTCGTGAAAATAGAAACTGCTCTACAGCCTGTTCCACTTTCTTAACCTCAATAATAAAATCAATGCGCGGCTGCTTTGAGAAAACCTGCCCCAAGTTTACTGGCATCCGGTCCCGGCACTCGTTATTCTGAAATCATCTCCCATGATATTTTTCATCATACATAAAGGTGATTTCCATGTTTCGTGCGTTCCTCGTTCTCTGCTGTCTCTTTGTCTCTACACAGACATTCGCCGCTGAGCGGCCCAATATTTTATTCCTCTTCACTGACGACCATGCCCCGCATGCCATCGGTGCTTACAAAGGTTTTCTGGAGAAAGTTAACCCGACTCCCAACATCGACAAACTCGCCGCCGAAGGTATGCTGTTCAAAAACAGCTTCTGCACAAACTCCATCTGTGGCCCCAGCCGCGCCGTGATTCTAACCGGCAAGCACAGCCACATCAATGGCTTCATGACCAACCGCGACCGCTTTAACGGCGACCAGCAGACCTTTCCCAAACTCCTGCAAAAAGCAGGTTACAAAACCGCAATGATCGGCAAATGGCATCTCTCATCCGATCCGCAAGGCTTCGATCACTGGAAGGTCCTTCCCGGTCAAGGCGACTACTACAACCCCGCGTTCAAAACTCCTCAAGGCCGCGAACAGGTCGAAGGCTACTGCACCGACATCGTCACCGATATGGCCCTCGACTGGTTGAAAGAAAACGCCGACTCCGGCAAGCCGTTCATGCTGATGTGTCAACACAAAGCACCGCACCGTACCTGGATGCCACCGATCCGCCATTTAAATCTCTACGATGACATCACCATCCCCGAACCGAAAACGCTGTTTGACCAGTGGGAAGACAACGCCAGTCCTGCCCGGCACGCCGAGATGTCCATCGACGGCTATATGAATCTCGTCTACGATGTCTTCGGACCGCCCATCAACGGCTGGGATCCGAACGTCGGCAAATCGATGGATAAATCCGGCTTCCGTAATCTGAAAAAGATGACACCGGAACAACTCAAAGCCTGGAACGCTGCCTTCGATCCTAAAAACGAAGCACTCAAAAAAGCTGGCCTCACCGGCAAAGATCTCGTCCGCTGGAAGTACCAGCGGTACATGAAAAACTACCTGCGTTGTGTCAAAGGGGTCGACGAAAACATCGGTCGCATGCTGGCCTACCTCAAAGAAACGGGTCTCGATAAAAACACCATCGTCGTTTATTCCTCCGACCAGGGATTCTATCTCGGCGATCATGGCTGGTACGACAAACGCTGGATGTATGAAGAATCATTCAAGATGCCGTTGATCGTCAAATGGCCCGGCGTCACCAAGCCCGGCACCGTGAATACCGACATGGTCCAGAACCTCGACTACGCCGAAACCTTCCTCGATATCGCCGGTGCCGACATCCCCGACGATATGCAGGGCCGCTCGCTGGTCCCGCTGCTTAAAGGTGAAAACACCGACTGGCGGCAGGCGTTGTATTACCACTATTTCGAATTCCCCAGCGTCCACATGGTCGCCAAACACTTCGGCATCCGCACTCAGCGCTTTAAACTGATTCGCTTCTACCAGTTCGATGAATGGGAATTCTACGATCTCGAAAAAGACCCCGAAGAACTAACCAACCAGTACAACAATCCCAAATACGCCGACGTCATCGCCCAACTGAAACCGCAGTTAATAGAACTACGCAAAACCTACAAAGACGATTCCGACATCAGCGTCAAACCGCTCGCATGGCGCAAAAAATACCGCCCCGAATTAGATTAAAAAACATTCCCCATATCACCTGCATGTGCCACTGTTGGCTTGCCCAACAGTGCGCGGCCATTAATCATTCAAACAAAACCAATGTTTTCTTTTCAACACTTAATCTGCCCCTGAAGAAATTGCCCTTGACCGCATCGCGTCCCTCGGCATGATCATGCGGAGATAAAGTCGCGCGCGTGAGTGAGCACTACAGATTCAGTCGATATGAAGAACCACTGAGAAAACCAGCACCACAAAACCCGCTTGTTTCAGCGACATTTTCCAATCCACTGCTCCCATGCACCCCGTTTATCAAACGACATCGAAGACCTTCACTCCGCAATCCCAGAGCTTCATAGAACGATCCCAGACTATCACATGACGCTCCCGGAGAAAATATGCGAACGCCCCTTGACTCACACACGCCCTTCACGAAAATCCTTTTCACAAACATGATTTGATTCCAGAAAAAAATGATGAGATGGAAACTCAAGATCCCACACACGGGCGTGCCAATGTCGGCTTGCCCAACAGTGTGCTGAGAAAAGCTCCCTCCCCGTGCCGGAAAACAAACCCACACAAACCCACACAAACCAAATCCTACCACAAACCACCGGCAACACCGCAGATGAACACACCGCACCAGGCGTGAATAAATAACCCCAGGATTTTTCGATCGGGTGTAAGAAGTAGGGGCTGATCCATGTGTCAGCCCGCCGGGCGAAGAACGATCATTATTCACGTTCAATTGGAACCGGGAAAACATTCGTTCGCCGTACCACAAAAAACGCAAACCATGAGGGTAGACACATGGGTCTACCCCTACAACAGCACACATCGGTCACGTTTTACGTCACCGCCCGGCCTGATCTTCCATCATCCGGCGGCTCTCCTGCATCGCCGCTTCCCACTTCCCTTCCTGCGCCTGCGTGATAATTTCGTTTAACCACTGAGCCTCGCTGTCGTTGATCTCGTTCTGTTCCAGCGAACTCTGAATCAATTTCTCAACGGCTACTAACCGTTCTTCATTCTTCTGATTACAAACCGAATACAGGGCTTTGGAAATCTCATACGTCTTGGGCGACACTTCCGGATACCCACAACCAGAAAGCAGCAACAAGACGAGAACAACGTGCCATTTCAACCATCGATGTCCCATCTTAAAACTCCCCAATCACTTCGCCTTCGCTGATACTCGACAGCTCGGCCCATAAAATGAGATCGATATTCTCAGAAACAAATCGCACCGAACCATCACCCAGACAGACATGCCCGCCGCCAATATGTTCCGAATACATTTGCCCGACATGGAACGTGGGAAAGTTGACCGAATGAATGATCGGAAAGCCGGTAATGTCCAGCTCGCCCCCCGATGGCCCTGCATGAATCAGCGCCAGCGTCGCCCCCGCATCGGGACCATTTTCCGGCGTGGAAAACCGGGGATGAGTATATGCGCCCGGCACCACGCCGACCCATGTTTTATCGCTCAGTTTCGAAGAGTGTTCGCCCAGAAAGATTGTGTTCGATAAGCCATCGGTCACATCCCGCATTTTGGTCCGCGAGTTCCGAAAGAAGGGCCCGTCGGCGACCTTGGAGGCATCTCCGTTAATCGTTACTGTGGTAGTGGTTTTGTTATAGATATCGGTGAAGATCACACCCGTCGTACTCGCCCCACATTCCCCCCAGCACGATTCCTGACCATGACTGGCGACGTAATGCGATCGACCAAACAGCACCTGACTCCCTGCCATCACCAAAGGACTACCTGCAGAATCCTGCACCACAAACGGCTCATCCCCGCCCGATGTGGTCGGACACAAAAAGACCGAAAGTTTCGTTTGGGCCGCACTCGCATTCGCCAGATCCCAGCAGGGCCGATTTATATCAAGCGCGTTATACAGGGGGGCCTGATCCAGATAAGGCAACAGCATCGCCGCCCACGTCCAGCCGGGCGCCGCATCCCAGGTCTGCGGATCAATGTTGGCCCACGCTGGCCCCGAACCATCGCTGGTGCCATACGAAAAGTAACCCGCGGGGAACGCGGAATGAGTTTCATGATAATTGTGCAACGCAATCCCAATCTGCTTCAGATTGTTCTTACACTGACTCCGCCTCGCCGCCTCCCGCGCCTGCTGCACCGCCGGCAGTAATAGCGCAATCAACGTCGCAATAATCGCAATCACCACCAGCAGTTCGATCAACGTAAAGCCTTTACGTGACTTGTTATTTTTAAGTATCAACATCCTGATCACTTTCAAAAAACAGGAATAGGAGCCGAGCGAATAATTTGTAGCCTATGCTACATTTCCCACATATTGTAGCCATTGCTACATTCGTGTCAATCATAAAACAGAAAAAAAAGTAAAGTAGGGGCGGTGCCTATGTGCCCGCCCGCCTGGCGATATACGATTCGGATTTAATCTGAGAATGGAACCAGAGAAAGCATTCTTCATTCAAATACGGTCCCGCCGCCAACGTTGTCCTGACAAAAAATAAAAATTATCTTGACAAACAGATATTGTGTTATTCTAATAACACATGTTAATAGAATAACACTTCATTTCTGATTTTTTCTTTTCGTAATGGTTCCAGAATTTCAGCAGGATGAATGATGGCGAAACCAGCATATTTGAATCTGGGAGCCCGGGAGCGGCAGATTATGGATGCCGTGCATGAACTGGGCGAAGCGTCCGTCGCCGAGGTCCATGAAAAATTGACCGACGCGCCCAGTTACACCACTGTTCGCACCATGATGCGGGTGCTGCAGGAGAAGGGGCATCTCAAATTTCGCCGCGAAGGGGTGAAATACATTTACCGCCCGACCGAAGCCCCGGCGAAGGCCCGTAAATCGGCGCTGCAGCATTTACTGAAAACGTTTTTCAGCAGTTCGACCGGCGACGCCGTCGCTGCGCTACTCGATATGTCGGGGGACAAGATGTCTCCGGAGGAATACGAACGTCTGGCGAATCTGATCGAAGAAGCCCGCCGCGAAAACAAACAGAAATAACAGGTGAATCATGTTAAACGATCTACTGTCACTGCCTGACCTGGAAAACTGGTTTGCCCTCGATCTCGCCGTCAAATCTACGCTGTTAGTGGTGCTCGCCGCGGGATTGGTCTTCCTTTTGAGCCGTTCATCCGCCGCACTCCGGCATCGTGTCTGGACGCTGTTATTCCTGGCGCTGCTGATCCTGCCACCGGTGACGCTGTTCGCGCCGGGCTGGAACTGGCAGGTCATCCCCCGTTCCTGGCAAGCGGAAAGAAGCGAAGACGCTGTTCCCGAGGCAATCCCTGTTACGACTTCGGTTCCTTCTGGTGTTGAGAACGAGCCGCCAGCTCTGGCGATGACGCCAAAAATCACACGCGCCGCAGATCAAACCGAACCCACACTTCAGACTCAACCGGTTCCCGCTGACATCGAACAGGAACCGCATCATGCAGTTGCTTCAACCTCCGTTCCCCTTCCGACGAACAGTCAACCAGCGACATTCGACTGGTCAAAGCACACGTTGGCACTCATCTGGCTGGGCGGTTTCCTGCTGATGCTGCTTCCACTTTTAACGGGACTCTGGGGAAACAGACGACTACGAAAACAGGGTCAGCTTCTGGATAGCCCTGATTGGCAACGAATGATGACGGAATTGAGGAACCGGCTCGGTTTACAAAGGCCGGTCACGCTTTTATCTGGCGGACCACAGCAGATGCCGATCACGTTTGGCCTGCGGCAGCCGTGCGTCGTTCTACCCGAAGATGCCGCCAACTGGGACGAAGAACGGCGGCAGGTGGTTCTACTGCACGAACTCGCGCATATCAAACGTTTCGATGTGCCCCTGCAGATGATTGCCCGCCTCGGCTGTGCAATGTTCTGGTTTCATCCGCTCGTCTGGTGGGCCGCGCGACAGATGCGTCTCGAACGCGAACACGCCTGTGACGACTGCGTCTTACTCGCCGGTCAGGAACCGTCGGTCTATGCTTCGCACCTGCTGGAGATTGCCCATCAGCTTTCAAATCTTACACGTTTCACGACGGCGGCGCTGTGCATGGCCCGCAAGTCGCAACTCGAAGGCAGACTGCTGGCGGTGCTTGATACCAGCCGCAGTCGCGCACAGGCTGGCATCGTCCGCACATTGGGCTGTTTGCTGTTGGCACTGCTGTTGGTGATCACATTGGGAATCGTGCATCCCACACTGCAGGTGGAGTCCTTATTGACGGCAGCAGAAAAGGAACCAGCATCGGTAACTCCCAAAACCGGATCGGAAGAGTATCAACTGATGCGGATCACCGGCAGGGTCCTTTCGCCGGATGGAGACCCGCTGCCGGGTGCCCACATTGATCTATTCACTGACAATCGTGGCACCAACTGGTATCGCAGAATTCCGGGCGTTGATGATTTCGAATCCCATCAGACAAAAACCAATGAGACTGGCTGGTTTCAGATCGTGCTGCCACACGATATTTCCCGTCCGCGCAAAGATATGCAGATCATCGCCAGCGCCGCAGGCGGTCTGCTGGCGAAAGAAACCATTGATCCCCATCTGCCGCGGCATCATTTCGAACTCAAACTTTCCGCTGCCAAAAAAGTACGCGTGCAATTAATTGATACGGTTGGAAATCCGATTGTCGGCATCGAACCCTACCTGAGTGGCATGTCGCTCGGCAAAGATTCTTATATCAATATTCGCCATCCCAAGCCGGACTCGCTGGTCGCTGCGTGGCCTCGCTTTTCCAAGAGCGATGAGGAAGGCTACGTCGAAACCCTGCTGCCAGCTTCGATAACAAGGCTCAGACTCTTGATTGACGACAACCAGGTGGGTGCGCACGCATTAGATGTGGAAATTTCTGATAAGCCGATCAACGTCGCCCTCAAACCGGCACAATTTCTCAACGGAAAAGTCGTCGATGAGAATTCCGGTTTACCGATCGCGGGAGCAGAGGTCATGATCCTTGAACGACCTTATCGAACAACGCGTACCAAAGCCGACGGCAGCTTTCGAATATCGCGGGGAATCGGCATAAACACACTGTTTCCTCCCGGAGAAACAATCCTGCATGTGTACCCTCCTTCTGAATCGGCTTATCTGTTCCAGGCACTCGAATGGAAATGGCCTAATAACAGACTCACAAATGCAGACATCACGATCAAAATGAAGTCGGGCATCA
Source organism: Gimesia fumaroli (assembly GCF_007754425.1). NCBI lineage: Bacteria > Pseudomonadati > Planctomycetota > Planctomycetia > Planctomycetales > Planctomycetaceae > Gimesia > Gimesia fumaroli. Next base: position 6,833,098 of record NZ_CP037452.1, read on the forward strand.
TGCTTTCGGGCAGAGTCATTGAAAAAGGGACGGGCCAGCCGGTCCCGAGAGTGGCACTCGCTTTTGAATCGCAGGAATACAAGAATCCTCTGTTTGATGAGTCTTCACGGAGCCGTTTTACCGGTGCTGACATGAAGTATGCCACCGATGCAGACGGGCGATTTCAAATGCCGGTCTGGCCCGGTCCCGGTTACCTGATCGTCACAGCGCCGACGCTCGATTACGTTCATCAGGAGATCAGCCTGGGAGACAAATACTACGGCAAACCAGGACTGGAGCGTGAATACTACGACGCGGCTGTCCGCCTGAATCTCAAACCAGACGCGCAGCCGAAACCGCTGGAGATCGAATTAGAACGTGGCATCACGCTCCGCCGAAGCGTGGTTTGCCCTGATGGCCAGCCGGCAAGTGGAAATGCATTTGCCCGTTCTTATCTCCCCTTCAAACATAGAGTCAATGCAGGCTTACCCGCAATGTTGTTTCAAGACGGGCGATTTGAACTCCCCGGTTTTCATCCGAAAAAGTCCATGCCCCTCCTCTTACTTGATTTAGAACATCACTGTGGAAAAATTATCACCGAATTTCCTCCGGACGACGCCCCCATTCAGCTGGAACAATGCGGCGCCGCCACGTTTCAATTTGAAGATAACACCGGCAAGCCCTTAAAGAATCATGAACCGATGTTGATGGTCATTGTCGCACCTGGAGCCCTCGCGACTCACTTCATTGAGCCTGATCAGCCGCTTTGGCTTGAGCAAATTCATTGGCAGAACTTCCTGCGACCCATACGAATTCCTAAAACAGACGCCGAAGGACGTGTGACAGTTAACGACCTGATTCCTGGTGCCAATTACCAGTTACAGTTAATCAAAAAAGGACGTTGGGCCAGCGGCTACGAATTCACCGTTCGTCCCGGCAAAACCACCGATGTCGGCAAAGTCGTGCTGGAGCTGCAGTAAGTAACGAAAATAGAAATGAAATTTGTGACGTTCCCGATTCAAGAGGTAGATTGATGAAATCAGACTCCGATCCCTGGGCACCCTATGTGCCGACATCTGCCGATCCGTGGAACCTGGAAAAAGTGGCCCATCTGCAACGCCGCGCCGGTTTTGCCGCGAACTGGAGTGAACTGCACCGCGATCTCAAAGCAGGGCCCGCGAAGAGTATCGATCGCTTACTGCATCCGCCGCCCGCGTCCCAGAAATTCCAACGAGTGTCCGACGCGCTCAAAAACATTATTGAGTCTTCCGGTTCCGGTTTTATGTCGGCGGAAAGTTTATCTCCCCTGCAGTCCTGGTGGATGTTTCGGATGACTTTCGGCAGTGACCCGCTGGGAGAAAAACTGACTTTGTTCTGGCACAACCACTTCGCGACCTCGATGTCAGGCGTCTATAACCTGAAGCTGATGTTGGATCAGAACGAGCTCTTTCGCAAACATGCCCGCGGGAAATTCGGAAAACTGCTGCAAGCCATCGAAGCCGACCCGGCAATGCTGAAGTGGCTCGATGGAGGCGCTAATCACAAAGAGCATCCCAATGAAAACTTCGCACGGGAACTGCTCGAACTCTTTACACTTGGGGAAGGAAATTACAGTGAGACCGACATTCGCGAAGCAGCCCGCGGACTGACCGGCTGGAAACCGGGTCGCGATACCCTGCTTCATGAGACCAACGAATTTTTTTACGATGAAACGTTGGTCGATACCGGTCAGAAAACATTTCTGGGAGAGACGGGCCCCTGGCGACGCGAAGAAATCTTTCGCATCATTCTTCAACAGCCTCAGGCGGCCAGATACCTCTGCCGCCGTCTTTATCGCTGGTTCGTCAGTGAGAGTATCATTCCCGACGACACTCTCATCGAACCGCTGGCCATTCAGCTGCGGGCCAGCAATTATTCCATCGAACATGTGGTCGGCATCATCCTGCGTTCACAACACTTCTTCTCACCCGCCGCCTATTGGCAGCGCGTCAAGTCGCCGGTCGAATTCTGTGTCGGCACCATTCGCCAACTGGAACCCAAACGGACCCCCAACCTGTTACCACTGGCGGCTCTCAACTGTGACAAGCAGGGACAAGCTCTGTTCAACCCACCCAGTGTCAAAGGCTGGGATGGTGGCACGGCCTGGCTCACGACGAACTGCACGCTAACCAGAATCAACTGGACCACAGAACTATTAAACGGCAGTCAGAGTTCAGGTTTAAAGGCTTACGATCCCGCACACTGGCTCAAAGAATATTCGCTGAAACCGACGCAGGCAGTGGAATCATTTTCCAAGTTGCTCCTGCAAAACAATCTGAACCCCGAATCGGCGGCACTCGCCCAACGCCTGGCAGACGGAGACCAGCAGCAATTCACCGCCGCCCTGCAGGTGTTGTTACAAACGCCGGAATACCAGTTAGCATAGGAGATCATCATGAGCTTGAACCGTCGCGAATTTCTGGGACTGGGTTCCACACTGCTCGCCACCAGCGCCTCAGTTCCGACCTTCCTGAAGCAAACCGCCTGGGCCGCCGCGGGGCAGGAACCGACGTCAGACCGTGTGCTGGTTGTCCTGCAACTGACGGGCGGCAATGACGGGTTGAATACCGTCGTCCCCTTCACAAACGAAACCTACCGCAAGCTGCGCCCCAAGCTGCAACTGGCGGATGCCAAACTGCATCGACTGAATGACCGCCTTGGTCTGCATCCGTCATTAAAGCAATTGAAATCTTTGATTGATGAAGATCAGGCCGCCCTCATTCAGAGTGTCGGGTATCCGAACCCCAACCGATCGCATTTTGAATCGATGGCGATCTGGCATGCGGCTCCCGTCGACAAGAAATTGAATTACAAAAAAAGTGCCTACACCCGAGGCGGCTGGCTGGCCCGCGCCATCGATCAACGTTCTACAACCGCGCAACAAACAGAATCGCCGCAGGCATTAAATATTGGTGCCGGCGAAATGCCCAAGGCGCTGCTCGGCAGCCGCGTGCAGGTGCCCTCGATTCAAAGTCTCGCACAACTCAAACAGAACACCGGTCTGTTCGATCAAAAAACACAGCAGGCCCAGATCGCCGCCTGGAAAAACGGGGCGGGCTCCACGTCGAACCCGCTCCTGCAAGCCGCCCTGCAAAGTTCACTCGCCGTACATACGACGGCCGAGCAGATCCGCAAAATCAATCCCGATCAGTCCACCACGGTCAAGTATCCCGAGAACGCGCTGGCAGAACGACTCCAGCTGATCGCCCAACTGATCCGCGCCGGTTTTTCCACGCCCGTGTATTACACCGAACACACGGGCTTCGATACGCATTCACAGCAGCTCAATTCTCACCGGAATGTGTTAGGGGTATTGGGACGCGCGCTCCGCGCCTTCATCACCGATGTCAACAAACACGTGCCGAATCGGCCCGTGCTGGTTCTGGTCTTCTCGGAATTCGGTCGACGCGTAGAAGAAAACGGCAGCGCAGGCACCGATCACGGCACCGCCGGACCGGTCTTCCTGGCCGGCAGCCATCTCAAACCGGGAGTTCACGGCCCCGACCCCGATCTGGAAAATCTGGTCGACGACGACCCCGTCTTCGGCGTCGACTTCCGCAGTGTCTATGCTACGATTCTCGAAGACTGGCTGAATATCCCCAGCCAACCCGTCCTGGGTCAGCAGTTCGACAAACTCGATTTTCTGAAGACAACGTGATCCACGCAACACGAGTGCTTAGTAACGATTTAGTTCTTCTGAGTTGGAATACGCGTTTTCATCACAATCGTTGCGCTTTGATTCCGCAAAGACTCCAGAGTGATCTTCTGCACGCGCTGCAGTTGCCCCGGGTAGCGATCTTCAACGTAATCCTGAGGCTTAGTTTAAGGGCAATTTTCGGAATGCCAGGTGAGAGCTCTCCCAAGAGCGAATCAAACACCAGACTCCCATCGGCGGGAACATTTTCGAGAATCCAGCGACCTTGTGAATCCGTTGTCACCTCATCGTTTTCGGCCAACCATGGGCTGGGAACGGGACGGCGTCCAGGCTGGGGTGGATCGGGAACGGGGATCGCCGCCGTCAGGTTCTCCACAGCGACCTTCACCCCGGCAATCGGCTTTCCCAGTTCGTCATGTACAATCCCGCCAACGCGGGTGCCACGCTCCAGCCGAAACGTAAATTCGGCGGGAATTTGATCTCCATCCGATTGATATTCTCGGATCCACATCGCATATAGAGGACAGAATTTCTCTTTTGAGATCCACAGTCGTAAGTCTTCGTTTTTTCCCTTCACTGTAAGAACGGCAATTCCCCGCACATCCGTCGTGAAGGTATGATTTTCGAGTTTTGCTCGCTCGGAACCTGCGGGAAAGAAACAGTGATTCTGAAAGATCCGGGCTCCTGCAATCGGTTGATTGTCCGAGTCAAGAACGTGAACCGTTAACGTTCGACTTTGAAACGGTTTGACGGCACTCAGAGGTTGTTCGGCCATTGACATGCCGGGTAGAAAAACCGTGAATAGATTGGAGACTGCAGCGAGAATTACACTGAGACGATAACGAGTTGAATGTTTTTCAACAGGCAGCATAACGAGGAGTCCCTTCTGTTATCTGATCGGATGACCAAGGATATCACTACCCCTCAAAACTGTCAATATGAGCTACAACCGGGTAGCCTCCACATGTCATTCGGCTACTTCAAGTAGGAGTGGTACCTGTGTGCCCCTACCTGACAAATCAGATTCAATTTATCCCCCGATAGGCGCCGCCAATTCTCTCGGTTAGAATCGAAGTTTGATTTTCAATCTTTGAACGACAGCAAAAGGAGAGAGGCATGAGGGCGGCTTCTATATTCGCGTTGATCTGGATCGTGATTCCCACATTCGCAGAGGCACAATCGGCTTCTGCGAAACCGGAGTACTTCAATCAAAAGGTGGCCGATTCAAATCCGCTGCGCAACGAACAGGCGCGGGAGTTGGATGACTATATCAAACTGATGGCCGCTGATCGCAGCCGGTTTCAGAAGTTGTTTCAACCCGATTATTCTTCCCCGGCCGCGTTCGCAAAATCGGCAGAGCCTTTGCGAGCCGCGTTCTGTGCAAGCATCGGCTATCCGCCACCTGGAAAGCAACCGGACAAACCGGCGACTTACACAAAGATCGGCGAAGACTCAATCGGCGTGTATTACCGGGCGATGTTCCCGATACTGCCTGGCGTCCATTCCGAAGGGATTTTCATCGTGCCCAAATCGGCCAAAGGAAAAACACCTTTGATTATTTCCATGCATGGGGGCGGCGGCTCTCCGGAAGTCGCCTTGTTCAACGGCGGGGCCAACTACAATGACATGGTCCGCGGTGCGGTGAAACGGGGCTTTCTAGTTTATGCACCACAACACCTGTTTCGGGCTGATGAATTTCCGAAAGATATCCGCCGGCAGATTGACGACCGGATGCGACTCATCGGCACCAGCATCACAGCCGTCGAAATCGCTAAGATCACATATGCGATAGATGAACTGATTCAACGCCCCGACGTCGACGCCAATCGAATCGGAATGGTAGGGCTCTCTTACGGCGGCTACTATGCGCAAGTCACGCCCGCCGTTGATCCTCGGATTAAGGTCTCTGTTTCCAGTTGTTACTTCGGCGTGCAGGAAGGCCGCTACGCGAAAGACGAGCTTTCGGTTCCCAGCGATTTCCGGTTTCAGGATCGGATCACACTGTTCAACGACGCCGACATCGTCGCCTTGATCTGCCCGCGGGCGCATCAGATTCAGGCCGGCTCACGCGATAACGCGTCGCACAGAGAAACCGGCAAACAACTGGCGCCGCGTGCTGCGGCGTTTTATGAAAAACTCAATCTCAAGGATCGCTTCGAGCACGTTGTCTTCGAAGGGGGACACGAATTCAACGACGCGGCCGCCTGGGTATTTGTAGAAAAACATCTGTGAGAAGAGAGTCATACGGGACCGTCGGTTTATAGTCAATTTCATATGACCAATGTTCTAAGAAGTGACGGTGAATGCTGTGCCAGATGAAAATTGCGATTGCGAGACTGTATCCAGTTTTACTGTAGCGTCTCCAAGACCATTTGGACCGAGTCTATTAGATTGAGACACGCTATGGTAAAATGTGATGCGCTCTAGGTCACGACTCCAGGAAGTTCATCCACTTTTTCCAGAATACAAGCCGGTGAGGCTTGGGATAACTCCTCGTAATCTCCAAACCCCCATAAAACGCCAATGGATCGAAGTCCATTTTCTTGCGCTGACGTAATATCAATCGATCTGTCACCTACCATCACTGCCTGTTTATCGATGGCTTTTGATTTCAGTAGGCCTGCTAATTGGGAACTCTTGGTTACACCAATATCACCTCCATCAACAAAGGCAAAATATTCCAGTAACCCAAATAGAGATAATATTCTTTCGGCAAAATCTTTACGCTTTCCGGTACAAACACCAAGAGTGACATGGGCATTACTCAGTTGGTCAATTACAGCAGGAATGCCAGCGTATAAAATGTTTTCAGAATATCCAATATCGGAATATCGTTCTCGAAAGGTAGTGATAAGCTTGCTCACTTCGGATGGTGTCGCCCCTGGCGACAAATTGATGAACGTTTTATCTAATGGAGGACCAATCTCCTGTTTGATTAAATCGCCAGATACGGTAGGCAATCCGTGTGTCTCCAATGCATGATTAATACAATTTATGATCCCTAAACTAGGGTCACTAATTGTTCCATCTAAGTCCAGAATAAGAGTCTTACATTCGAGTTTCACCATTGTTTTGTTTTCTGAATTATCATTCAGTTGCAAGCCTTTGTTCTGATCTGATGCCGTGAGAACGAAAGGTGTCGTTACTTAAAGATAGTTTGAGTATGACAGAAAACCTGTATTCCGACAATCACATCGACACAACTCGAAACACATACAGTTCGGCCCTGGTATCGCTGACCACAAAGAGCCGTTGCGCCTCCACATCGACGGCGATTCCTTCCGCATCATGAATGGTGTCGCCCGTTTGTGTATTCTTCAATGCGAGGCTCTGAACCACCGTTCCACGGCGGCGATCAAAGGTGAAAATACGCTCTGCTTTGTCACTCACGATCCAGAACAGATCGCGGGCCGCATCATAGCACATGCCTGAAAAATGGAGCTTTTTTGATTTCACGTTCTCTGCGGTAAATCCACTTCGTTCGTCCAGGCGATCAATGGCGGTGATCCGGTCCATCTGGGATGTGATTGCAATCAGTAAACCCGGACTCGCCTGCTTCAACAGCAATATTTCAGAGCGTAGCGGGTCAAAGGTCATCCCCTCGAGGCCTTTGTTTTTGTGCCCTTTAAAATCGGCGGCGACGGCGCAATACCCTGCCAGTTTTTTCAGTTTCCGCGCGGCAATTTTCTCTCCGGTCTGCGGGGCATAAACAATGATCCGGGTGGCATCTTCATCGACTACCCAGACGCGTCCTTCCGCATCGAAGGTGATGCCTTCCAGTCCTGCATTGTCGATATCCAGTGTCGATACAACCTGCCCCCGTCTGTCGATGCAAAAGAGTTTGCGGCTCTCATCGCAAACCGTCCAGAGGCGACCATCGGGCGCCAGCGCCAACCCCGACGGCTCAGACAGCCCCTCGGCTTCCTGCCTGATAGAAAACGCAGATTCAAATTCCAGTGCCAGCGTATTTGTCATCCAGAAAACCTTTCTGTGATTGCGAAGTGTTAAACAGGCACTCGCATTGCTGTCAGACGAAATAAAAACAGCTCGCTCTGGTAGGAACAGAAAAATGACTCCCTGTTCAACACATTATACCGTCATTCTGTGCATTTTGGGAGTGCCGCTCTTCGAGGCATTTAGGTGGCAATTCGTCTCTTTTTCTGTCATTGTAACAATCTTACCGCATATTTTCGTAGTCGGTGGTGTCATCTGTTAAGAGAGGTTTAATACAGACGCACTACCTGAGGAAACACGAAATGACGACAGACGAAATTTTGCTGCATCGATACTGTCAAGACGGCGATCCAGCCGCATTCCGGGAACTGATAGACCGGTATGCGGGAATGGTCTACCGTATCGGTCTGCGCGTGACGGGCGACAAGCACACGGCGGAAGATCTGTGTCAGGAGTGTTTTCTGGAACTCGCCCGCAAAGCGTACATGGTGCGAGAGAACATTGCCGGATGGCTGCACGCATCGGCGACAAGTCGATCGTTAAACATTGTTCGGTCGCGCAAGCGGAGAACACACCGGGAACAAGTCGCAGCAAATTCTTCGGTCATCATGACGGAATCGTCCGAGTGGAGCGAAATGCAGCCACTCATAGACCGGGCCTTGAATGGGTTAGGCGACGATCTGCGATTGCCCATTGTCCTGCACTATCTGCAAGGCAAGACACAGCAACAGGTGGCAGAACAACTGGGGGTGACTCAGGCGACAATGTCGCGTCGGCTGCAACGTGGTATAGAACAGGTTCGTAACCGACTCCGGAGCTTTGGTGTGATGACGACCATCGCGGCTGTGACGTCGTTCTTCGGAGAAAATTCTGCCCAGGCTGCGTCGGCTTCGCTCACTGCATCCCTGGCGAAAATTGGAATTGGCGGGGTGGGCGTGACGGTTGCCAAGTCCACGCCAGGGGGGCTGCTTCCGTTTGCTGTCACACTCGGAGCGATTGCCGGTAACGTATGGTTGTTTCTGTTTCTGAAAGGCTGGGTTCTGCTATTGTTTGTGGTTATCGGGATCGCCCTGTTAATGCGACCGCCGGCCTGGCTCCGTGAACTCTTTCGAGCGCAGGCCTTCGGCCGCGATTACGCCGCTCATCCAATGTATCCCTTCCGACGCTGGACCTGGACGATTCCTCCAGCCAACTGGAAACAGCGACTGTTTGTGTTGACTTATGTCGGGATTACGTTCGGTCTTGTGGCTTTAAAGGATCCCGCAAAATTCTCGACAAGACCCGGTTTTGTTGTGGCATTTGGATTGATGGCCACACTGTTTCTGACGCTTGCGGTGCGGCTTGCCTGGCGCATCTGGACGCTGCGCAACCAATCGCTGACTGCCGCGGATCAGTTGACCGAACAGTGGCCTCCGTGGGCCTTATGGGAGATTCTGCTCGGGGCCTCTTTTTTCATCGTCATTGCCGTAAGCTGGCTGTCGAGTGTGCCGCGCGAAGAACCATTCAGTTTCTCGAAGGGAGCAGTTCTGTTCTGGTCCTGGTTCGTCGCCAGCTCCGGTCTGGTTGTCTGGGATCTCATTGAACGCTGGCGAAAACGGAACAATCGTGATGTTTCATTCAGTAACGTTGTTTCCAGCGAGGATAGTGTCGACTTCAAGCCGGTCGCGCGGCGCTATCACCTCATCTTGATTGGCGGTCTGGTGTCGGGGGTTGTCGCATTTTTGTCATTGGCCATGCTGCAGTCAGTGATTTTACCCGAGCGACCGGTACAGAGTGAGCCAGTTGTTTATCGTTACACGCAGGACGGCACGCGTGTCAGAGTCAAGGTGCCGGCTGCCTTCAAACCACCAGTGCCGCCGAAAGGCCTGCCCTCGCAACTTGTGATGACAGCCGGCATGGGATTCATCTTCAGTCTCCTGTTGCTGCGACGAGTTATCAAAGTACGGCTCGTATTACCACGATCCGCCTGGCTGCCGCTCCTGGCGGTCAGTAGTCTGGCAGTCGCACTGGGGGCAGGTCTGACGGCAAACGCAATCTGGGCAACGGAAACCAAACAGAAAGCCCACACAGCAGTCGACATACCGGAAATCCTTCCCCATCAGAAGCCGGTGTTCAATCCGAGTCCTTCGGAACTGGCGCGCATCCGAAAATACGCAGCCGAGTCAGCCATCATCACGCTGCCCGACGCACGAATGCCTGACGGCTGGTACTTCATGCGGTATGACAACGGCTTCCCGATGCCCATGCCTAAGGAAATATTGCCTGCGAAAATTGTGATCCAGCTTGGATTAACTGATGTTCCAGAACTAAAATTTGTCGACGCGACTCTCATGCGAATCTATATGAATCCATTCGTCCTGGGCGACCTCGACAGCTTCTGCGCTGTTTATGCATTCTGTTGCGGCAATGTGGAAGAAGCACGCCGACTCAACAGTGCATGGGAAAATCGAGGCATGTGTAAGGGGCGTTTGGTGATCTTCGTCTACGGACGCAAAGGACTGCGGGCCCCCAGTGCCACCGATCAGGTACCCATTCCCTCGCTGCTGAAACAGATTCAGCAATCTCCCTGAGCAGAACGCTTACCGTTTCCCTCATGAATGGCTGTCTCCGACGGAAATGAGACCACGATTTCTTTATGGCCTCCCCTGGCTTTGAGCTTGGGTAATCTGGGCGCCTTGGCCGGTTGCGAGTCGGTCAAAATCCAAACGATTTGTTTCAGTACGAAGGGGAATTGCCCCCTTCAAACAGCAAGTTGCTGTAAAGGTGTTGAAGTCAGCGGGACGATAAAAAGCAAATACACTCCGATTCGTTTTGTGGTCACTTTGATCACAGTTTCCGGTGAAGGATTCACGGAAAAAAAACGAAAGCACACGTCGTCACGAATTGAGTTTGAGATTCAGATGAAGCTGATTCGCCTGTTATTGATCGCCCTGTTGCTGCAACCGTGCCCCGTCTGCTGGGGTCATGGATTCGCCGACAGGGAGCATGCTGCACACGGTGAATCGGAAGCGACGGTCTCCGCACCTGCCTGTTGCGCACACTGTGCTCATTCACAGCCGACTTGTGAAAATGATCTGACACAAACTCATGACGAACATCATGATTGCCCCTGTTTCTGTCATCTTTCCGAGATCGTGTTTGCCCAGACAACGCCAGCCGTTCATCTGCGTGGCGTCACGGTCCCTTTGAACGTCGTCGTTGATCCCTGCTGTCTTTCGGCATTCACCACCGCCTCGAAAAACAGTGACGTGGAGTCTTCCCGTCTGCCTGTAACAGTACCGCTGCGCATTTAGATTTTTCTTTTGATGAGCACGTTTACCCGTTGCCTGATCGGCTCATAACAGCATGCCCGTTCTCTTCTGTTTTCTCTGTTGGTATGTAGATTGCACTAAGAGACAGGTCCCACGAACTTCGTAGCGAACAAACACGAACGATGGGGGGATAGCCTGACTTTAACGCTGTTGCGACTCAGGTAAACAGTGCTCATACATGGCCGGTTCTCAGAACCTCGAATTGAAATAAATACAAATCAGTCATACAAAAATGAAGGAGTCTTGTTTCATGTTACTATTTTTAAAAACAGATTCGTCGCAACGAAATGTTTTCGCGTTTTTAATCGTCTGTGCCATTGTTGTTACAAGCACAACCATCGGCTCGGCACAGGAAGTCCAACGCGTCGCCTCGCTGACCAAAGTTCAATCCTCGCGGGCCGCTGCAGCAAAACAGAACAAATACACGTTCATCATGTTCTGGAAGGATCAGGATGAGGCGACCAAGGCGATGTGGAGCAGTCTGCAACAGAACCTGGCGAACAAAAAAGAGACGACCACCTTCGCAGCCGTCAACACTAATGATCCCGCTGAAGCGAAACTCGTCGAAGAGTACGGCGTCTCCCGTGCTCCGATGCCGTTGACGCTGGCAATTGCACCGAACGGGGCCGTCACCGGTTCGTTCGTGAAAAAAATCAACGCCGACTACATTCAGCAGTCGTTTGTCTCGCCCGCCAAAGCACGTTGCATGCTGACATTACAGAGCCGCAAGATGGTTCTGCTGTGCGTGAACCCGGATAGTAAATCGGCAATGCCTCAGGGAGTACAGAATTTCAAAGCGATTCCCTGTTATAAGGATATCGTCGAAGTCGTTTCCGTCTCTGCAGCCGAGTCGAATGAGTCTGGGTTTCTACAGGAACTGGAAGTGCCACAGCAGAACAAAAACACGACCGTCGTTTTCATGGCCCCTCCCGGAGTGATGGTCGGCATGTTCAATGGCAATGTGACGCACCAGCAATTGATCGCCGAGTTGCAGAAGGCCGGCAAAGGTTGTGGCGTTGAAGGCTGTAAACACTGTAAAGAATAACCCGCCATCAATCACATTGCACATCATACAAGGAGGATTCTCTCATGACCATGAGATCAATCATATGGAAGGAACTGCGTGAGCGTCCGACCGCGATGATTGCCAGCCTGCTGGCGATCGTGTTGAGTGTGACCGCTTTGGTGGCCATCCGCAACGTGACCATTTTTTCGGAAAAAGAAGTCGCCGGCAAGCTGGATAAGCTCGGCGCGAACGTGCTCATTCTGCCGAAAGGAGTCACGCTGCAAGACTACTACGCCGCCGACATGCACCAGGAAACGATCCCGGAAGAACATGTCGCCGAACTCGCACTCGCGGGGCTGACCGGCGTTGAAGCGATTACGCCCAAGCTTTGCACGCCGACGGAACTGAATGGCCGGAATGTAATTCTGACCGGGATTTTGCCTCAGTCGGAAATTCAGAAGATGAAGGCCTGGTCGGGGGGCGGTATGCTCTTCAAAAAACATGAAGGCTGCAAAGCCAAGATCAATGTTGTTGACGAAAATCAGGACGCGCCCGAAGCACTGGCCGAACGGCGGGCTCTGCAGCATTTGAATCAGTCCGAAGTCATTCTCGGTTCCGATTTCGCTGCCATCAATAATTTCAAAGCCGGCGACTCGCTGGAACTGCTGGGAGACAAGTTCAGCGTGCTGACCGTACTCCCTTCCACCGGCACTGTCGATGACAGCCGCGTGTTTGCACATCTGCATACAGTCCAACGACTCTCTAAATCAGGACAGGTCGTGAACATCATCGAAGTGATGGGCTGCTGTGAAGACGTCGCTAACGGACTGGTGGGGGACCTGCAGTCACTGCTGCCGGGTACGAAGGTCGTCACCATCGCGAATGTGGTTGAGACACAGGTTTCGATCAATCGCATGATGACCAACCTGTCGTATCTGTTTCTGGCAATTCTGATTGCAGTCGGCGGAGCAAGTATGGCGAGTGCCAGCTTTGCGAATGTGATCGAGCGTCGCCGGGAAATCGGCACGCTGATGGCATTGGGCGCGACTCCCCGTTTCGTCACGCGTCTGTTCCTGGCGAAAGCCGTATTGCTCGGCCTGGCTGGCGGCTTGACTGGTTTTATCGTGGGCAGTCTGCTGGCCGTGTTCCTCGGTCCTGCGTTTGCCGATGTCTCGGTCCTGCCCATTCCCAGCCTGGCTCTGGTGGCGGCAGGGACTGCAGTCCTGGTGACGCTGCTTGCCAGTTATTTTCCGGCACGTCAGGCGGCGAAACTCGATCCCTGTATTTGCTTTAAGGAGGTCTGATTCGATGTTACAGTTAGAATCCGTTAGAAAAATTTATCGCAAAAAGCAGGACGAAGTCGTCGCTTTGAATTCCACGAACCTGGAAATACCGAGTGGTGATTATGTCGCCATCATCGGCCCCAGCGGAAGTGGAAAAACAACGCTGCTCTCCATTCTGGGCGCCATGTCGGCTCCTTCAGAAGGGCGCATTCTGCTCGATGGTGAATCGGTCTACGATTTGCCGATCGAGAAACGGGCCGCATTGCGTCAAGATAAAATCGGGTTTGTGTTTCAGACATTCAATCTGATTCCCTATCTAACGGCGATAGAAAATGTGCAAGTCCCGATGCTGCTCGCCAAAAAAGATCAGACGTATCAACAGCAAAAGGCAGAAGAACTGCTCCACAAAGTCGGGCTGCAAGATCGCCTGCAGCATAAACCGGCCGAATTGAGTGTCGGTCAGCAACAGCGCGTCGCACTGGCACGCATGCTGGCCAACGATCCGTCGATGATTCTGGCCGATGAACCTACGGGGAATCTCGACCCGGCGACCAAAGATCAGGTCATGGAGTTTCTGGCGCAATTCAATTCAGAAGGACGAACGATCGTGATGGTGACCCACGATTTATCCGCCGCCAAATGCGCCAAACGAACCCTGACGTTAACCGAAGGCACAATACATGCCGACGGTGAAGAAAGCTTACTGAAATCCGCGTAAGCCAGATTTGCGTGTTTTAAACGAACCTCGGGTTCTCTCAGCTGCTGAGAGAACCCGAGGTTTTTATTTGTACATAGAATGCGATTGCCCGCTCATTTTACTGTCACCAGAGTTGTGCTACTTCTTCGCTGGTACTTTCACCGTTCCCAGGTCAGCCTGTAAATCCACTTTCATTTCACTTGCCCCTGATGGAACAGTGACCAGTTTCAGTAGTTGATAACTGGTAATGGAACAATGATCGAATGTATTTAATGTCCCGCGTTTTTTGTTGATCAGGTCTTTTAATTGTTCCAGCCCGGCTCCTCTCGGGTAAACGGGATTGTTGATTTGCACAGCGATAATTCCCTTTCCGGGAATTCCGATCAGTGAAAATGATCCATCTTCAGCAGACTTGAAGCGCTGACGCATGGGACGCACACTGGAAGAAGTGTTGCCTTGATAGCGCAGGTATTGACTGGCGTTTGGATTTGTGCGCAACGGGAAATAGTCAAACCGGGCATTCGGAATGGGTTTTCCCGTCTGCTTTTCTGTAAGCGTGCCGCGAAACAACACTCCGCGACGAAGTTTCACATCGAGTGTTATCAGCTCCCGCCCTCCGTCAGGCTCTGCAAGGCGAAATTCTGTTCTAAAGTAGGGCTGATCTCCCTCCGGCATCACGTTCAAAGTTAACTCACTGTTGCGGGGCAGGCCCTCAATACGGTATTTGCCATTGGCATCGGTCATACTGTCGAGGTCGAGATTGCGAAGACGATTGATTTGAAACCCGGGTCGCTTAACACGGGATACAACCCGGAATACCGTGAGGCGTGCCGCAATTGGTGCACCGGTGTCCCGGTCACAAACAACACCTTCGACGACCAGATCCGGTTCCATTACCATCCTGAAATCGGCACCATAGTAAGTGGCATCAACGGGGCCGCGAACTTCGATTGGTCTTGCCTGAACCGGTTCCATCTTTCTTGTCACTACCGCAATCAACTGCGTGGTGACGCCCGGGCCTTCAATTTTCAGAATGGCGAGGCGGTCCTTTCCGATGTCTGGAATCTCAAAGCGACCTTCACGATCTGTTTTGAATGTCGAGGGGAAGCCGGGAGTGTTGGCGGTGACGTGTGTTTTTTGGGGAAACTGTCCCTGCCTGGATCGATGGCTGTCTTGCAGAATCTTGTTTTCGTAAGAGGGTAACTGCCCCTGCTTGCGAAGGTCGGGCAACTCCTGCAGCCAGCGATCAACGGCGCCGTCTTCTGCAGACCAGAGTGATACCAGCGATACGCTGAGACCCGCAATTCCCACGCCAGCCTGATTGACCAGTTGACCACGAATCGCTGGCGTGTTTTTCCTGAGTCTAATTTGCAGTGGTTTGTCATGCGGATCATCAACGGTTGAGATCCATTCCGGCGCATGCCCTGGTGCTGTGACCACGAGGATGGTACCAGGGCTGGAACCGGAAAGGCGTTGTGGCTGACGTTGCTTGCGTTCGCGATGATATCGAGTCCACCAGTCATCAAATTCGACACGAAACGTGCCATCTGCATTTGTGCGAACTTGATTGAGTGACTTGTGAGACGAAACAATCCCATCAGAGTCCACGCTTGCACGTTCATTGCTCGTATTAACAACATTGATGGTAGTACCAGCGACCGGTTGTCCCTGCGAGTTGACAACCCGACCGGTATAGACAAAATGTTGATCCAAGGGAACGGCAGTTGCGTCTGTGTTGTCATTTCCGTCAGCCTGCTTAGCAGATACGTCAGTTTTTCTGGGTTGATTCTGTTCTGATTTCTGCGTCGTTGCATTTGGCTGAGCTGATCCTACAAGCTCAGTATCCGCCAGTGAGACTGTGCCCAAGGCAGTCGTGAGAACGAGACCAATCGACACGGCAACGATGCGTAATAGAGCCGGTTGACTCAGACGCGTTACTCGACTGCGGTGTTCATCCAGCAGTCCGGCCACGCGCTGCTCCCGTTTTCGATCCGCTTCCAGAATCTCTCGAACTTCCGTGACGGTGACTTCGCGTTGGGTAGCGATAAGTGGAGAAGGATCGAGCGAGGTCATGTCGTTAGTTCCCGTCTATTTGATGATTCGAAGCTGTTAAAAAAGCAACTACACCATCTATGTTGTAATACCTACGATCTGTCGTAGAGTCAAGGAGTTTCAGATGTTCGAAGGATTTTTGTTTCTGCGAGAATGATATTATCTACTACCAACCGTGAGCGGCTGGCGCCGACCCGCTCCTTTGAATTTGTATCCACCGCTTTTTCGTTCTTCGTTCACTGTCAAATCGTCTGAAACCTCGGTAAGATATTAGCCCGCGAATACTTATCGAGACTGAAGGCGCTGCAGGATGGCTAAGAAAAAACCGAAGAATCAGCATGAACGCACGCGTGTGGATCATGCGACGGAAATTGCCGAAGACTATGTCGAAGCTATTGCCGAGATTATCGAAGAGCAAGACGTCTGCCGGGTCAAAGATCTGGCGGAGTATTTTGCCGTCAGTCATGTCACCGTAAATCGCACGGTCGCCCGTTTGCAGCGCGACGGCTATGCGACAACCGAGCCTTATAGCCCCGTTGAATTAACCAGTAAAGGGGCCAAACTGGCAAAACATTCGCGTCACCGCCATGAGATTGTCCTCAGCTTTCTGGTGGCTCTGGGCGTTAGCGAAGAAATCGCTGCCACTGATACCGAAGGCATCGAACATCACGTCAGCCCCGAAACACTGAAGGTAATGGAAGCCTTCATCTCGAAAGCACACCGCTAGACTGCTTCTTGAAAAACTTCATTGAGAACCTCGAATTCTTAGCTGAAATCGGTGAATTGCTCTGTTACGATAGGTCTCATCCTTATTCGAGTGTCTCTTAATCTCATCGGAGCGAATTCATGATCCACAGCCTCGGTCGATCTATCACGCGTGTATTTTGTTTGTTACTGCTCGTTTTATGCGCATCGCCCATGGCTTCCGCCGCCGAAGCGAAAACCAACGTCCTGTTTCTGATCTGCGATGATTTAAACTGCGATCTCGGCTGCTACGGGCACCCCCAGGTCAAGTCTCCTAATATTGACCAACTGGCAAAGCAGGGGGTTCGCTTTGAACACGCTTACTGTCAGTTTCCGCTCTGTGGGCCGAGCCGGGCTTCCTTCATGACCGGCATGTACCCCGACCAGACGCTCGTGCATCGCAACGCCATTTATATTCGCGAGCATGTGCCCAACGTGCAGACGATGTCGCAGATGTTTCGTAACAACGGCTACTTCGCGACCCGCGTTGGAAAAATTTATCACTACAATGTACCCAAACACATCGGCACCGGCGGACACGATGATCCCTATTCCTGGAATCAAACCTTCAATCCCCGCGGTCGTGATGTCGATGATGAAGACAAAATTTTCAGCCTGACTCCCGGCAGCTTTGGCGGCACACTCAGTTGGCTGGCCGCCGATGGAACCGATGAAGAACAGACCGACGGCATCGCCGCTGACATTGCTGTTGAACAACTCAAACAATTCGCCAGGAAGAAACAACCGTTCTTCCTCGCCGTCGGCCTCTATCGACCGCACACTCCCTATGTGGCGCCCAAAAATTATTTCGAGATGTATCCTACCGACCAGATCAAAGTGCCCCAAATTCCGGAAGGTTATCTGGAGACGATTCCCAAGCCGGCCCGTCAATCAGTCACCCGCAAAAAGAATCAGATCAAACTTCCCGATAATCTGTCTCGGCAGGCCATCCAGGCGTATTACGCTTCGATCACCTTCGCCGATGCCCAACTGGGAAAGATCCTGGAAACGCTCAAACAGACTGGGCTCGACGACAATACGATCATCGTTTTCACCTCTGATCACGGCTATCACATGGGCGAGCACGGTCACTGGCAGAAGACAACGCTCTTTGAAAACGCGGCCCGCGTGCCGATGATTATCGCCGGTCCCGGTGTCACCGCCAAAGGGCAGACGGCGCTCTCGCCTGCAGAAATGGTCGACTTTTATCCTACATTGGCTGAGCTCTGTGCGTTGAAAGCCCCCGCTTCAACTTCCGGCGTCAGTCAGGTTCCCACGCTGAAAGACGCTGCCACCGCGTCCCGCGAATCCGCGTTAACACAGTATGCGAACGGCTATAGCATACGCACGCCGCGCTACCGTTATACAGAATGGGGCGACAAAGGAGAGCAGGGGGTTGAACTCTATGATCATGAAACTGACACGGTAGAAATGAAGAATCTGGGCAATGATCCGGCAACCGCACAGCTCCGCAAACGGTTAGCCCATCATCTGCACAAACGCATTGAACAGGCGAATCAGAAACCCAAAGGGGTCAAGCAGGTCAAATTCGAAAACCGCCGCCGCGTTCCCCGCTAAATCGGAAACCGGCCTTGTAATTCCTGGAACAGTTGTTTTGAATGGAAGGTGCGCCAGAAGTGAACCTTCCTTCAAACTGCTCTCCTCAGGAATGCATCATGAATCTATCACGACGCGAATTTTCGAAATCAATGCTCCTCGCCGGCCTTGGTTGTGCCGCCGGTCAATGGTCTGCCCGTAGCCTCAACGCCGCCAAACCAAACATCAAAGCGGGCACCGGGATCATCGATGTCCACACGCACATCGGCACGTATACTGACCCGAAAAAGAATCTGTCCCCCGAAGCATTAATCAGTTGGATGGACGAACATCAGATCGAGAAATCGGTCGTCTTGCCACTGACTTCACCCGAGTCCACTAAATATCTGCAGACAACCGAATCCGTATTAGCGGCGGCGAAGCAGCATCCCGACCGTTTGATTCCCTTCTGCTCCGTTGATCCACGCACCACGCACGCCGGCTCAGTCAAAGCACTTGTCAGCATGATTCAGGCCTGGGTCGATCAGGGGGCGAAAGGTTTCGGCGAACACAAGGTCGGTCTCAATTTCGACGACCCGCTGATGATGCGCGTTTACGAAGCCTGCCAGGAAGTTAGCATCCCGCTGCTGTTTCATATCGATAACATTCGCGGCAAAGATGTGCCCGGTCTCAAGCGATTAGAGAATGCCTTGAAGACATTCCCCGAACTAAATTTCATCGGCCACGGCCCCGGCTGGTGGGCTTCGATCTCCGGTGGACTCACGCCCAAAGAACTGGGCGGCTATCCCAAATCCAAAGTCAAACCGGGCGGCGCGATTGACGATCTGATGAGCCGCTACCCCAACATCTACGGCGATCTTTCCGCAGGTTCCGGCGCCAATTCGATCTCCCGCGACCTCGCATTCGGCACCGAATTTCTGATTCGACGTCAGGATCGTATTCTGTTTGGCACCGATTATCTTGCTCCCGGACAGGCAGTTCCCCAGTTTGAACTCTTCGAAAAACTCGAACTCCCTGATGCGGTTCTCTCAAAGATTTACCGTGAAAACGCCATTAAACTCCTCAAATTGACGGCATAACCGGACTGAGAAATGGTCATATGGACAGATTTGTGAATTTTCTTAATAATTAAGGGCAGGTTCACGTTGTTCTATCCGATTATATTTGTGTATGCTGATGCATATGAAGGTTCCTGCCTGAGCTGCTCACCACACAGGAATGAGAGAGACGTGATTTTTTATTTGCATCACTGCTTTCTATCTAATCCTAATTAACAATCGATTCCTCGATTTGAGATATGGGAGAATTCGGATGTCCCAACCAAAAACGTTCCCCAATAATCCACATGGAAGACATCACCAGAGTGGAAGTTCCTTCTCTGCCTTCGCCCCCGGTTCCGATCTGATTCGCAGCGGCAGCCGTCGCTGGTTCCTGCAGATGGGCATGGCCGGTATGGCAGGATTGACGTTGCCGGAATTACTCAAGCAACAGGCGACGGCCGCACCGCAGGCACAAATCAATCAAAAAGTTCAAGCGAAGTCGGTCATCATGATCTGGCTCTCAGGCGGACCGAGCCAACTGGATATGTGGGACTTGAAACCACAGGCACCGAAAGAAATTCGTGGCCCGTTTAATCCGATTTCGACCTCCGTGAACGGTATCGATATCTGCGAACACATGCCGAAGCAGGCCGCGATGATGGACAAGTTCGCCATCATTCGTTCGATGGATGCCACCGCCAGCAATCATACGCCAACCACCTTCCAGGCTGCCAACCCCAAATCACGCCGCACCAACGACAACCGAGACGGCGGCGGTTATCCCTCAATGGGTTCGGTCGCTGCCAAATTTCGTGGACCGAATGTTCCTGGTATGCCCGGCTTTGTCGCACTGGCTGACAGCATGGGCGCAGATATTTATGGCGCCGGTCATCTGGGCCATCGCTACGAACCACTCGACGGCGTGAAAGCCGCAGGCAAGTTTGGCATGCCCGCTGGAGTGACTTCCTCCCGTCTGACAGACCGCGACGCACTACGCCGTCAATTCGATCAACTGCGAAAACATACTGAGCTCTCGCCCGAACTCTCCCTGCAGGATCGTTATGTGCAGGAAGCCTACGACATGGTCCTTTCCGGCAATGTCGCCACCGCCTTCGACGTGAAGCAGGAACCGGAAAAGGTCCGCGAAAAATATGGCAGCCATTCGTTCGGGCAAAAATCATTGCTGGCTCGTCGCTTGGTGGAAGCCGGCGTGACCTTCATTACGATGAGCGATGCCTGGGGCCATTGGGATCATCACGGCGATGAAGTGAAATGGGGCGGCATAGTCAAAGGGCTCAAACCGATGCTGCCTGTCCTTGATCACGGCATCACCACCCTGATCAGCGATCTTGAAGAACGGGGTCTGCTCGATTCAACATTGGTCCTGGTCCTCGGCGAATTCGGTCGTGGCCCCGTGATTACCAAAACCAACGGCCGTGGTCACTGGACTCCGGTCATGTCCATGCTGGCTGCAGGTGCTGGCGTACCCGGCGGTCAGGTGATCGGTGCCACTGATCGGCGCGGCGGTGAAATTGCCGAACGTCGGCTCGGCCCCGGAGACCTTGGTGCGACCGTGTTCAAGAAACTGGGCATTGATCCCTACGGCCACTGGATCAAACCGGGCGGACGTCCCACACCACTGGTCGAAGGCCCTTCCGGTCCGATTGCGGAACTCGGTTAATTCGTTTTGGGCTGATCCGTAAATGGGTCCGTTGGATACCGCGCGTCCATATCCTGCAGCATTTGTTTCAGTTGTGCGCCCAGATGCGCCGTGCGATCAGGTTGGCTGTTGCTCAAGTCGTGCTGTTCCCCCGGATCACTGCGCAAATCGTAGAGCTCTCGTTTTCTCGACTCGTAAAACTGCAGCAGCTTCGAGTCCCCCACGCGAATCGCCGACACTGGTCGTGTCTTGCTGACCGCGAAGTCATTCACGCCGATGGTCTCTTTCGCTTTTTTGTAGCCCTTTTCGGGATGATAATAGGGGAAATGCCAGGTCAGGGCGCGGGTGGGCCAGTTTGCTGATTTCCCTTCGCACAAAGGTACCAGGCTTTTGCCGTCCAGATTCAGCTGGGAACAGTTTCCGCCTGCCACTTCGCAAAACGTGGGAAACAGATCGATGCCACTCACCGGTTTCGTACAGATGCTTCCAGCCTGAACGTGCTTCGGCCAACGCACCACGAATGGCACTCGAATGCCTGCTTCATATAAGTTCCATTTGCTCCCGCGCAAAGGACCGTTGTCTGCGTATTCGGGATGGCCGCCGTTATCAGAGGTGAAAACAATCAATGTGGAATCGCGCAAGCCGCGTTCGTCCAGCGCCGCTAAAACCTGACCGACGTAATGATCCAGCGTTTCAATGAACGCGCCGTAATGTGTGCGGCGTTTCGCATCGCCCGGACCAGCGGCTGCTTTGTCTCTGTATTTTTCAACCAACCAGTCCGTGGGCGAACGAACGGGCGTATGCACGTGGAAGTAAGACAGATACAGAAAAAACGGTTCCTCACGTTTTTGTTTCAGAAAGGCAATCGCACTGTCGGTCACCGCGTCCGGCGGAAATGTGTCTGGTTTGAAATCACCGGGTTTCCAGTCAAACTTCTTCGCATAGGGATGGCTGCCGAATGTTTCGACGGCCGTCTGAAAACCCTGTTGTTTAGGGCCGTGCGTCGGGCTCCACCCCAGATAACCTTTAAAATGTTCGCTGACATGCCATTTACCGAAAAAGCCGGTCGCATAGTCTGCCTGCTGCAGCATCTCGCCCAGAGTCACTTCTTTTAAAGGCAGATCCCGCGTATATGCGGGCGGCTGCAACTGGCGAAACGGCGGATCAACGCCAGTGGGTTTTGTCACAAATTCAAAATGCAGTCGCGCGGGAGTTTTTCCCGTCAGAATCGCTGCCCGCGAAGCCGAGCAGATCGGGGCCGGGGAATAGGCGTTGGTAAATTTCATCCCTTCCGACGCCAGCTGATCCAGGTGCGGCGTCTCGGCCAGAGTGCCTCCATAACAGGCCAGATCTTTCCAGCCGAGGTCATCCGCCAGAATAAACACGATGTTGGTTTTTTCGGCAGCGTAATTCGCAGGTAAGCACAAGCAGAGAAAAAATAATACGAATACAGAGCGCAACATCTGTGAACCTTTTAGATAAAGAGAGTTCTTATTTGATGGAAAAGGGAAGTGTCACGAATTCGCCGACCGACTTCGATGGCTTCTGTTGTTGGGAAAGATCGATGGCAAAAGGCCGCACAATGCTGTTGCCCGCCAGATCTTCAATCACCGTGCCTACCGCCAGTTGATAACGGCCTGCCTGCCACGGTAAATCGGGGATGAAGCGCCAGATGGTTTCGTTCTCCGCTACTTCGATTTTTCCCGGAACCGGCTTTCCGTTGAAATCAGCTACGGCCAACTGGCTCAAGAGTAGCGCGTAATCGAGGGACTCATCGAATTCATAAACCAATGGCTCACGCGTTCCGATCGTGGGTTGATTCAACTTCCATTTGTAGAAATCTGGCTGACGCTCATCCATGGCGACCGCGGTAAATGTTTTTTTCACCTCTGTCCCCAGCGGATGTCCCGACAGCGCGGCCCATTTCGGGCTGATCCGCAATTCGTATTCCTGCCCCTCGTTCAAAATTGCGCCCAACTCCACATTTAGATTCACACCCACTTTCTGCCGACCGGGATGAAACCAGAGTGTTAATCGCTTACCATCGGGCGACCAGAGTTCCGTATGTCGAAACGGGCGGGGTACAAACTTTTTTTGCGTTTTGTTATACAGCGAAAAATATTCGAAAATCTCTCCCTGTTGCATCGGTTCCGAAAACTGAATATAGAATTTCAGATGATTCGCGGGCAGACGTTTGCTCGAAGGATAGACGGCGGTGACACGCGGCGGCTTGGAATCGGGTAGGGGAATGGCAACCGTTTTTGTTAAGCGTTGCAGCTTGTCATTCGTTGTCACTTTCAAGGCAGCAGGATCAAAGGTGATCTGATAACGACCGCCCCGCACCAGGGGAAACGCGGGTCTGAATTCCAGACGTCGGTCTTTGATTTGATAACGCCCCAGCATCGCCGGCAGCTTCGCAGCGGATTGTGAATCCCGTTTCAGTGAAAGTACCCGCTGGAACTGTTCCTCGTCTGCATTTTTGAGTGTTGTCCAGAGTCGTTCCTCCGCAGCGGTCACCACGAACAGACAATGCCGCGGATCGTTTTCATTTGCTTCAATGGAGAGTTGAAACAGTTTATTATCCGGTGCACCGGCAGCCTGAGTTTGTTCTATCAAGATGACCATTCCAAACAGGAACAGCAACGCATATGAGAGCGGTCTCGACACAAGAAACGCGTGCAGATTTGCCATGAGTTTCACTACCTGTAAGCGGAATGGCGCTAGCCACCGGTACGAACGATCGGTTTGTTTCCCCATTACCGGCGGCTAGCGCCGTGCCGCTCACTTTTCAAAAAGTACTATCAAAACAGGCTCTTTCCTGCTCCTTGGACAGAACAGAAAAGAGCCTGGAATTTACGCGAAAAAATCACTTACGGCAGTTCGGTGATTTCCAGATCGAGGTGCCCTTCGTTATCACGCAGGACCATGATTTCTTTCTTCTGCAGTTTGTCAATGTGGACTGCACCAGAAAGCTGCTCGACAATTTCAATGCCGTCCGGCCCCGCATTTTTCTTCACATTGCGGCGGGCCGCTTCCTCGTTGACGTCTTCCGCATCAAGGTAGTCCATATTCACACGCACGCCCCACCACTTACTCGGGCCGTACATGCTCTTTTCCCAGTGGAAGCGGAACGTGTTGGTCAGCAGCCATTCCTTGCCGTCACTTTCATAGGTCAGCATGTCCAGCGGACGATTGCCCGAACCGAGTTCGACCACGCTCGTTCCTTTGACTTTGCTGCCTGACTGCAGTTCATCCAGCGGGAACTTGGCAATCGGCGTGCAGGAAAATGCACCGACAATATAGTTCTTGCCTTTATTGGAATAGGGCACGAAGGATTGAATCGGCGCTCTCGTTTCCCATTTGCGATGCGCCACATGGTAGGTTTCGGCACTGTAGATATCAGCCGACGTACCATGTGTCAACGGCAGGGGAATGGAATAAATTTTGTTGGCGAACTCTTCGTTCGATTGTGCTGCCGCCAGCAGACGATCACTGGCAAGTGCCACACCGGTGATGTTGCGGATCTTCGAATCTTTACCACCGGGCAAAGCGACCTGAATATAATCGACTTCGTTGAGATCAAAGTTCTTCACTTTGCCTTGCGCATCAATCACCAGAATCGCCGGCTGTCCGTCGGTCTTGCGACGTACCGAAAGATACACGTTGCCGCTCTCTGAATTGACGGCCATGTCGGCGATCACCAGCTGCTCGGGTTCGACACCCATACTGGCGGCAGCCGCAACATCAATTTTCGGGATCTTTTTTTCCAGCTTCTTCAGAGGTCCAACATCGTGAGTATCAATGACTGTAATTGTCGCTTTCGCAGGGTCCGCCACCACCAGCAATCCGCCGGGTCCAAAGGTAATCTTGCCCACCGATTTAAAACCGGGATTTCCTTTTTGCACGTTATCGAGATACTTACTCGCCGCATCTTTGGTCACACCAGCCTGTATCGTCTGGCCTCCGGTGAGCAACAGCAAGAGCGTCACGATACCGACGCCTGCTTTCATGATTTGCGATCTGATCATCAAACTGGTTCCTGAAAAATGAAAATTGAAACAGCGGGAATCCGCTCCCCTCCAACTGAACTCAATCCTAATTTCCTCAAATTTGAGAGTCAACAAGATTGTGAATTTATCATCCCTTTGTGCCGATTCTGCATATTGTGCAAACAAGGCAAAACAGGGGCGACAACCAAAACGCTGCAATTCTGGTAAGATCTCCCAACGCGCTTGACTTTACTGATGCGTTTTCGGTTATAATAAGCTTTCTTCCGAAAACAGGAACACCATCCCCTGTTTGGAGTCGATACCAGCAAGAGTCCCTTGGTAATCCAGACCGGTTACCATTCCCGCCTGTTCCATCCTCAAATGACGAGAAACATTCAGTAATGGTCGTTTCCCGGCGTATATTATTTTGCTTGCTGCTGAACTGTCTGATGGTCTTTCTCAATGTACCATCACTCGTGTTCTCAGCCGAGGCAACCGCGAAATCTTCTGCTCATATCATCTATGAAGACGAAGTCCTGCCAATTTTTCAAAAGCACTGTGTGAAATGTCACAGCGAGAAAAATCGCAAAGCCGAGTTCGATTTGAGTTCTCCCGCAGGTCTCCTGAAAGGGGGCGAGTCGGGCGCAGGACTGGTCGCAGGCAAGCCGGACGAAAGTCTGCTGTATGAATACCTGCACGATGGTGCGATGCCTCCCGAAGGTTCGCCGCCGTTATCAAAACAGGAACTGAAAACCATTCATCAGTGGATTCAATCCGGTTTACACTTCAAAGAGAAACCACAACCGACAACTACGGCTGCCCTTTCACAACATGATGTGCTGCCGATTCTGTATCGTCGCTGTGCCATGTGTCACGGCCCCGAATACCAGGAAGGGGGCCTTGACATACGTTCGAAAGCCAAGATGCTCAAAGGGGGCGAAGCCGGAACAGCCGTCATTAAGGGTAAACCGGACAAAAGTCTGCTGATCAAATACATTGTCGAAAAAACCTGTCCTCCCAAAGCGGAAATCAGCCGTGCCGGCATTGAACCGATGACAGCCGAAGAGCTGACCACTCTCAAAAGCTGGATTGCAGAGGGGCTCAACGAAGTCAACGAATCCGCGGAAATCAACCTGGCCCAGGACCCGCTGGTTTCCAAAGAAGACCGTCAGTTCTGGTCTTTCCAACCGCCGCAACAGGTGACGCCTCCCACGGTGCAGCATGCGGAGTTAGTCAAAAATCCGATCGATGCCTTTCTGCTCCGAAAACTGGAAGCACAGAATCTTTCCTATTCTCCCGAAGCAGACAAACGCACGCTCATCCGCCGCGCCACGTTCGCGTTAACAGGACTGCCCCCGACACCGGAAGAAGTCAGTGCGTTTCTCGACGATAAGAGTGACCACGCCTATGAAACATTGATTGACCGACTCCTCGAATCTCCCCGTTACGCCGAGAAGTGGGGTCGGTTCTGGCTGGATCTGGCCGGCTATGCCGACTCCGAAGGCAAACGCAGTGCGGACCTGATCCGCAAATACGCTTATCGTTATCGTGATTATGTGATCCGCTCGTTCGACGAGGATAAACCTTACGATGAGTTTCTGACCGAACAACTGGCGGGCGATGAACTCGTCGATTATGCGGCTCCGAACAGTGCCACACCGGAAGTGATCGAAAAACTGGTTGCGACTGGCTTCCTTCGCATGGCCCCGGATGGGACTTCGGCCAATCCGGTGAACCGTGTTTCCGATCGGATGGAAGTTATCTCAGACGAAATCGATGTCCTCTTCCGCAGTGTGTTCGGCTTAACCATGAACTGTGCCCGTTGTCACAGTCACAAATACGATCCGATTCCGCAACGCGATTATTACCGTGTGATGGCCATCTTCAAAGGGGCCTACGACGAATACGACTGGATGACGCCGCAACCGTTTAGCAATCAGTGGAAGCGGGCCCGCAGTCGCTTGTTGACGATCATTCCCGAAGAAGAACAACGGGCCATCGACAAGTTTAACGCGCCAATCGAAAAAGAGATTGCCGACGTTGAATCGAAACTCAAAGCCAAAAAACTGGAGAAGGCAGAAAAGAAAAAACTCGACAAGCAACTGAAAGCATTAAAAGGCAAGTTAAAAACTCCCGAGATGATCCGCGCCTTATGGGATCGCGGCCGTCCTTCACCGACCTACATCTATCGCCGGGGCGATGAAAACCAGCCGACGCGGCTCGTTGAACCGGGGCCGCCGTCTGCGATTGCCGACGGCATTTCACCATACCATGTCGAACCGATCAAACAGACAACCGAAAAAACGGGCCGCCGCCTGGCTTTTGCCCGCTGGCTGACACAGCCCGATCATCCACTGACCTCGCGCGTGATCGTCAATCGGATCTGGAAGAAACATTTCGGCACCGGCATTGTCAAAAGCCTGGATAACTTCGGTGCGCTGGGAACGCCGCCCAGTCATCCGGAACTGCTCGATTGGCTGTCTGTCGATTTTGTGAAGCAGGGCTGGCACTTTAAAAAGCTGCACCGCCTGATCATGACGTCGCAAGCCTATCGGCAGTCGTCGGCGATCACGCCGGAACACGAGAAGTCGGATCCCGAAAACCGGCTTCTCTCTCGAATGCCCCTGCGTCGGCTGGAAGCAGAAGAACTCCGCGACTCGTTGATCTTCACCGCCGGTCAGCTCGATGAAACCCGATTCGGAACACCTGCCGCTGTGGAAGTCCGACCTGATGGCCTCGTTACATCGAAGCGAACCGAACAGGGATGGCGACGGAGCGTGTATGTCCGTCATCGTCGCAAGGAAATGCCCACGTTCCTGGAAGTCTTCGATCTGCCGCAGATGAACCCGAACTGCACGGTGCGTCAAAATTCGACCGTTGTCTCACAACCGTTATTGCTGGTGAATAACAAACTGGTGCATGACCTCGCCGACCTGTTTGCCAAACAGGTGCGGGAACAGGCGGGTAACAATCCGGAAAAACAGATTGAAACCGCCTATCAGCTGACTTTTCAACGCAGCCCTTCCCCTGGCGAGACGGAGCTGGCATTAAGCTCGCTCAAACTGCTGGAGCAGCCTGCTGAGAAGGGCGAGCAGAAAGATAAAGCCGCCCCCGACGGCCTCACCGAATATTGCCACGTTTTATTGAACTCCGCCGAATTTCTTTACATCGATTGAAACAACCATGCCTGTTTTACCATCACACAATTCGCTGATGTCTGAAATCTCGCGTCGTAGTTTTTTCGACCGCATGACCGACGGACTGTATGGCGTGGCGTTAACGTCGCTCATTGGTCAGCAAAGTTTACGAGCCGCCGAAAAGCAACCGTTTCACCCGGCGCCCATTCCCGAAAACCTGGCGCCCAAACGCCCGCACTTCGCGCCGCGTGCAACATCGGTGATTCATCTCTGTATGCAGGGTGGTCCCAGTCAGGTCGATCTGTTTGATCCCAAGCCGGCTCTGAAAAAGTTTCACGGAAAAACAGCGCCCCGCGAACTCACCGGCAATGCGGTTTTCGAAAAAGATCGCACCGGCAAGTTGATGCAGAGTCCGTTTGAATTCAAGCAGCATGGAAAAGCGGGGGCCTGGGTTTCCGATGCACTGCCGCACCTCGCGCAGGAAGTCGACGAGATGACCATCGTCCGTTCGATGTATAATGTGCACCCTAATCACGAGCCCGCCATTTATAAAATGCAGTCCGGTCAGACGTTCCCCGGTCATCCGGTGTTCGGTTCCTGGATTACTTATGGACTGGGCAATGAAAATCAGAACCTGCCCGCATATGTTGTACTGGCCGACCCCAGTAACCGCCTGCCGACGAACAACGTGGATAACTGGATGTCCGGCTATCTTTCGCCCTTGTATCAGGGAACCCGCATGAAGGCGACCGGCTCGCCGCTGTTGAACCTGGCCCCCGATTATGCAAGCGTCGATCAGGTCGCCCGCACCAAACAGGACTTGCTCAAACAGCTCGACCGCCTGCATCAGAAACAGCGACCCGGCCAAATGGAACTTGAAGCCCGTATCCAAAACTACGAGATGGCCGCCAACATGCAACTCGAAGCCACCGAGACGCTCGATATCTCGCAGGAGACACCGGAAACGCTGGCGATGTACGGCATTGATGAAAAAGAGACTGACAGCTTCGGCCGCCGTTGTCTGTTGGCCCGCCGACTGGTCGAGAACGGCGTGCGCTTCGTGCAGCTCTACACCCGCGGCCAGATCTGGGACAATCATTCCAACATCAATAAATCACTCCGCACCGCCTGCGGTCAGACCGATCTTCCGATCGCAGGTCTGCTGAAAGATCTTCGTCAGCGCGGCTTGCTGGATAACACACTCGTTCTCTGGGGCGGCGAATTCGGTCGGCTGCCGACCGCACAGATCACGTCCGCAGCCAAGATGAACGTCGCGGGGCGCGATCATGGCCCGTATGGATTCTCGGCCTGGATGGCAGGCGGCGGCGTCAAACGGGGCCTCGTTTACGGCAACACCGATGAAGTCGGCTACGCGTCGGTTGAGAATCGCGTCAGCATTCAGGACTGGCATGCGACGATCCTGCATCTGTTAGGCATGGATCACGAGAAGCTGGTTTACGAACGCAACGGCCTGGGAGAGCGTCTGACGCATCAGTTCCCGACTCGCGTCGTGCACGATATCATCGCGTAAAACGACTCTGACTCGTCGTCCACGCTTTATATGAAATTCTCTTTAAGACGTTCTAGACATACTCGATCAGAGCAATGTCTGCTTGGTTTTCTCTACCGTGTTTGTCATGATGGTCTCTTGTAGATCATGATCACCGGACTGACTGAAGAGAAATTCCTGAGATGAAACACCTTGCCCTGTTACTCGCCTGTTGTCTGACACTAAACCCGCTGTCCGCTGGTGAAAAGAAAGAATCCACGTTTTTAAAGAACGGCGTCACCGCCCACCGCGGCAATTCCAGCGAATTTCCCGAGAACACGTTGCCCGCTTTTGAAAGTGGCATCGCAGTCGGCGCGGACTGGCTGGAACTCGACATTTTTCTCACCAAAGACGGCAAGCTCGTTGTCACACACGACAAAACTACCCAGCGGGTCGGCGACAAAAATCTCACCGTTGCAGACTCAACCTACGCCAAACTGAAAACCGTCGACGTCGCCACCGACTTCCGCAAACGGCTCCAGAAAACAAAACAGGAATGCCCGCCCCAGCAGATGCCGCTTCTGGAAGACGTTTTAAAACTGGTCAAACAGCAGCACCGCACCCGCGTCTCTCTCCAGCCCAAAGCCGACTGCGTCAAAGAAGCGGTCGCACTGGTGAAACAGCTCAACATGGAACCCTGGGTCGGCTTCAATGACGGCAACCTGACTTATATGACGCAGGTCAAACAACTGGCCCCCGCGATTCCCGTCTTCTGGGACCGGGGCGCCGAGACCAACATCGACACCGACATCAACATCGCCAAACAACGCGGCTTCGAAGCCCTCGTCCTGAACTATCAGGGCATCACCCCGGAGAAGATTCAAAAAATCAAAGCCGCCGGCCTCGAACCAGGCGTCTGGACCGTCAACGATCCGAAGTTAATGAAACAGTTTTTAAACCAAGGCATCGAACGCATCTACACCGACGATCCCCGCTTGTTGCTCAAGTTGAAATAAACTCATCGTCAGAGTATTTTCGTCTCCATCGACTCATGAAATCGTTCTTTGCGCATACTTGCATTCGAGATACAACCGGGACAGATGAGCATGGCCAAAAAGAAATCGGCGCCACGAAAAAAACAAACCAGTAAAAAGAAGCGTCCTCAAGCAATCAATCCTTTCACGGGAGAGCCGATGGATGCGGTCGACTGGGGCGATGTGTTTGAACTGGTTGAAAAAAATAAAACGCGCGCGTTGAAGAATCTGTTCGAAGACGGCATGACCTTCGAGGAATTCCAGAATACGTATTGGGGACGTCTGGAAGACAACGAATATCTGCATCGTGCAGCCGAGCAGGGGAGTCTGCCGATGGTTAAGCTGCTGATTGAACAGGGAGCCGACCCGGACGAACTGGATGAGATCTATCAGACGCCGCTCGAAAGAGCATTTCTGGCGAAGAAAAAACAGGTCGCGAAATATCTGTTTGAACGGACCCAGTCGGAGACCGCAAAACAGCTGGTGGAAGACACACTGTACCCCAGCCGAAAACCAGGCCGCAAATTGCCCAAAATTGATCCAGAATTGAAACAGGCGATCGAGGAAAAATCTCTGAAAACAGTACGAGCCTTGATCAAAAAAGGAGTGCCGGTGAATGCGAAATTTAAAACAGAATATAAGAGCGACAGCACTCCACTGGAACTCGCTGTAGACCTCAACGCATTGAAAATTGCTGAGGCATTATTAAGTGCGGGAGCAAATCCAAATCCAATACTAAAAGAAGCCCATCCCCTGGCGACAGCCCTGTTCAGGAAGTCTCCTAAGATGATGTCTCTCCTGCTCGAACATGGCGCCGACCCGAATCGGCCCGGCGATCTGAAAAAAACCTGCTTAATGGACGCCGTGGATCGCGAAGAGATGCAGTTCATTAATCTCTTACTGGAGGCAGGCACTGACCTGAATCTGCGCGATTCGCAAGGACGCCAGGCGATTCATTTTAGGGGTTTCTTAAAGTCTCATCGATATGATTCCCAAAAAGAGAAGAAAAAACTGCTTCACTCAGCGAACGTAACAATGCGGCTCATCGAAGCAGGTGCCGATCTGCAGGCAGAAACGGAAAGTGGCAGTACCAAACTAATGGATCTTTACTGCGAGCCCCGCTGGGGAGATACACATCAACGTTACCTGGACTTTAAAGCAGCACTCGTTGAAGCAGGTGGGCTGGATCCCAGCATTGATGATCTGCTGAGGCTGGTAAGACAGAATCAAATCACACAGGTCAGGAAGCTGATCAAAGAAGGAGTGAATGTGAATCATCGGGGCGATCTGCTCCCTTTTGCCGGCCAGGTCACTCCGCTGGCAATGGCGGTCATCTGTGGTCATCACAAGCTGGCAGAATTACTGATCAAATCGGGTGCGAATCCGGATGCCATATCTACATCATTCCGCTTTGGCGTGGAGGATCCGAATGCCGAGGAACCCAGACCTTATAATCTGATGGAGGAAGATCCACACTACTTCGGACACGGTTTAACCTGGGTAAGACCGGTAGGAGTCGCAGTCTGGAAGAATGATCCTGAAATGATCCAAATTCTGGCCGAAGCAAATGCCTCATTGATGCTGGATGCAGGTCAGGGAGGAGCCCCCTTGGTCTGGGCAATCGATCTCGCACATCTTGAGTCTGTTCAAGCTTTACTCAATGCAGGCGCGAACCCCTACAAGTCCAAGAGTAGTGGTGCTGACGCTGTGTTTTATGCCAATCTGGATCACACTCATCCCAAAATCAAACAGCTGGTCAACCAGGCAGCGAAGAAGTTGAAATGAAAAACTTTAAGATAGCACAATCATTCCTCGCCTGGCTCAAAACTTTCACTACAGGAGACATCATGATAAAGTCGCTCGATCAACTCAACTTCGGTCCGCACAATGAAGACGTGCAGGAAGTGATTGCCTTCGTGCAGTCGGGGAAGCTCCTCTCGATTCCCTTCGATCAGCAGCTTGCAGAAACGTCTGGCTACAAGATTAAGCAGATTCATACATTCGAAGAGATCGACCTGTATCGGAAATCATTGAATGATTGCATGGATAATTACGAACCGTATATCAAACGCGCGGACTGGGACGACCTTTTACGTGATGACATCGGTAAAATGATGAATTACGGAGATACAACCGAAAAATTTAAAAATATTGAGGAGCTAGATAGTTCTCTGACTTCCCAGTTCGATCAGCTCTGGAAGCAGTTCTTTATCCTGGTGAATGACCAGCTCAAAGGAATCCTGACTAAGGATGAGTCCGATATCATTGCCGATGACCTGTATATGGTCTGTAAATGCAGGGCCCTCTTTGGTAAAGACAAATCGTTCAGGCACGAAACGCTGTTTCCCATCTATCAGGCAGGTGGGTATCCCTGTGGCTGGGATGGCGCATTTCCGCGAGGGCAAGTGGCGGTCTTTGTCCCCGATCCCAATATTCCCTGCCGGTTTCCCGAAAAGGAAAAACCGCGCGTTTTTGAAAACCTGGAAGAGTGGAAAACAGCATGGGAGGAAAAACCAGAATTGGTTCGCTCACAAAAACCGTTCAGTTCGGACCAGCCCCAACTCTGGCACGGAATTACTTCACTGGAGGGTGAGTATGCTTACGCTGCGATTGACGAACACATTCAATTCGCTCTGGGATTTTCACTGGAGACACTCTGGCCTGATACAATGGAGCAGGATGAAAAATATTTGAATGCTGTCTGGGGGGATATTGCAGGAGAGATGATCCCATTATCAGAACGGTTTCTTTTAACACTGATGCTTAAGGGAGTTGAACGTACTTATCTTATTTCGTATCCAGACACTCAGAACACATTAGAACTGGTTCAAGAGATTGTCGAAATGAACGAGACCGGCGGCTTTTTCTTTGAGGTCAGCAATCAGAATCGAACCGTCCGCTTTATTCATTACGACGAATATGGAATGTGCGATGAAAAACTGGAAGCTGATGCCGAAGGTATCCAGTTTGAATCCGAAGTCCGAGAACTGGATATTCCACTTGAGCAGGATAACCTGTTTGAGATTGTCAACAACTGTTTTGAGTATCACGGCCTCAGTGATCTGAAGCTCAATTATGATGAGCTGATCTCTGGCCCCGACGAGCAAGGCCTTTCCACCGCCACATTCAAGCGGATGCCCGAGCTCAAGTATGAGATCGATATTCTCAATCTAGACTGAGGAGCTTGTGAACTTTTTCTTCCTGCTTGTATTACCTTAAGATCGCTCCGATTCTCATCAGTTTAACATCGTATCTGCTTATCAATGGAGACCTCATGCCCACGCCCCTCGATCAGCTCGACTTCGGTCCCAACAACGACGCGGTACACGAAGTGATTGACCTCGTACAATCCGGAAACATCCTCAAAATCCCCTTCGATCAACAGCTCGCAGAAACGTCGGGGTACAAAATCAGACAAATTCATACGTTCGAAAAGATCGATCTGTATCGCAGGTCAATTACTGATGACTTGGGCAATGATAAACCCTATATCAGATGCGTTGACTGGAATGAGATATTACATGAAGACGATAACACACTGATGGAGTATGGAGACTGGCCTGGGATTTATAGCATGATTAAGGAGCTGGAGATTGCTCTGACTTCTGTGTTTGAACAGCTCAGGGAACAGATCTTTATCCTGGTGAATGATCAGCTCAAAGGGTTTCTGATTCAGGAAGAGGCAGATCTCATTGCCGAAGGACTGTATATGGTCTGCAAAAGCAGGGCGCTCTTCAGTAAAGACAGCGGCTTTGTGCACGAAAGCTGGTTTCCCATTTTTCAGGCAGGCGGCTATCCCTGTGGCTGGTCGGGTGCATTTCCCCGGGGACAGCTGGTAGTTTTTGTGCCGGATCCCCATGTCCCCTGTCACTTTCCAGAGAGAACAGATGCTTCTGTTTACGAACAAACCAAGAAAAATGCGACAGAACCGATTCGTTCTCAAAAACCGTTCAGTTCGGACCAGCCCCATCTCTGGCACGGCATTGCTTCACTGAAGGGTGAGTATGCCTATGCTGTGATTGATGAACATATCGGATTGGGTTTAAAAGCGTTACTGGATACAATCTGGCCCGAAGCAGAGGAGCAGGTTAATAAAGAATCAGAGGCGATTTTGGACAATATCGCAGGAGAGACTTTTTCATTACCGGAGCAATTTATTCTGGCACTGATGCTCAGGGGAATTGAAAAAACGTATTTTTTATCGCATCCGGATGGTCAGGACATTATCGAACAAGCCCAGGAGATCGTTGAAACAAGTGAGACGAGTGGCTTTGCCTTTGAGGTCAGCAGCAAGAATCAAACAGTTCGCTTTTACCACTATGACGAAGACGGATATTGCGATGAAAGCCTGGAAGTGGGCCTGGATGGTTCTGATGAGATTCATTTCCAGTCCGATCTCAGAATACTGGACATTCCACTGAGACAGGAAAACCTGTTTAAGATTGTCAATGACTGTTTTGAATACCACGGGCTCTGTGATCTGATGCTCAATTATGATGCGCTGATCACCGGCCCCGACGAGCAAGGCCTGTCCACCGCCACATTCAAGCGGATGCCTGAGCTCAAGTATGAAATTGATATTTTGAAGCTGGACTGAATCGATTCGGAACAAATTCGACGCCCCTGGATTCCCTCAATCTCGAAGGAGATGCAGGGGAGACTCAAATTGTATAGCAATGATTTCAACTGGCCCGGCGAAAAGTGATTCTTCATGCCGATCATGCCAGGATTTCAATTGTATTCCATGCGATTTAATGATTTCAATTGCATCGGGCACCGAGAGCACGTCTACTTGCTGACGCACGATTCGATAAAGCGGTTCAAAGTCATACTCAAGTAAAATATCAAACGACTCTTCGTAAACGATTTCTTCATGAAGGTCCAGCAGAGTCACAATGGAATCAGTGAGATACTGTACTTCCTGTGGGAGCGACTGCTGCAGCTCGTGGATCTGCTCAGGAGTCACGATGGTCTTTTCTCTGGGAGGTAGTTCGGGAAGTTCCGGGACTTCAAAATCCCAGGATTTGACTTTGAAACTGGAGATAATTTCCTGCCAGAACTTTTCATCCCGTTCAAATGGTTCAGAAGACCTGAGATATAATTCAACATGCCTCTGATCAGGATATTCGAGAAACAGATTCCAGATATACCCCATGAACTTGACTTCTTCGTCAAACATTTCAATCCCAGAAATTTCTTCTGTATTTGGGAGTATGTTCGAAATACCTTGATGTTTCTCTGCCATATCAAAGGGAATATTTTGCCGAAAATACTCTCTTGCACTTTCAAGCTTCTTTGAAGAATCAGACTGAAACATACAGATTGAAATATCGATGGACGTTTTCTCGGTCTCGAAATCATGTCGGTAAAAATGATAGACCGTCGGGCCGGGACTCGGAGAGGCATGACAGTCATCCGGGATTAAAATTGAGATCTCATCATTCGAATATTCTGTCAGCATTGAGGATTCCAACCATTCGTTTCAACAGCATCAGTCTTTAGTAATTTCGTTCAGCCTGTCCGTCTTTGCGTGAGTTGATTTTTCAACAAGCCCCTGTACACAATGCTTAACCGAAAAGTCATCCAGCCTATCGAGATTTTGTTGACAGTCATTTCCAATACATTACTGACAGTTATTCATACCCAACTGCACCAACTGTGCGGCGACGCGTTGCAGGTCGGGTTCGATGATTTCGGGTTGTTTTGCCAGGGGATAAAGCTGAGCGCCGGGGCGTGAGACAAATGCGCCGCGCCAGCCGGCCCAGAGCGCACCGGCGATATCCCAGCCGTGAGCGGCGATCAGCATGCAGTCTTCCGGCTTCACTTTCATTTTTCGAGCCGCCCATTTGTAAACGTGCGAGTGTGGTTTGAACATCTGCAATTCTTCAATGCTCAATCGTGTTTCAAACAGATCATACAGGCCCGCGTTTTTCATCTGTGTATCCACGCCTGCCTGCGAAGAATTCGTTAGTGTCACCATCCGAAAGCCGGCCTGCTTTAACTGTTCGAGGGCCGGTTTCACATCGGGGTGTGGAGGGAGTGAGCGAATCGGCGCGATTGCCTGTTTCGCGGCTTCATCCGTCAGTGCGATCCCTTCGTTGCGCGCCACCATCTGCAGTGTGGCGGCACCGATCACGCCGAAATCGTCATAATGATCGCCGACCGTCGCAACCAGCGAATGCTGTAGCATCGTGGTGAACCAGAGCGGCAGCAGATCGGGACGGCCGCCAAGAGCATTCGCGACGCTCTCTTTCATCGCTTCCAGATCGAGCAGTGTTTCATTGACATCAAAGAACAGACACTTTGGTCGTGAGTTCATCGTGGGCTCCTGTTGTTCCTGCGCGGAAACGAGCGTCGGCAGCATCCCCGCTGCGAAGCCGGCTCCGGTCGTCAGAAAATGACGGCGATTGTTTGCAGTGATCGGCGTTGTATCTGATTTGTGAGCAGGCGACATCCCTTCGTCCTTTCTCTGTTTGAAAACAGCATGCTGTTACCGATGTGAGAACATTGCACACAGTATGACAGGAAGCGAATTTTCCATCCAGATCATTCAGCCGATTAAGGCAGGACGAATTTGTGAGCTTCGCATGTTACTGAGACTGTTTCTCTTGCTGCTTCAGATGTTTGTCGAAGAAGGTCACGATCTGGCCATTGACGTCCGGGGCGTTGAATTCGCGGCCGCCATGTTTGGCTCCTTCGAGCACGCGGAGTGTGACCGGCACTTTGTTTCTCTTTAACGCCTCGTTTAACAGTTGACTCTGATGCAGGGGAACCAGGGGATCTTTTGAGCCATGAATGATCAGGAACGGGGGATCCTGCTGATCGATATAGGTGATTGGATTGACTTTCGCAACTTTATCTTTGTTCTCCAGAATTGGACCACCAATCAGCAGTGATTCCGGAGAGCGAGCATCGTTGTGTTTAAAACGGGCATCGGGCAGGGCGTGCGCATCCATCTGCAGAAAGTCGGTGGGGCCATACATGTCACAGACTGCCTGCACGCTGCTCGATTGATCCAGGTGTGTGCCCACTTTTCCTTCCAGACCCTTGTCGCCTCCACTGGTTCCCAATAGCGCGACCAGATGACCGCCGGCGGAGGAACCTCCTGCGCCGATGCGTTGGGCATCATATCCATACGTGGCGGCATGTGCCCGTAACCAGCGAATGGCGGCTTTACAGTCATGGATCTGCGCGGGGAATATTGCTTCGCCACTTAAACGATAGTTGATGCTGGCACAGGCATAACCGGCTGCGGTGCCGATCGGCATCAACTTGCCTCCCCGTCCTTTATCACCATTGCGCCAGCCACCCCCATGAATCCAGACGAGGAGTGGGGGATTCTTGACTCCTTTGGGGAGATAGAGATCGAGCAACAGAGGTTTCCCATTGATGCTGGCATATTCCAGATCACGGTGTTCGACCACGGAATCGCGCAAACGGCGAGCACGTTCTCGCCGAGGCTGCTGTGCCAGGGCAGGACCATCATTCAGAGCAGCTCCCGTGAAGACAATGATCAACGTCATACAGATAAGGGGTTTCATCTAGTTCTCCCAGGTGTTCCTGCTATAGAAATTTGTGACTCAGCTTCGGCATCAGAGTCTTACCTGATTTAACACAGATGTCTCAAATTCGTTTCTCGACAATTTGCCCCAACAGAAATCCCCTGTTGAGTTGAACGGATTTTATAGAATACATTGATAAAAACCTGTTTATATAAAACAGGTTATGAAAAATCGCTAAATGTCTGTTTCTTTGCAATATATTTTGTAAATCTTCATAAATAAGTTGTATTTAGTAAACAAGATTGCTAAGATCATGGGTACTTTCTTAACATTTCTACAGAGTTGCGCCACTCTCGATGCGATCTGCAATACGGTAATGCTTCTAATGAATGCCCTATTGAGATCTATACAGATTATACGTATCTATTTGTACGCATTTATGCTTATTTTTCTTTTCTGAAATTAAACGAGAGCCCCCGATGACTGATTTCACTCCGAAGAAGCGTGGTTTTACGCTGATTGAACTTCTGGTCGTGATTGCGATTATCGCAATCCTGATTGCTTTACTGTTACCCGCCGTGCAACAGGCCCGGGAAGCAGCACGCCGCTCCCAGTGTAAAAATAATTTGAAGCAGTTGGGACTGGCGTTTCACAATTATCATGATAATTTCCTGATGATGCCCACCGGTTATTTTCAGAAGGGTGGATATCAGACTGGCTGGGTTGCCCGGATTCTGCCTTATATTGATCAGGCGCCCCTTTACAACAGCATCTCTTCCATCACAGGTGAGATCAATGAAATTACGCCCTGGCGCAGTTCTTCGATTGGTTCACGAACAGAATTTACCACACCGATCCAGGTGATCCTCTGCCCGTCTTCCGAGCTGGGTTCCACTGCCCCCACACACTCTACCGTTCCCAGCGATCATGGCGGGTTGCACTACCGCGGAAATGGTGGTTCTGTTGATGTCGGACTGATGTCTGGTTTTTCGACATCCACACACAATTATACCACCTCAGGTGTACTCTATCCAAAAGCCAAGACACGCATGAGCGACATTACCGATGGAACCTCAAATACGTTTCTGCTGGGTGAACTCTCTTCGGCTTTAAATGGCTGGGGCAGCAACACCAGCTTTGATGACATGATGCCCTGGACCTGGGCCACGTATGTTTATGGAGGTGCGACCGGCACAGATGGTTTCCTGATGATCGATACCAAGGCAACGCAGTACCCGATTGGTTCCGGCACACATTCACAGTACGGCGTTTCCTGGAGAAGCCAGCATGTGGGCGGCGCGCATCTATTGTTCTGTGATGGACGCGTGCAGTTCCTGTCTGCCAGCATGAACCTGGATACGCTCAAAGGATTGGCCACACGTTCGGGCGGAGAAGTCCTCGGCGAATATTAAGTCGAACTTCACTTTTCCGAGTCTGAAATGCTGTCCGAAACAGGCAGTGCCCCAAGGTTTGAATTCTGGTTAACCGCAACCACTCTGCGCGATGTCCCCGTGCAGTGACTGATCTTTACTTTCACATTTTTTCTCTGGTAATCGTTCCAAATGAAGATAAGTATGACATCAATCCGTTTCGTTGTTCTCGCGTTGGCAATCATCATGACTGGCTGTGCCGAGCAAGTCGAAAAGAAACCAACGGCACCAGTGAAAGGCACTGTCACCTTTCAAGGTAAACCGCTGGAAACTGGCGAAATTGTGTTCTTCCCCGACTCAGGAGAGCGGATTGCCAATGGCAAGATCCAGCCGGATGGCACCTTTGTGCTGACGACCTACGATGAAGGTGACGGCGCGTTTCCAGGCACTCATAAAGTAACGATCGTTTCTGAACGGGATATGGAAGGGGTTTCTGCAGAAGACCCGGAAGCTTCCATGGAACCTTCTTACATTCCTACGAAATATAATCTGCAGAAGACTTCCGGGCTGACAGCCGAGGTCAAAGATGGGGAAAACGAAATTAATTTCGAGCTGGAATAACTACGAATCAGTGAGCAGTGATTCCTGTTCGAACGGTGGTTGTGTTTCCGAATGCAATCACCGTTTTTTTGCGCGCGAATGGTAGATTCGACTGCGGGGACTTTGATCTCGGCATGCACATAAACACACATCCCAGGGTCCTTGTCAATTTCATTTCTTACGCTGACTTATAGGCTACGGTGCTCTCAATTCACTTCCCAGGCCCTGCACATCACATAACCCCTTGTTTATGCAATGGTTGTGACAACTGTGCCAAGCAGGCGGTGACCACCTCTTTATTTACGAATCTTCATAAAATAATTGAATTCCTTAGTCAGCGTTATTAAGATATTGTCTACTTACTTAACATCTCTATCGTATCGTGCTGCAGAAAATTCGATCTGTCTCAACTCAATACTTCTAACTAACGCGCCCCACCCGCCTGCGAGCAGGTAGGCCGTATTGTATTTTAATGCTTATTTTCTTTTCTGATTTTTAGCGAGAGAATTGAATGACTGAATCAACCCCAAGAAAGCGTGGTTTCACGCTGATTGAACTCCTGGTCGTAATTGCCATTATTGCGATTCTGATAGCCTTGCTGTTACCTGCCGTTCAACAGGCACGGGAGGCGGCACGTCGATCGCAGTGTAAAAATAATCTGAAGCAGCTCGGTCTGGCGTTTCACAATTATCATGACAATTTCAACATGCTGCCGACAGGTTATTTTGGAAACGCTGGCTACATTACCGGCTGGTCCGCACGAATTCTGCCTTATCTCGATCAGGCCCCCCGTTACAACGCCATCGGTTCGATGGGTGAGATGACGAACCTGATGCCTTATCGTTTCACGACCGCGCCGCATAACGGAGATGACAGCATCTTCACCGATCCGATTGCCGTCTTCATCTGTCCTTCTTCAGAAATTGGGGAGCGTGCGACCGACTATTCCACAAGCTGGGGAGGCAACCCGGGCAATGACGCTTCACTGCATTACCGAGGCAATGGAGGCTCGGTCGATGTCGGTTTTGTGAATGGCTCGAATTCCAGCCGACACTATGCGACATCAGGGGTGCTTTACCCTCGACACAAAACACGGTTTCGTGACATTACCGATGGCACCACGAATACATTTTTGCTGGGTGAATTATCCAGCTACCTTGGCTGGAGCGGTTCTAAAGGGGGCTGGGATGATATCGTGCCCTGGACCTGGGCCACCTATGCATATGGCAGCCCTCCAGGAGCCGACGGTTATCTGATGATCGACACCAAGGTTGTTCAATATCCAATTGGTTCCGGCAATCACTCTCAATACGGTGTCGGTTGGCGCAGCCAGCATGTCGGAGGTACTCACATGCTGCTCTGCGATGGCAGCGTTCGCTTCCTTTCTGAAAGCTTGAGTCTGGATCTTTTGAAATCACTGGCAACCCGTGGAACGGGCGAAATCGTCGGCGAGTTTTAACTCACCCGCTGCACTTCAATGTGACCTGAAATTCAAATCACCCAATCTCTTTTTTGAAGAAGAATCGCTATGCGCAAGCTATTTTTACGTACAAATCGATGCCTGTTTTCAGGATTTTTCCTGGTGCTGCCTCTGCTGGCAGGCTGTGGTAATTCGGATGAACTCCCCACTGGTGAAGTCCATGGAGTGGTCAAATATCAAGGCAAGCCATTGCCCAGTGGTTCGGTTACCTTTATTCCTGACGGCCCGGGGAAAGCAGCTTCCGGTGAGATCCAGGCCGACGGTTCTTACACACTGACCACTTATTCCCAGGGTGACGGCGCGACGATCGGCGGCCACAAGGTCATGATCATTTCGGAGAAAGATACATCTGAACTTCCTGCAGAATCCGCAGCGGCTAATGTAGATCTCTCGTTGATCCCGGAAAAATATGGGATGAGCCCCAAGACCTCCGGACTGACAGCTGAGGTCAAAGAAGGGGATAACGAAATTAATTTCGATCTGGAATAACTACGAATCAGTGAGCAATGTTTCCTGTTCGAACGGTGATTGTGTTTCCGAATGCAATCACCGTTTTTTCATGCGCGCCGTCGGTGATCAGATAAACGAATCGATGGTGATCATCACAAGAATGATGACGCCGATCGCCATCTTTCCGACGACTCCCAGAATACGACCGACAAACGCCGCCCGTCCGATCTCGTAACGATCAACGGTCTCATTCCCTTTCCAGACTTCGCCCAGGTAAGCGCCGATGTAAGCCCCTACGCTCCCTCCTAAGACGGCACCAAGGACCGTTCCAAACGGAGGCAGAAAGGGAGTACCGACCATGGCACCGATTACACTCAGGAA
This sequence comes from Gimesia fumaroli, assembly GCF_007754425.1. Classification (NCBI taxonomy): domain Bacteria; kingdom Pseudomonadati; phylum Planctomycetota; class Planctomycetia; order Planctomycetales; family Planctomycetaceae; genus Gimesia; species Gimesia fumaroli. The sequence continues at coordinate 6,875,507 of NZ_CP037452.1, forward strand.
GAATGTACCCAGCAACGAAAGAATCATCGCGCGACGGCTGGCTCCTTTTTTCGCTGCGCCTGCGGACCCGCCCAGCATTTCCACCAGTTCACCCAGACCGGCGAGTGCTACTGCGATCAGTAACACCGTCAATGAGATCCCACTGTTTTCCTGACCGGGCATGAACGCATAAAACAGTGCCGACAGCAGCACCATGATCCAGTTGCCGGGCACGAGGAATAGAATCGAGACCCAGGCTGTCAAATTCGCCAGCAGCAACAGTGTTGCCATCAGGTAATAGAAGGTGACGGGAAGCCAGTCATAGAGCCACTCAAAAGACATTTAGGATCGCCTGTCAAAAGTATTGTGCATCCGTTTGGGAAAACAGCCAGTGTATTGTTTCGCGGCATCGAACGTAATTCTTCTTCGTAAACGGTGATGAATTATTACGGAATGCAAAAAAAAGACGAACGTTGAACCACATTCAGGGGTTATAAAAGTAGAGCAAAATAGTCCAAAAAGCCGCACAAAGCGCACTTTTGAACAGTTTTTTGAGTCCACTGGGCAGGCAATGATTGTATTTGTCTGAATTCAGGGGTAAAATTCCAAGTTTGATGCGTCATTGAGAGACGAAAATTCTTATAATCATCAATGATGTTTGATGTCAAACGGGGGTATTTTTCCCCGGTTCACTACTGATCCGGCTCAGCAGACCGAAGTCAACTGTTGAGCGAGTGCTTATTTCAGTCTAATCCGAAGGAGCAGGCCGTGAGTGTTGTCAATTCCGCCAGGGACGTTCATGTTGACGAAATTGTAGACGCCGAACCCCACAGCTGGTTGAACATGAAGGAAGTGCCCGCCTGGTTTATCAGTCTGGGCGTGCATCTGTTGATCCTGCTTGTTCTGGCAAGTATCACCCGCATTACGCTGCTGGATTCTGAGCATGCCATCATTTCTTCGATCGAAGAACTGGATCAGGATTCGTTTGACATCGACCCGACCATTCAGGACGTCGTTGGCAGTTCCGGCGATTCGGAGATCCTGGCTCCTTCCATGTCCGCCGCACCACAAACGGCGCGCGAACAGCAGGAAGCAATGCAGAATCAGCTGGAAAGTGAAATTGAAACTCCTGAGCCCATCTTCAATGATGAACTGACCCAACCGGCGAAAGAAGAACTGATGGCTTCGGTCGAAGTCAAAGGCGAAACGGACCGTCCCGAAGGGGGCGTGGCCGGTGCCATCGACCGTTTGACGCTGGAAATTGCCGCCGCCGCCAAAGAGAAAAAATTGCTCGTCGTCTGGCTGTTTGATGTTTCTCCTTCCGTCAGCAAACGCCGCAATGAAATCGCCGACCGTTTTGAAAACGTGTATAAACAGCTGGGGATTCTGGAAGCAGCGGAAAATGAAAACTCGCTGAAAACAGCTGTCGCCGCCTTCGGTGCAACGACTCAATTCGTCACTAAAGACCCAGTGAGTGATATCAAAGAAGTGGTCTCACAAATTCGTTCGATCAAAGAAGACACCACCGGAGACGAAAATGTATTCGCAGCCGTAGGTCAGGTTTCAAAACGCTGGCTTTCTTACAAAAAGAAGGGCCGTCGTAACATGATGGTGATCGTCGTCACCGATGAAGCCGGTACCGACGCGGTCGCGAATCTGGAAGAGACCATCCTGTTTACCAAACGAAACGGCATTAAATGTTATGTCGTTGGAAACGCGTCTCCCTTCGGCCGACGTGAAGAGATGACGACCTTCAAAGTCGATGGTTATGATGTACCGGCGATTGCAGAAACCGGGCCGGAAACCGTAATGCCCGAACGGATCAAACTGCCATTCTGGGGACAAAACGGTTACAAAGCCCGACGATTGACGTCAGGCTATGGCCCATATGCCTTAACCCGCTTGTGTGCAGAAACCAATGGAATCTTTTTCATTACGGAAGATTCGAACGGAGTCAAATTTGACCCCGCCGACATGCGGGCCTATCACCCGGATTATATTGCGATCCGTGACTATCAGAAAAAGCTCGAATCGAATGCAGCCAAAGCGGCACTCGTCAAAACGGCAGCTGCAACACAGTTTTCCAAGCGTACCTTACCAACCCCGACCCTGGAATTTCCTGCGAATACAGACAACGTGCTTCGACAGGCGATCACGGCGGCTCAAAAACCAGTTTCTGAACTCGACTACGGTTTGGAGGAACTGCAGACCATGTTGGCGATGGGAATACAGGACCGGAAGAAAATTGCTGAACCACGGTGGCGTGCCAACTACGATCTGGCATTAGGCCGCGTCCTGGCGACCCGCGTACGGGCTCATGGCTATAACACTGTGTTGGCCGAAATGAAAAGTAACCCCAAATCATTTAAAACCAAAGGTAATAATGCCTGGAGACTGGTCCCATCCAAGGATGTGCGATCCAGCCCCTCCGTACGTAAGATGAGTAAACAGGCCACCGAGCTGCTCAACGGCATTATTGATGAACACCCTGGAACTCCCTGGTCGTTTCTGGCAGCCATGGAATTGAACCAGCCACTCGGGTGGGAATGGAAAGAAATGAAGCTGAACCTGGACGCATCAGGAAATCGTGTTCAAGGCCCACGCAGCCCACGTTTTGAGGAAGAACAGCGTAAGAAGCGTGAGATACTCAAAAAACGGGGTATTGATACCAGCAAACCACTCAAAATCTGAGTGATTCCAGATATTGTAACAATAGACATCATAAGATTTTAAGGAACGGGACACACTGAATACCTGCGGCTGGTCCCTGCTCCGAATTCATTTCGAATTATCTATCATCGTTTCAAAATCATTTATGAGATTGAGACAAAACAGGCACGCATTTTGATTCGCTCTCGCGAAAAGAAATGATAAGGGGGATATTACTGATGGCTCGAGCGCGAGACTATTCAGCGTTTTTCACATCTTTGGTCGTACATGCGGTCATTTTGCTTGCGATGGGAATGATTCATCATCACCTCACCGACAATCAGCCCGAAGTCGCGATTGAAACAATCTTCGACGATGTACGGGAACAGGCCGAATTTGAACAGGTTCTGGATACCAATCTGTCCGTTTCTGAATCGTTGAGTGTGACCTCCGGCGGAACGATTTCCACCAGCGTCGGAGCTTCGGCTGCGCCCGCGATCTCATCGCAAAAAATTGAGACTTCTGAAAGTCTGAAAGAGCCGGAAATCAAAATCACCGCGGGAGAAATTACGGCTCCCGGTGACGACATTCTCGGGAAAGATCTCGGCGTTGGAGAAGTAACCGGCGATATCGGTGCTGTTGTCGAAGGGTACGGCCCGGCGATGAGCCGCATCTCCAAAGAGTTGATCCGCGTGATGCGCGATGAAAAAACGCTCGTCGTCTGGTTATTTGATGAATCAGAAAGTATGCGAGACGACCAGGAAGAAATTTATAACAACTTCCGGAAGATTTATGCTGAATTAGGCATTGCGACCAAACAGGAAGCCAAGTCGCGTGCCCGCGATCAGGCATTGCAAACCGCCATCCTCAGCTTCGGTCAAGGGGTGCATGTTCACACAGAAAAACCAACGAGTGATCTCAAAGAAATTCAGGCAGCCATCAAAAAGATTCCCGTGGATGACTCCGGCCTGGAAAACATGTGTCAGTCTATCTCGGCAGCCATCGACAAATATATGGTCATCGCTAATCGGACCGACCGCGCCTTATTGATCATTGTTGTGAGTGATGAATCGGGCGATGATGGTCAGATGGTAGAAGAAGTCATCACCCGGGCAAAACGAGCGAAGTCTCCCATTTATATCATGGGCCGCGAATCCGTATTTGGTTATCCATTTGCCCGACAGATCTGGGTCGACCCGGTCTATAAACTGAATCACTGGATCAGTGTGAACCGGGGACCGGAAACGGCTTTTCCGGAAGCAATGCAGTACGACGGTTTACACGGACGTTGGGACACCTTCTCGGCCGGATTTGGGCCTTACGAGCAGATGCGGATCGTCCGGGAAAGTGGCGGCATCTTTTTTGTCCTGCCTGGAAAAGAAAAAAATCTGGCAGGAGCAGGCAGCCAGTTTTCACGGCGTTTTCGTTTTCAGGACACCAAAGTCTACCAGCCTTTGTTACTCTCCCGCCGTGAATATGATGCCGAACGCAGTGCCAGCAAGTTTCGCTCCTCGCTCTGGAAAGTGATCGTCACACTCAACCCCCATAAAGACGACCAGTTAAATATTCGGGAACACCACTATCCGATTGACCCGAAAAAATTCTACGAAGAAGGAAGTAAGGAAGTCCCCAAAGCCATTCGTGCAATTGGCTTGTTACAGAAGTCAATTGATATTCTGGAATCGGTCAAGCCATTACGGGCACAGGAACAGTCGGCACGTTGGCGCGCTGCCTATGACCTGGCGCTGGCACAATGTCTGGCGTACCGCGTTCGATTATTCCAATATTGTCTGGCCATGGACCAGCATTTGAAGAACAAGCCACCCCTTAGAGAAAAAAAGAACAATGAATGGAATGTCAGACGTGTCAAAAAAATGCTGCCACCAGATCCGGCACAGGTCAAACTGACGAAAGTCAGCGTTGAGGAACTGGATAATCAATTAAAGAAAGCGGAAGCACAATACAAACTTGTCATGAAAGAACATCCGGGAACCCCCTGGGCACAACGGGCTCAATATGAACTGAACCAGGGATTTGGGATGAAATTTGAAGATGGTTTCCGTGATCCGAGATACAAGAATTTTGGATCAGGGAAGGGAAGTAAAATCCAACTTCCCAAGCTTTAAACAGAGCCGAATTACTTAATATCCTTAAGCCAGGCCAGGGCACTTTCCTGAAAAAGTTCGGGGAAGTGCCCTGTTTCCTTTTACCGGATGCGTTGACTACGTAGCATATATAAAAATAACACCCTGCTAATCTCAACACTCACTTTCAGGAGTTTTCAACACGATGAAGATGCACCGCGCGACTCACTACTTCAACGCCTTTACAGGAATCATGGCCGCATTGCTGGTCTCTTCCCTTCTGGGAAGCAACGTTTATTCCGGCGAAAAAAGTACGGAAACCGAAGAAGGCTTTATCAGCCTGTTCAACGGCAAAGATCTGACTGGCTGGCGGATTGCGGAAGACGGCCCCTGGGAAGTGAAAGATGGCATGATCGTCGTCACAGGCAAACGATCTCACCTTTTTACCGAGAAAGAGTTCAAGAACTTTGAGTTCAAAGCAGACGTCAAAACCACACCAGGCAGCAACTCCGGGATTTTCTTCCACACAAAATTTCAGGAAGAAGGCTGGCCCACACAGGGTTATGAATCACAGGTTAATGTAACTCACAAAGATCTCGTCAAAACAGGCAGCATTTACAACCGCGTAAAATTATACAAAACACCTGCCAAAGATAATGAATGGTGGACGCAGCACATCATCGTCAAAGGTCGAAACGTGGTCATTAAAATCAACGGCGAAACCGTGATTGACTACACCGAACCGGAAGGTGCTACCGGTTACCCGTCTCTGGGAGAAAAAGGGAGCTTTGCCTTGCAGGCCCACGATCCCAAAAGTGTCGTTTATTATAAAAATATTCGCGTCAAACCACTGGCCGACTAATCGCAGCGGCATTACTTGAAACGTTGTGATGAGCCCTCATCGACTTGATTGAGGGCTCTTTTTCTTCTCGAATCCGGAACGAAAGTAAAGAGTCAACACGTGAAACTGGGATACAATACCAATGGCCTGGCCTTTCATCGCTGGGATGACGCCATCCGGCTACTCGCCGAGACCGGTTATCAGTCGGTCGCGATTACCGTGGACCACTATTGTCTCAATCCCTTTGCGTCTGATCTCCCTCAGCAATTAGAGAAGATGCAGACCCTGCTGAATCAATACCAGCTCTCCTCCGTGATCGAAACAGGTGCCCGGTTCCTGTTAAATCCTCATGCTAAACATGAACCGACTCTGGTCAGTCCCTCACCCGCAGAACGCGCCACACGCATCGATTTTTTGAAACGTTGTATCGATCTGGCGGCGGTTCTCCATTCCGACGCCGTTTCGTTCTGGGCAGGGCAACTCAAACAGGATCTCTCCCGTGAAGACGCTTTGGCACGACTGGCAGAAGGTTGCCGGGAAGTGATCGACTATGCGGCTGAGAAACAGGTCCGTCTGGCATTCGAACCCGAACCAGGCATGCTGATTGAAACGCTACATGATTTTGAAGAATTAACACAGCTTGTGAATCACCCCTGTTTTGGACTGACCGTCGACATCGGGCATTTGCAATGTATGGGAGAAACGCCCATCAGTCAGTTCATCCAGCCCTGGGGAGACCGCATTTTCAATATTCATATTGAAGACATGCTTTACGGTGCGCACGATCATTTGCGATTCGGCGAAGGAGAAATTGACTTCGTTGATGTGATGGCGGGGCTGCGCAAAATCAATTATTCCGATGGCATTCACGTTGAACTGAGTCGCCATAGCCATATTGCCCCCGATGTGCTTCGGGAATCCTACGCGTTTCTGCAACAGCTCTCAAAAGAAGACTGAATCTCAAACCAGAAACCAGCGTACCGCCGGATTTATCCGTTTTCACGGTAGTGCTGATTGTACCAGTTGCATTAACTGAAACAGTCCGGTTCCAGTCCTCCCTCTCCTGTTTACGATAATAGAGAGAGGAGGGCCAGTTAACGAGTCGCTCAGGACTCTGTATTTGCGTTGAAGGCATGAATCGACCAACGGCATACAGAGTACGCCCTGATTTCCATGAAGCATCTCACTCTTTTTTGATTTTAAACCGGCATGACCTCTTCAATTGCAAAAACATTTGAGCTGTTGTCACTCAGCAGAAATTCACATGCGGTGAATGTGCTGATACTGGCTTTGGATGTCGAAGATCCGGAAATCAGGGAACAAGCCGTCTTCGCGTTACTGGAACAGCAAAGCACCCGGGGACTGGTCGAAGTCATTCGACGCTATGCAACCCATACCAGCGAAATCCGCAAGCTGCTGGAAACGCAATCCAATGCACTCGATTCCGCCATCCGACAGTGCCTGCAGCATGGAAACCGCGAACTGCAGTACTGCGGGCTGGAATTCGTCCGCAGCACCAGCGATTTCAGACAGATCCCCTCACTGGTCGCCTTGTTTAAGAATCAGCGTCTGGTCAACCATCAGCCGGACCTGGTTTCACAAACCCTGCGATATCTGGTGAGCAAGCTCTACGAATACTTCCTGGATACCTCGAGCGATTCTGTTTACTCGCGCACGTTCCTCAGAAATGCACAAAAAATTCGACGCGATAATTTGAATGCACTGGCATCCGCAACGGAAAATCTGAGTGATTTGGATCGGCCCGAAGAAATTATTGAAAGCCTGCTGATCCTGGGAAATGTCGGTGATCCCGCGATCCGCAAAATTTTGTGGCATTCCAACGATGAAACGAGAGAACTTGTCGAAAAGGTGTTGAAAGAAAGCAAACACATCGGCGTGATGCAGTTGATTTGCGATTTTACCGAGGTCAACTATCCGAACTCGAAGGCCCTCGAGGCTATTGCCCAGCGCGAAGACCCCGAGTTTATCGCACATCTGTTGCGCTGGCTGCCGGAACGCGTTTCCGATCTGCAACTCTCGAATTTCAAGCAAGTCGGAAAAGTGGTCTGGCTTCGCTCTGACCGACAGGACTTCAGCAAGATTCCACAAGTACTGCAGACCGCCGTCATCCGTCTAATCAGTCTGCTGGATCTGGATCTCGTCAGTAAAAAACAGGCGCAAAAGTGGATGCTGCAGAATGGGACTCCCGCTGCGAAAGAAGCCGCCATCGGGATCTTACGGAATCTGGATACCACCGAAGTCACGGAAATGGTATTGCAGAGTCTCGATTCAGAAGATCCGGTTCAACAGGCCTGGGCCACCTGTCAACTCCGTGCACAGCATGTGCCCGATGCTATCAATCTGCTGGTTGATAAAATTGACAGTCCGGTGGAAGAAGTCAGAGCAGCCGCACGCGAAGAGCTTTCCAGTTTCGATGTCGATTATGTGCTGGAGCACTTTGAAGAATTCAATCCTCAGGTTTGTCCTTCGGTAGGCAAGTTACTGCAGAAGCTGAACCCTCGTTGCATCCTGGACTTCAGCCGGGCAATGGCACATCCATTGAGAAAACGGCGCATTCAAGCGGCCCGATGTGCCCACATGCTCAAATTGCACGATCAACTGATTCCCGCACTGGGCTCACTGCTGGAAGATCCCGATGATCTGGTACGCAGAACCAGTGCTGAAATCCTGGCTTCCATGACCGAACCCGAAGCCAAACAGGCTTTGGTGACTCTGATCACCGATGAGAATGCGCGGATTCGTGAAATCGCCCTCAAAGCGCTCAGGGTCCACCGAAATTCAGAGAGCCCCGGTAATTCATAACGTGATGGAATGGTGAGAAGATGAACGTGGATTTCTATTTGATACTGGCAGGCCATACTGATGACGTCTCGCGGGCGTTCCGGAATCGCGGCATGCTGCAGGAAAACTGGCTACTGATCACGGCGACTCTGGTAATTGGTGGAATCTGGTTCGCCCTCTACCTCTGGGAAAACCTGCAGCTAAAGCGGAAAGCCAACGCGGATACGCCCCAGGGACTGTTCTACGATTTGTGCAAAACCCATCGTTTAAATCGTACGGACATCAGCTATCTACTGAAAGCTGCCCAGGCCCATTACCAGAATCAACCGGCAATGGTATTTGTTGATCCTGGTATTCTCGATGCCTACATCAAAGAAGTCGACTCCGATGCGAAGTACTATGAAATCCTCGCTGAGAAACTGTTTCAGAAGTAAACCGAAGCACTCTCATCGATCTGCTGAACACATCGGTTTGGTCGCGACATAAAAACAGCTCAAAACGTCGTGCGGGAGTGCATGGACTTCAATCTTTTCAAAACCTACGGATTCCAATGTCTGGTAAGCAGGCGCTTCTCCCCAGCTGATACGGTCGGCTGATGTTTCAGTTTGCTGTGCCATGCTTCGCATACACGAAATCGTGTAGAGCAACGGGGCTAACGGGTTTTCCAGATTCAATTCAGCACGGTTTGAACTGGCAATGTCCTGCATCAGAAAGATTCCGTCTGGCCGTAATGCAGCATAGACTTCATCCAGAACCTGAAACGGATAGACCTGATCGTGCATGACATCAAACGCAGTGATCAAATCGAATGCGTCTATCGCATGAATCTGATCCAGGTCCCGTTGGAAGAACGACACATTATCAATCCCACGCTCCTCTGCAGTGCGACAGGCTTTCTCAATTTGTTCCGGGGAAGGATCGTAGCCGACAAACCGGCTTTGGGGAAACGCCTGCGACAGTTCCAACAGCGTCTCGCCACCACCACAACCCAGGTCCAGTACATCAAGCCCTTCACACAACTGCATAATCAGACTCGGAACCAGTGGCAAGACATACTTGAACAGTCCATTAAGATTCGATTCCGTTTTTTCTGCAGCCAGCTTTGACTGCAGGTCGGCGAACACCGATTCGGAAATGGCGCCTCCTTCACGAAAACATCGGATGATGTCGTCTTCCATCTTTCCGAAAATCGAAAACCATTGCACATCAGTCGCATAATTTTTTAAACCCGAGGCGCGCGTTAAGAGTGCAGCGTGTTCGCTCGGCAGACGATAGGTCTTGAACATCTCGTCATATTCGATAATGCCACCACTGACCATCGCGGCTAACCAGTCGCGCACATACCCCTCCCACAAACCGGCACGTTCTGAGATCTCCTGACTGCTGGCACAGTCCATGCTGCCCATCACTTCGAATAAACCAGTTCGATGACCGATGGAGATCATCAAGCATAAACCTCCTTGATTGATCATCTGCTGAAGTTTTTGTTCAAATAGATTCGTTCGATCCACATCCAGCGTCAAATTACAATCTGTCAGCATCATAAAAGCCCCCTCGACTTAAAAAACCAGATTTCCCCTCTCACTGCTTCACCAAGCGAAGAAACAACGAGACTGTTACAGATTTTTTTGCAAAGAAATCAGAAAGGGAGGGAGATTACCCTGAGGCTGTTCCAGGTGTCTAATTGTGCTATAAAATCTTAAATGAAAGGAAGATACGTGAAGACACCTGTCTGACAGCGGGGAATGCCTGAAAGATTTTTGCTACTGAAAGCGGACAACAACTGTTTTGTTATGTACAATAAGATAGTGGAAAGACTTCCGGCAGCCATCTTATCATTGTAATCAATATGAGACCGTTTGCTGATCGCAGGGCGTTGCCTGAGCTACTTCAGGTAGATCAAAGGGAGAGTGTCTGATGTTACGTCAATTCATTTGTCCGGTAGCGGCAGTGCTATTAGCACTGGCAGGTATCGGCGGATTAATAATAAGTTCTGATCACTCCCAAAACGCAGTTGCGGAAAAACAGACTTCAGCAGAATCAACGCCCCCCTCTCAAGCAGACGTCGATTCGAAACAGCGTGAACAGCGATTGAAGGAAATCAACCTGATTCTGTCGAAGCGCGCGCCGGAATTCTCGGGGGCGCCTCCCCAACCAACCCCAGAAGCAACGCCTGTCTGGCTGGATCCTGCGTTAGACAACCTGTACCAGCAGATCAAACGGAAACGCGCAGGGCTCTGGTTCCCGCGAAATAATGAACCCTTCTCAATCTGGGTAGGAAATCCGTCAAAGACTGTTGACGGTAAAAAAGTTTATCAACATACCGAAGTACTCAAAAACGTAATTCCTTTAGTCAATCAACTGCCGTTCCCTGTTCGGATCTGGTTTTATGGAACGCGAGACCAGACGAATCCGGAACTGGGAGAATGCATTGAAACGCTCTCCGCGGTAAAGCAACTCGCGGGAGTCAAGTTTTCGCTGTGCCGTATCAATGAGCGTGGTTACACGGCTCTCAAAAATCTGCCGAATCTGACGAATCTTGAAATCCTCTATTCACATCTCGATGAAGCCGGGCTCTCTGAGATCACTCAGGCAAAGAAACTTAACCGACTACATCTTAATTTCGGGAACCAATCGATTTCGCTACAGGCAGCAGAGCAAGTGCTAACGCTTCCGTTACTGGAAGACCTGAAAATTCATGTTGATATCGCAGCGGAAGACGTAACCCCATTTTGGGAGAAAATGACGAAGTGTTCCCAGCTGACTTCAGTCGAAATCGATCTGGGTTCGGTAACACAGAACGCCATGATCTATTTCCTGAAAAACGGTGATCGTCAGAATCTGCGAAGCTGGATCATCCGGGAAATCTTTCCTCGGAAACGTCTGGCCGACGCGCTTGCATTGGCACCCAATCTGGAAGTTCTGAAAGTCCCTTCCGGAAGAACAGACGACATATTTTATCTGCTCGAACAAGTGGCAGAACATCAGCCCCGCATCAAGCAACTGGTCATCGGCTGGGACACGGGAAATCATCTGAGCGGAGATCAGGCACGTGCCGCCTTGACTCTTTTAACCAACTTTCCCCAGCTGGAACGATGTCATATCCCTGTTGAGTTGCCGGATGCACGGGCACTTCAACCATTAACGCGACTTCCCCATCTGCAATTTTTCTACTGTCGAAACCTGAATCTGGATCAGGACACTTTGGTGCAGCTCGCACAAATGCCCGCGCTGAAGCGGCTGGAAGTCGACAAGCTGCAATTCGACCAAAATGCGGCCCACCTGCTTCCCTGGCTCTCCAACGTAGAAAAGATCACCATCAAAGATCCGACCACACTCAACGACGAGCGGTTAGAACTGCTGGCCAAGATGCCTCGGCTGTCGAAACTCGTATGGTGTGATATCGCCATCAAGGAACCAATTCCTCTGACCAAAGCCGCCCGCGCCCGTTTCCCACAATTTGAATATGATGTTTGTGGGAAATAGTTGTATTGAAAAATAGATCGAGTCAGCCCTTTCGTTCTATTCAGAGTTCTGCACCGGAAGCTTCTGCCAGTTGAGTGCGTCGATCCGCTTGAATTCCTCTTCGATGTCGGTCCCTGTGTAGAATGAGAACCAGCCTTTCACGCGAACCGTTTCGCCGGGCGGGCAATCAGGAAATTTGGGATCCGAATGCAGGCAGGGACACTTCTGATTCCCCCACGCTTTAAAACAAGGGGTCCACGCCATGATGATCCAGTGATTGCCCGACGCCGAGCGGCACGCCGCATACGGTTCGCGAAACAGCTTGTTCTCATTGTTCTGCTGCGTGAAACCATCCATCATTTTCAGCATCGCACAATTTTGTACGCGCATTTTGGACAATGGCTCTTTCGTACCATTCTTGAGCCACATTTCCATCAGCACCGCATCCTCTCGCGGCTCGACGGCCGTTCCGAATTCAATACCGTTCGGCAGCGTGCGCGAGAGCGACAGCCTGCCGCATTGATGCCGCGTCCATTCCAGCGGCGGCAGCGCGATATTCTGTTTCGACCAGATGGTCGGCACATGCGTGTGAGCCAGATAGGTCAGTCCCAGGTTCGACCAGATTGCTTCGGGAATATCCAGCACAACATAGCTTGCCGAATCCCACGGCGCAAAGACCGAGATCTTCGTTTCCCGCTGCGGTTCGATGGCGCCTTCCAGAAAACCAATCCGCGGATGCCGCCCGCCGGGATACGGTTTGACGAGCAAAGGCGCTGCTGGCTTGCGTTCTGAAACAAGCTCCCGTTTCAAATCAAACCGTTTGAGAGCCGCTTTGATGTCGGACTGCTCCAAGCCGGTCGCCTGCTGTATTTCATCCACCGTAAAGTGATGAAACACAAACATATTTTCGAGCCAGTACTTCAGCTCCGCTTCATTCGTCGGCTTGCGTGCGTTGGGAAACGATACGTCTGCGTACGTCGCCGTAAAACTGAAAGTAAATAGCACCAGCGAGAAAACCGCCACACCACAATTCCGCCACATTAGAGCACCTCACGTTACGCGGGACCTGGATTCGTTTAAACTTTCAGATTCTATTCTAACGCAACCGCGTATCCGGAGCACACTTTTAGAACCCAGAAAACGAATTCTTCGAAAACACGCGACACAGAATCATAGGGCGGACACGTGGGTGCCGCCCCTACCCCCCGTAACACTTATGGAACGTATTTTTCTTGAATCGCACTCACACGGCCGGGTTAGCAACTCCATGTACCGAAAAAAACTTATCTCTCTGATCATCTGGAGACTTGTCGAGAATCAAGGAAATTCATTTGAATTCTCATCGAAATGGGGGGGAATTCTAACAAAACTCTGTACACTCGTCATGAAAACAGCACATCCCTCCCAACTGCCCCCTCTTCTATAGACACAAACAGCCAATCCCCCTAAAATCGGCCGGTTTTTTATTTGCCCCTACACATTGATAGCATTGGTTCCTATTGAATGAACTCTCAGCAGACCGTCGCGCCACGTGTTGAAACTGACAATTTAACCTCTGAGCAATCTACTGAGACAGTCTCTGCCAATGCAGATAAACGCGTCGACTGGCCCGTGATCGGCTGGATTGCCGTCATTCATCTGGGACTGCTGGCCGCCCCCTTTTATTTTACCTGGACGGGATTGATCACCTGTCTGTTTTTGGGTTGGCTGACTGGCGGCATCGGGATCTGCATGGGCTATCATCGCCTGCTCACGCATGGCAGCTTTCAGACGTATCCGTTCATGTTTCGCCTGATCGGCCTGATCGGCTTACTGGCCGGGCAAGGGCCTCCGATACAATGGGTGGCCAACCATCGTAAACATCATCTGCACAGTGACCAGCCCGGCGATCCGCATTCCCCGCGCGACGGACGCTGGTGGAGTCACATCATGTGGCTGATCCCTTATCACAGCACAGAAGAAATTCAGGCCACACACGAGCGCTTCGCCCCCGACCTGCTCAAAGACCCCTTCATGCGGTTCCTGCAACGCACGTTTCTGCTCTGGCATATCGGCATGGGCGCCATTCTGTATGGCATCGGCTACTGGCTGGGCGGATCGGAAATCGCGATCAGCATGGTCGTGTATGGCATGTTCGTGCGGCTGTTTTATGTGCTGCATGCGACCTGGTTCGTGAACTCCGCCACACACATCTGGGGCTACCGCAATTATGAAACGACCGACGACAGCCGCAACCTGTGGTGGGTCGCGTTGTTAACCTACGGCGAAGGCTGGCACAACAACCATCACAAGTATCAGCGCATGGCTAAGAACGGTCACAAATGGTGGGAGCTCGACATGACCTACGGTGCGATTCTCGTGCTCGAAAAACTGGGACTGGCCTGGAAAGTCGTCAAAACCATCCCCCCCAACGACAAAGAGAATTCCGTCAAGCAGCCCAACTTCGCTAAGCAGCAGCAGACTGCGCAACCATAATTTGTATGAGCCAGACAAATCACACCGTTGGCCCGGCCGTGACATATCAGTCCCGCACTACCGCCCACTGCTGATCCAGAATTTTCGGAGAAACTTTCAAAGCCGTCCCCAGTTTCTGAGCAAACAGAGACACACGATACTCTTCCAGCATCCAGCGGAACTTGATCAACTGTGGATCAATAATTTCCCGTTCGTAATGCTGACGGGCCCGCTGGGAATAGAGTTCGAAATACCGTGAGATACCACGGATATTGCTGATGTCTTTTTTCAACCCGGTGCCACCAAGTTTGCTCAACCGCAGCTCAATCCCCTGCAGGTACCGCGGGAACTGCTGCAACCAGGGGTAAGGCGTGCTCACCAGAAACCGGGCGTTGATCATCGCGTTTAACTGCGTCCGCATGTCATGCAGCGGCTCACTCCAGGCAGGCACTTTAGTTTTATCCAGTGTCACCTTGATCTTGTGATACTGCTCGAACAAATCCGGCAGGAGACTCGCCAAATCCTGGGCGGCGACCGGAATCTGATTTCGCCACTCTTTTACCAGTAGACGATACTGCGTTTCATTCCGAGGCAACCGTTCCTTTTGACCAAACAGCGTCCGTTCGGCCAAGAGTTCGATGAGTTGCTCCCGCAAATTGATTCCACCAATGGCCGTCACGTACAACGACATCCGGTTCAATCCGGGCAAATTGTCAATTTGTGTTTTTAAACGACGATGTTCCGACAGAATAAACAGCCGCCTTAAACCAAACCGTGTTTCATATGCGGCCCGTTCGGGCGCGTCGCGCAGACAGAGCGCGACCGTTGTGCCTTCATCCAGCAGACTCGGAAACCCGGTGAGCGAGAGCTGATCGTGCTGTATCTGGACCTCGGTCGGAAATTCGCCGAACGTCCAGTCGGTTAGTCCCGTTTGACTCCAGTGATCGTTCGAAAGTGCCGAAAAACTGTCGGCGGCTTTGGAACCGTACTCCTGTCGCAACTGTGTCAGGTTCCGATTCACGGCGATCGCCTCTCCCTCCTGATCGAGCACGCGAATATTCATCTGCAAATGTTGCGGCAGCCGTTGAATCTCAAACTGATCTGCGGTGATCCGCTCGCCCGAAATCTGCGACAGCATCTCGGCGACCGTTTCTTCAAATGATCCCTTGCCGAACTCCAGCTTGCTGACGACCTGCCGTGCCGTTTCCGGTGCCGGCACCAGCATCCGCCGTACCGACTTGGGCAGCGACTTGATCATCGCTGCCACTTTTTCTTCCAAAAGGCCCGGCACCAGCCAGCCCAGCCGTTGGGGGGAAAGCTGATTCAAGCTCTCCTGTGGGATCGAAACCGTCACGCCGTCTTCTTCTGCACCCGGTTCCAGATGATATTCGAGCGGGAACTGCATCTTGCCTAAATTGATCGCGTTTGGGAATTCGCTTTCGTCAACGTCTTCCGCCTGCGTTTCGAAGAAGTCTTCGAGTCGCATATTGAGCAGCGTCGGTGTTTTGCGGCTGGCGACTTTCCACCACTTCTTCAGGCTCACCGCATCGTAGACGTCTTCGGGAATCCGCTGATCGTAAAATGCAAACTGCAGTTCCTGTGACGGTATCAAATCGTAGCGCCGCGAACGGGCCTGCTGCTGTTCGAGATCACTGAGGAATTTCTGATTGTGCGACAGGAAATCGATCTTAAGATTGATGTCCCCTTCCACAAGTCCATACTGCAGCATCAGTGTTCGCGATTGTTCGGGATCGATCTTGCCATAATGCACGGGGCGGCGAGGGACAATCGTCAAACCGAACAGCGTGACCTTTTCCGTCGCCATCGCCGAGCCCGCATCACCGCTCCAGCGGGGATCGCTCCAGCTTTTTTTCACCAGGTGTGGAGCCGCTGGCTCGATCCAGTTCGGCGATATCTTCGCAACCGTGCGTGCGTAGCGTTTGCTCGTTTCAATCAACTCCGCCGAGATAACCCACTTCGGCTTCTTTTCGAAAATTCCCGAACCGGGCCAGATAAAATACTTCTGTTGCCCCGACCCCGTATATTCATTCGTGTCCGACCGCATGGCAATGTTCGAGAGCAAGCCCGGCAGCAGCGCGCGGTGGATGGCCGCTGAATCGTCTTTCCGCGGGTGCGGCTTCAGCCCCGTCTCTTCCACCAGTTGTCGCAGTTGCCGAAAGATGTCGGCCCATTCCCGCAGTCGATTGTACGACAGAAAGTTCTGCACGCACGCCTTCCGCAGGCGGCTGTGTGAGAGATCTTCTTTCAACTTATGATAGAAGTCCCATAGTTTGAGGAAGCTGAGGAAGTCAGAATCTTCGTCGCGAAACTGTTCGTGGGCTTCGTCGGCGGCCTGCTGTTTGTCAATTGGTCGTTCCCGCGGGTCCTGCAGTTCGAGGGCAGCCGCGATAATCAGAATTTCGTGCAGACAGTTTTCATCGTGTGCCGCCAGAATCATGCGCGCAATGCGCGGGTCGACCGGCAGCCGACTGATCTTGCGACCGATGTCCGTCAGCCGATTCTGTTCGTCAATCGCACCTAACTCAAACAGTGTGCTGTAACCGTCGCGGATCGCCGCCGGCTTGGGTGGATCGATAAACGGGAACTCTTCAATGGACCCCAGTTTCATATTCAATGTCTGCAGAATGACCGACGCCAAATTCGTTCGCAAAATTTCCGGTGACGTGAATTCATCGCGGCCGTTATAGTCGGCTTCACTATAAAGGCGAATACAGATCCCCGGTGCCACACGACCACAGCGACCGGCCCGCTGATTGGCGGAGGCCTGCGATACTGCTTCAATCGGTAGACGCTGAACCTGTGACCGACTCGAATAACGGCTGATGCGTGCCAGCCCCGTATCAATCACATAACGGATGCCGGGCACGGTAATCGATGACTCGGCCACATTGGTCGCGATCACAATCCGCCGATAGGAAGAAGGCCGAAAGACCTTGTTCTGTTCTGCCGTCGACAGCCGTCCGTAGAGGGGCACGATCTCCGTCTGCCGTCTGCCGTCGTCGTCGATGATGGATCGTCCCCGCAGCAGTTTGGCGGTCTCGCGAATGTCCCATTCGGTGGGCACAAAAATCAGAATGTCACCCTCGTCAATGGACGCCAGCTCGTTAACCGCATCCGCCAGCAGCGACTGCTCGTCGGCCCCGTTGTTCTGTGACTTGCCTTGCGTTTTCTCCGTCGGCTCTGCATCCAGGGGCCGATAACGAATCTCGACCGGATACGTCCGCCCCGAGACGTTCAGGATCGGGGCCAGCTTTTCGCGGGTCGAAAAGTGTTCGCTGAAGCGTTCCGCGTCGATCGTCGCCGAGGTGATAATCACCCGCAGGTCCCGGCGTTTGGGGAGTAGGCGTTTGAGGTAGCCCAGCAGAAAGTCAATGTTCAACGAGCGTTCGTGAGCTTCATCGATGATGATCGTGTCGTACTGATTCAGAAACCGGTCGGTCTGTGTCTCGGCCAGCAGGATGCCGTCGGTCATCAGTTTGATATAGGTGTTGGGGTTGGTCGTATCGGTGAAACGAATTTTGAATCCGCAGGCGGTTCCCTGTTCGCGTCCCAGTTCTTCCGAGATGCGGGCACAAACTGAGCGGGCGGCAATCCGACGGGGCTGCGTGTGACCAATGATGCCGCTGATGCCGCGTCCCATTGAGAGCAAGAGCTTGGGAAGCTGCGTCGATTTCCCTGACCCCGTTTCCCCACAGACGATGACGACCTGATTCTCTTCAATCGTCTGCTGGATCGTTTCCAGCTCTTCATGAATCGGCAGGCTCTGGTCAAACGTGACTTCCGGCCGCAGCTTGAGCCGTTCTTCCCGCCGGGCCAGGGATTTCTCCAACTCGTCCTGCAATCGCTTGAGATTTCTATCGAAGGGCTTTTTGTTTTTCTTCGCCTGCTGAATCGACCGCAGCCGTTGTGACAGCCGAAACTGATCGCCGACCATCGCTTGAGAAATCAGCGCCGGCAGTTCCGACAGCGCAGCGGGCAAGCTCTCACTGGCGGCACCAGCGTCAGCAGCAGCCGAATTCAATTCACCACGGGACATCAGACAACAGATAGCATGAAAAAATCAGGGAAACAGACCATTATACGCAGCAGGACCCGCATTATGAATCCAAAGTTCGGCAGCGCGAAGGGTTTCCGCCCGGTTTTGTGAGAATACTGATGGGAACCGGGGAGAATTGATTGGAGATGTCTAATATCAGTGTACAGCTGGAAGATTCAAGTAATCGTGAGAAAGGTGGCTCAGAATTGAATCCGAGCCACCTGATTCTCAATTAATAAAAGTAATAATGATTGGGCAGTCAATCTTATTGCAACCATCCAATTCATTTAGGCGCTGAATAGATTGGTGCTGAATAGAATTTTTTGATTTTTGAATCGAGTTGACTGGATTTATTCATGGTCTCAAAGAGTTGCTTTTGACGATTTTGAAAACTCAGAATCCGATTTTGCTCTGAAGGATACAGAGTCTGAAGTCCAGCAATATCGCCATCGGAGAGATTACTGCCATTTCCAACAGGGGCACATGAATTTGGAATGGAAACATAAAATAGATTCGGGAAGCGGTAGAGCATGATAGACTCTCTGTCAAAGGGCCCTGCTGTACCAGACCCTGGCTGTGCTTGTCGTAGGTTGTGGTCAACTTTTGCTCGACTCCAGTGATTGGGCGCGCCGGATAAATAGGTATAGATACCAGGCCGTTTTCCTGACAGATCAGTGATATAGACGCCATTACTATCTTGAGTCAATTGGTACCCAGGGTCATTCTCCCATCGAAATTGAGAGTCACAGCCCCCAATAGGGCTTTGATGTTCGTGGTTAAATGAGAGTGCATGAAGAAATTCATGTCTTGTTGTTTTAATCCAACTGGCAGGACGAGCAATATGAAACCCTCCGAGATTTAAACTACGTTGGTTAGGACGCCCTCCTACCGGTCTTCCAGCTGCACCTATCGATGGATTGATACTATCACGGCCTACTAGCGAAAAATATCCTTTTTGATCGAACGATACTCGAATTTCAGCAGCATAAGAGGTATCCGAGGTAGACCAGGTACGATATTGGCCTGTGGCAGGATTAAAACCAAAATCCAGTTTTATATTGCAAGCATCGGTAATCTGTTTCGTGGCATCTGCGATTTCTTTATGTAAGGTACTATTACCTCCTAAAAATGCGACCCGCACAGTATGGCCTGGTGACCATTTCTGTAGGTCATCAACAAAGTACTCGAATCCTGATTTATTCCCTTGTGGCAACGTGGCAAACCATTGATCACGAGCTTCGATAGTTGCCGTTACATGATCAGGAAGATCATCGAGTATGAAATCCTCTTCAGCAAAGAGTTGGGGGCTCAAAAATAGAACTAAGATTGCAAACAGATTTGGAAACAAAATAAACTCAAAATATCGTCTAGTATTCATGACTCTCCCCCTCATTGAACAAAATGATACAGCTTCGATGTGCTTCAGCAAGAGTGCTTTCATTGCAAGCCACTAGTGCAATAGTTTGAACTTCGTATCACACGATCCGCAGTCTGGTTTCTCTGTAGACCGTATTACGAAATTCTTTTAAGGACCTTAGAACAGGCACTATTGTGTAATTGCAAAATGAACTGTCAGCTGATCATATTTTCTGAATTTAAGAGTATTGATAGATTTTCAAAATTATGAAAAGTCACGAAAGATGAGCACTCTTGAGGGTTTCTATTCGATCCAATAAATGGTTTCGTGACAGGAGTGCGAACTCGACCAACAGGTTGCTAAAGCATGATCAGTCTGGAATGATTTCTAAAAATGGAGAACAGGAAACGAACAAGGCACGCGTTCGATTCAGGACGAAATTCTGGCCATCCACATAATTCTTTTCGTGTGTTTTCGTGACTTTCGTGGAAGTAAGAATTTCCTGACAAGATCTGCGTTCCTGTCAATTCTCGTTTCCCGTGCGCCACGGCCCGGCTTGTCCGGCCTTGCTGGTTCAAAACCAGAGAAATCTTACCTATCTGTGTTACGGTAGGTACGTAAAAAAATCGCGAGGGCTTCGCGATTTTTTGTCGTGCTGGATTGTTCGGGCTATTTCCGTAAACCCATACCCAATAAAGGGTTAAAAGTCGGGGCGACACGATTCGAACGTGCGACCTCTGCGTCCCAAACGCAGCGCTCTAGCCAAGCTGAGCTACGCCCCGCAACATAATCAGAGGCACAGTTTAGAGAGACACGCCAAATGCGTCAATGGTTCAACGGGCTCTCTTACTAAAATATGCCACGGATATCCCCATTCAATGTGTGGATCTGAGGATATTTAAGACTTCATCAGCATTAAGCCAGGATTTCTTTAATCAAATTGCCATGTACGTCCGTCAAACGGCGATCCAGACCATTATTATAATAGGTCAATTTATCGTGCTGGAAGCCGAGCAGGTGCAGGGCGGTCGCGTAGAAATCCCAGACGGTTGTTGGATTCAACTCGGCACGGCGGCCAAATTCATCGGTGGCCCCGTAGCTCGTCCCCCCTTTGATGCCGGCTCCCATCATCCAACAGGTGAATCCATCTGGATTATGATCGCGGCCCAGAGTGCCCGCCTGATGCGTGGGCATTCGACCGAACTCAGTCGTCCACAGGATCAGCGTTTCATCCAGTAAACCACGTTGCTTCAAATCGGTGAGCAAAGCAGCCGTCGGCTGATCGAAAATAGGACAGTGCCGTTCGTAGTCGGCTTTGAGCGTTTTATGCGCGTCCCAGTTGAGCAGTCCGTCCACGCCCGAGGCCCGCGACGAACAATACAAATTCAGATAGCGCACGCCCCGTTCCAGAAACCGCCGCGCGAGTAGACAGTTGCGGGCATACGCGGCTTTCAGTTTGTTCGGGTCGTTCGTGCCATACTGTTCGTGGATCGTCTTCGGTTCCGATGCAAGATTTGAAACTTCCGGTGCCGAGAGCTGCATGCGGGCGGCCAGTTCGTAGGCTTCAATCCGCGCCTGCAGATCGGAATTTCCGGGCCGCTGTGCGGCGTGTCGTTGATCAAGGAACTTCAAAAAGTCGCGCGTCGCCTGTTCTTCTTTCGGAGAGATCCCTTGGGGAACTTTCAAATTGCGAATGGGGGACTGTGCGTTCATGACGATCGCCTGATGTTGCGCGGGTAGATAGCCGTTGCTCCAGTTGGCTTTGCCGTTCGGGGGTTCGCCGCGAATATCGGGAATCGCGATATACGCCGGCAGGTTTTCATTTTCGCTGCCCAATGCATAGCCAAGCCAGGCACCCGCACTCGGATGTCCTTCGGTATCGTGGCCTGTGTTCATGAAGACACAGCCGGGGCCGTGGGTGTTGGTTTTAGTGGTCATGCCGTGCAGAAAGGCGATATCATCGATGTGCTGTGACATATAAGGCAGCATGGTGGAACTCATCTTGCCGCTCTCGCCCGCCGGCTTGAAGGCCCACGGGCTTTTCATCAGGTTGCCGTTTTTGCCTTGAAAGCTGAGGAAGTTTTCCTCGCCGGGCAACGGCTTGCCGTGATATTTCTCCAGGCTCGGTTTGTGTTCCCAGAGATCCATGTGCGAGGCGGCACCCGGGCAGAAGATCTGCAGCACCCGTTTGGCTTTGGCGGGAAAATGCGTTTCGTTCACGCCCGGTTGCCAGTCTTTGTTCTGCTTTGAACTGCTTGACTTGGACGCGGCGGAAAGGTCGTTGAGTAACAGATTCGTCAGGCCGAGACCCGCCATTCCCGTATAGACATTGGAAAAGAACGAGCGCCTAGAGTGCACCTGCTGTAGCAGACGCCGGGTCGAATTGGGATCAAATGGATTTAACATGCGGGTTCACCACTTCAATCAAGGTAAATCAGTTCGTTGGAATTAATCATCGCACGGCAAAACGCGGGCAGTCCATTCGCGGCGATCAACGCGCGCGACGCCTGCTGTTCCTGTGCGACGGGAGGTCGGGCGTATAACAGATGAAAAGCTCGATCGATCTGCTGATCGACATTATCGGTGCCCGCTTCCTGCTGCAGACGTTCTGCGAGGAACCGGGAAAGATCCAGCGTAAATTGATGGTTCATTAATGTGAGTGCCTGGAGCGGCGTGGTCGTTGCGTTGCGTTTGGAGGCGGCGAATGCGTTATCGGGGCAATCGAAATCGGTCAGCAAATCGATGCGGGCCGCGCGGGCATTCTGATGATAGACGGCACGACGATACGTATCTGGCCCGAACGTTTCGCGGGGCACATAGGTGGCGACGTTGTCCTGCAGATATTCATACAGACGAAAACCGGGGCCACCCATTTTGAGATCGAGCTTGCCAGATACAGAGAGTAGCGTATCGCGAATTTCTTCTCCCGTCAGACGACGCGGCGGGAAGCGCCAGAGGTAACGCGAATCGGAATCGATGCGAGCGGCTTCTTTGCGGAAGGTACTCGCCTGCTGATAGGTTTCCGACAGCATAATCTGTTTCTGAATGTCTTTGAGCCGCCAGCCATTCTCCTGAATCTGGACCGCCAGCCAGTCTAAGAGTTCGGGATGCGTGGGACGCGTGCCCATGTATCCGAAGTCGCTGGGCGTGGAAACAATGCCGGTGCCGAAATGATAGTGCCAGAGTCGATTGGCGAGCACGCGCGGCGTAAGCGGATTCTCTTTCGCCACCAGCCAGCGGGCTAACGCCAGACGGCGTTCTCCCTGTGGCGCGTCGGGCTTCAGTTCATAGCCTTTGGTGACATTGCTGAGCGTCGACATGCTCGCAGGAACGACGGTGTCCCCTTTCCGCTGTGGATTCCCGCCGACAAAAATGTGAAACGGGCCATTGACTTGCTTGTGATTGCCGACCCACCAGGAAGGCAGCGGGGGAATGGCGGCCAGTTCGCGGTCGGTTTTGGCGATGTCTGCATTGATTTGACTGAGCCGTTTATTTTCGTCGGGGGTCGCTTCCAGAATAAAGAACCGTTTGCGGCGGTGTCGGGAATTGACCGGTTTGCGATCCTGGGACGAGGCGACTTGATGCCAGACCTTGCCATCAGTGGAAACTTCGAGTTTGTATTCTGAGAGGAATGTGGCTTTGTAGTTACTCATCGCGGCGCCCGAGCGATCGCTGGAGAAGACGATTTTATTGATCGTTTCCGGCTGGGCGAATTCAATTGTCAGTTCCGGGCTGCCCGCGATCCAGCAGGCACCAATTTTGCCATCGATGGTGAGGCTCACATCATAGGCACCGGCAAAGTCGCCAGCGGTCCGACTGTTGGCGCCTTTCGCTGTGCCTCCATTAGCCGCAAGTGCGACGTTGCGAGGAGACTCGCCAGTGGTCCAGACTTCAAACTCATCGACCCGATAACCGGTTTTCGCCCAGGGGCTTGTATCGAGTCCCTGTGAGGTCATTCGCACAAATTTCGCGTTGACTGGTTCGAACGTATCTTCCACTCCCGTTCGCTTCACCGGTTCGCGCACCCAAGGCTTTTCGTAATCGGCGGCTTTCTTTTCTGCACGGGCCTGAATTGCTCCCTCGATTTTTGATTTTTCTTTTGCCAGTTCGGTTTTGCGTGCATTGAGTGGTTTGAGTTGGGCATTGCGTTTCGCTTGTGCTTCTTTTGAAGCAATCACACGACTTCCATGAAAGACGCCTGAGAAAGTCGCATACAGACTGTAATAATCCTGTTGCATCACGGGATCAAATTTATGATTGTGACAACGGCTGCAACCAACGGTCAGGCCGAGAAAGGCTTCGCCCGTGGTGCGAACCATGTCGTCAATCGTATTCGCGCGGATCTGAGCCTTTTGAACCGGGTCCTGATTGCCGACATTATCGTAAGGGCCACAGACGAGAAACGTAGTGCCGACTTCAACGTTCGGATCGCCTTTGCCAACCACATCGCCGGCCAGATGTTCGATGACCATCCGGTCGAATGGTTTGTCATCATTGAACGACTTAATCACGTAATCGCGGAACGGCCAGGCATTGTCGATGATCACATTCCGCTCGAAGCCGTTACTCTCGCCGAAGCGGACGACATCCAGCCAGTGGCGGCCCCACTGTTCGCCATAGCGGGGAGATGCTAACAGTCGGTCGATCAGTTTTTCGTAGGCATCGGGTGAAGCATCGTTTTCAAAGGCGGCGACTTCTGCGGGAGTGGGAGGCAGGCCCGTCAGATTGTACGTGGCGCGGCGAATCAAAGTCCGTTTCGAGGCACGCGGTGACGGCTGCAGATTTTTTTCTTTTAACTTTGCGGCGATGAATCGATCAATGGGATGTTTCTGCCATGCTTCAGGCACGTCTGGTGTAGCGGGTGGATTGTTCTGTGCTAAAGGCTGGAGTGACCACCAGGTTAAGTCGGCTTTGGATTTCTCCTGCAATTTTAATTTTGCAGGCCAATTAGCGCCCTGTTTGATCCAGCGAGTAAAGAGAGCGACTTCATCCGTGGAGAGCGGCTTCGCACCTTTGGGCATTTCGGCTTTACCCGTCTCCGGATCAACGTGAATTACTTCCAGCAGATAACTTTCAGCGGGTTTGCCCGGCGTGAGAAAGCCGTTCTCTTTGAGTGATTGCAGCGAGTCCAGAGAGAGCTCCCCTTTTTCGTTGCCTGGTTTGTGACAACGAATACAATGTTCGACAATCAGGGGGGCAATCTGTGTTTCGAAATCGACACTGGTTTTCGGATCAGGTATTTTTCCGGCTGCCGGCAATAATAGGCTAAGACTGGCAACCAACAGGCAGGCCAGACTGGCTCGGGTGATCAAACTTCGCATTACGGGATTTTTCCTCAACTGATTCTGCTGCGCTTCGTAGAAGTCAACCGATTAAAAATATGCGGCTTATGAATTTTCCTGCTGAAACAGGTCGCGTTCCAGCACTATGGCGGCCTGGAGTAAATGGTCGTTCATCGCTCCAGCTGCTTCCTCCGCATCACCGGCTGCCAGAGCCTGGACGATGCACAGGTGCTCTGCGTTTTCTTCCATATGCTCGTAGTCTTTCACATTCTGGCGTTTACTGTGCCGAACCTGTCTTAACGTACGATACAAAGCACGATAACGATTGATTTCATGCGAAAGACGATCGCTGCCACACGTGCGATAAATGAGCTCGTGAAGGTAGTCGTCCCATTCCTGTGTTGTTTCCGACCACTCTACGGTTCGTTCTGCCGTCGAAAGTTCGCTGAAAATCTTCTCGAGCCGGGATAACTCGTTGGGCGTGATATGACCACAGGCACACCGGGTCGCTTCACCTTCCAGGATCCGCCGGACCTGACAGATTTCGCTTAATTCCTTGGCGCCGAAGTTCCGCAGGACGGCCCCCCGATTGGGAAAGATTTCGACAATGCCGATCCCTTCCAACTCGACGAGCGCTTCACGGACGGGCGTGGCACTCACATTCCACTCTTTTGCCAGAGCTTGCACTGTCATCCGCTGGTTAGGCTGATATTCTCCCTGAAAGAACTTCACCAGCACCTGCTGTACGAGGGTCTGTCTGCGGGAACCGTGCATTAATTCTTTGGAGACGACTGCGGCCATTTATCATCGCTCAACTTATAGGGAATTACAAAAGACATATTATATATAATATCAGAATATTAAATATAATAAAGGCCGTTTTACCAGAAACTCTCACTTTTTACGGTGTGAGTCATATTCGAAGATGGCTTGTTCTGCTTCGGGACGAATCACAATCGAGGGTCGAATGGTCCTGAGGTACTGAATGGCGGCTTCGGGTGATTCAACGAGATTTTCAGCCAGTAAGTAAGCCCCCACGACTGCGGCACTGCGAGAGTAGCCAATTTTACAATGAATGTAGACCAGCCCATTCTCCGCATGTTTACGGATAAAATCAATTGTTTTCTCGAGTTGATCAATAGAAGGAGCCGTCAAATCGAGAACCGGTACATGATGATAAGCCACGTTTCGAAACGCGGCTGCTTCCGAAAACGCGATACTCAAGTCAACCACTGCCATCACCCCCTGGGCTGTTGCCTGCTCGGCTTCCTGGTCTGTTAAACGACGTCCGATCCAGACCGACTCATTAACGGCATCCCAGGGTTGGCACTGACGGCGATAATAGACCCAAGAGAGATATTGTCCCCACAAGACTGGCCCAAGAATGATTCGCGTGGTTAACGGAATCTGCCCGGCTGATTTTCGGAACACACCCGGGCCCCAATAGAAATAGCCGGCACAGACTAATCCAGTCGCGACAGCCGGCCAGATCAGAAGCACTCCCCACGGATAAGTCACATAGCCGAGGAGACAGAGCAGCCCCGTTCCGATGCCATAATACAGGCCAACCCGGTAGTTGCTTTGCACGGGTAGTTTCAATGGTGTATCGCGAACGAGATAAAAGCAAAATGTGGCCAGAATAAAGCCTCCCACGATATCAATCAGATGATGTTGATAAAGTAATAAAGTGGAAAAACCAATCAGACTGAACCAGAAGTGCGATGCAAAATTCGTCAGCCCGCGTGTATGCCGGCCATATAAATCGGCCAGGATGGTTCTTAACGCAATGTGTAACGAGGGGCAGAGATTATAGGGAAGATCCATGCCGCTGAACCAGTTGTAGATGGCGCCCGTCCAGCCGGCAGCGATGGGACGCTCTACCGCCAGTTTGAGAGGAAACAGAATAAAAAAGATCCCGGCAACAAGAATCGCCAGCGCAATGCGTTTTGTCAGAATGGTCAGCTCACGACGCTCCGTACAGATAAAGGGAGCCGCGACAAAAAACAGATCGACCGACATATAAGGCACGATCATATAAGAGACGAATGGAATATGCCGTTCCCAGGAAAAGTAGAAGGAGGGAACCTCGGTTCGGATGGATGTGAAATAATTCGTCGCGTTATAAATGACGAGAAATAAAACTGACAATCCAATCATCACCACAGCGGATTCTCTCCAGCTGGGCCGTTCTAATGCGGGATCAAGGGGAATCGCGGTCGTCATTGAGTATCACCAGATCAAAATGGAGAAAAGGTCTGTTCGAATTGTGTTCACTGTTTTTCCATCTGCAGGCTTCAACGCTGCCTGAGCTTTAAGGCGAATTTCGTCTGCAGAACTCACGAAATTGTTGAAAAAAATCTCGCAGATTGGCGTTTCTCCCAATTCGATACGGTATCATCTTGGCAAGATCCTGTCGTCGCAGAGTACTTTTATTTGAGAAGAATGTAAAACATGGCTAGCATTTACGACTTAAAACCGAAGTTTCAGGGTTTGCTGCGTCCCATTACCCGTAAGCTGGCAGCAATGAAGGTGACAGCCAATCAGGTCACCATCGCGGCCTTGCTGCTTTCGATTCTGGTCGGATTGTGTATCGCGTTATTTCCGGGTGAGAAATGGCCGCTGCTGATTGTGCCTCTGTTTCTGTTTATCCGCATGGCTTTGAATGCCATTGACGGAATGCTGGCCCGCGAGCACAACATGAAATCGGATCTCGGCTTGATCCTGAATGAAATCGGTGATGTTGTTGCCGATGCCGCCATCTATCTGCCATTTGCGCTGGTTCCGGGACTGCCTGCAGTGCCGATCGTGATTATTGTGTTGCTGGCGGTCATCAGTGAAATGATGGGAGTGGTCGCAGTCCAGATCGGTGTAGCCCGTCGTTATGAAGGGCCAATGGGAAAAAGTGATCGTGCCTTTCTGTTTGGCCTGTTGGGGTTACTCATGGGTTGCGGATTACAAATCGGGCCGTGGATCAATTACGTTTTGTATGTCATTGTATTCTTATTAGTTCTCACCATTCTGAACCGAGCCCGCCATGCCTTGGCGCTGAAACAGAGTGCAAATCAGGAAAATTGAGAATTCGGATGAAAATCTTCGTGATGTTTTTTCGCTGAGAACGCCTGATATTCAAACATGCTGAATCTGAAATGCCTGTGTTAACTCCAACCTGTGAGAAAAGGCGGAATTGAGATGACGAAGACAGAAATCCCCCCATCAGCGAACTCGCGAGAGGCAACCGAACATCAGTTTGTTACCAGTGATGGAACGGAATTGTTTTATCGCGCCTGGGCTCCCCGAACGAATTCACAGAAAGCGATTGTGCTCCTGCATCGAGGCCACGAACATTCGGGACGCTGGCAGGATTTGATTGACCGCATTGATCTGGATGATTTCTGGTTCTTTGCCTGGGATGCCCGGGGCCATGGTCGATCGCCGGGAGAACGTGGTTATGCGGAAAGCTTCGGACGACTGGTGCGGGATGTGGACGAGTTCGTCCGTCACATTCAAGCAACATTCGATCTTTCAATGGAAAACACAGCGGTAGTCGCCCAGAGTGTTGGCGCCGTACTGGCGGCGGCCTGGGTTCACGATTATGCGCCTCCGATCCGGGCACTCGTTGTGGCAACGCCGGCCTTTCGGATTAAACTGTATGTTCCCTTCGCCATTCCCGGTCTGCGGGTGTTGAATCAATTGAAATCTAAATCATTCATTAAAAGTTATGTCAAACCGGGCATGCTGACCCATGATGCAGAGCAGGCACGGGAGTACGCGTCCGACCCGTTGATTTCGCCACAGATTGCCACAAATATTCTGCTGGGCCTGCACGATACGTCAACACGTCTGGTCGAGGATGCTGGTGCGATTCAGACTCCGACGCTGATGTTGATTTCTGGTAAAGACTGGGTCGTTAAACGAAAACCACAGGATCAATTCTTTGAGCGGCTCTCTTCTCCCATCAAAGAGAAAGAAGTGTATCCAGACTTTTATCATTCCACTTTCTGGGA
The DNA here is from genome assembly GCF_007754425.1 of Gimesia fumaroli. Lineage (NCBI taxonomy): Bacteria > Pseudomonadati > Planctomycetota > Planctomycetia > Planctomycetales > Planctomycetaceae > Gimesia > Gimesia fumaroli. The sequence goes on from NZ_CP037452.1 coordinate 6,904,481, forward strand.
GCAGAAACGCGAATTACCCATCACCCGTACGCGAGAATTTCTTGTCCGCCAGTTTGAATCGGCCGTTGAAACGCCAGATTTACTGGAAGAAGATCAACGCGGGCATTCAAAACAGATTTGTGCTGAACTGGAACAGCCGTTGTCACTCGCTTCACCAAAACGATGGGGGTTTGCGCTGCAATCGATCGGAATGAAAACCACGGGCCGTCTCAGTCGAGGCATTCAGGTCGGCTGGAAGACGGGCTTCGATTCGGGTGAATCTCTGGATCATGTTTACCGCAATACACCGGAAGGAATCACGCCACTGGGGCGATTGATCGATCATTTCTATCTCAACTCGCCGGGCTGGTGTGGCATTCGTCAACGGAAGATTCATATGCAGATGATGCTGGATCGGGCCATTGAAAAACTGCATACCGCCGGAGAAGCGATTCGGATTCAAGACATCGCCTCGGGGCCGGGGCGGTATATTCTGGATACGATCCGAAATCATCCGGAAGCAGAGATCAGCGCGTTGATGTGTGACCGCGATGTGGGGGGCTTAGAGGCCGGACGCACTTTGGCCCAGCAGATGCAGATCGACAGCGTTCAATACAAAGAAAGCGACGCGTTTAGCGCCGCCGCGATTACCGGACACGACTTTCAGCCAAATATCGCCATCGTTTCTGGTCTGTATGAACTATTCCCCGCAAATGCCCCGTTGCAGGAATCGTTAAAAGGGCTCTCCGACACGCTGGTTGCAGGCGGTTACCTGCTGTATACGAACCAACCCTGGCACCCGCAGCAGGAAATGATTGCACGTGTCCTTCCTAATCGGGACGGCGATCCCTGGGTCATGCGATGCCGCACGCAACAGGAAATGGATCAACTTGTCTCGTCCGTCGGCTTCCGCAAAGTCGACATGCTGATTGATGACGAAGGAATTTTCAGCGTCTCGATGGCGGTGAAAGAATAACGGGTTGAAACGGGATCTGTTCCCTCATGCTAAGATATCTTTAATTACGGTGCCGTGCACGTCGGTCAGGCGGCGTTCGAGGCCGTTGTGGTAGAAGGTTAGCCGCTCATGATTGAGCCCCAGCAGATGTAAGATCGTCGCGTGGAAATCATGCACGGTGGCGACGTTCTCAACCGCTTTATAGCCGAACTCATCGGTAGCACCATAGGTAAACGGTGCTTTGACGCCGGCTCCCGCCATCCAGCAAGTGAAGCCTTCCGGGTTATGGTCGCGACCACTGGCCCCTTTCTGAAACGTCGGCATGCGACCGAATTCGGTACACCAGACGACGAGTGTATCTTCGAGCAGGCCGCGTTGCTTCATATCTTTGATGAGCGCCGCCGTCGGCTGATCGAGAACCGGGCCGTGCACGTTATATTGGTCGACAATTTTTTTGTGCCCGTCCCAGTTACTGACGCCTTCTCCGCCGGTCTGATATGCACCATTAAAGAGTTGCACAAAACGTACGCCCTTCTCGATGAGCCGCCGTGCTAAGAGACAGTTTTTCGCGTACGAGGCCTTGAGTTGATTTTTCGTATCGTCGATGCCGTACATGCTGAGTGTGCTGGAAGACTCCTGCGAAAGATCGCTGATTTCGGGGACACTCAATTGCATGCGGGCCGCCAGTTCGTAACTCGAAATGCGGGCCGCGAGCTCGCTGTCGCCGGGGAACCGTTCGAGGTGTTGTTCATTCAAACGCTGCAGATAATCGCGGGTTGCTCGATCGGTTTTCGAAGCGATGGCCGCCGGTCGATTCAAATTGCGGATCGGTTGGGCGGCGTTGAAATCGGTTCCCTGGAAGGCGGCGGGCAGGAACCCGGGCCCCCAGTTGTTGACGGAGGCCTGAGGCGTGCCGCGAGGATCGGGAATCGCTACATAAGCGGGGAGATCACGGTTTTCACTACCCAGTGCATAGCTGGTCCAGGCACCCATACTGGGAAAGCCGTCGAGGGTGAAACCGGTCGACATGTAATTTTCACCTGGTCCGTGCGTGTTCGTTTTCCCTTTGATCGAATGCAGAAAGCAGATGTCGTCTGCCAGTTCGCCTAAATGAGGAACAAGATCGGAGATCATTTTTCCCGATTCGCCTCGGGGTTTGAACTTCCATGGACTCTGTGTGAGGTTCCCCTGCTGCCCCTGAAAGGTGACGAGCTTATCCCCGCCGGGCATCGGCTTGCCGTTCATTTTGATCAACGCCGGTTTATAATCGAATGTGTCGATGTGGCTGCAGGCACCCGAACAGAAAATGACGAGCACATTCTTCGCTGCTGCCGGGAAATGGGTGTCGCGCGGGGCGAACGGGTTTCCGGGATCAATCTGCGGCCTGATGGGCGTTTTTCCGCCGACCGTGCGGCTGGTTTCCTTATTGGCCGCCAGGAGCTGGTTTTCTGCCAGCATGGCGGACAGGGCGATGCTGCTGAGGCCGGTGGCAGTCTGGTTCAGGAAATTTCTGCGGTTCAGTAGATGGCGACTGGCAGGAAGTTCGGAGTTTGAAGCGCTCATGATCGTGACTCGTTATGATTAATATTATGATATTTCAGTTCGGGTTATTGAATAAACAGTAATTCGTTGCTGTTCAACAGAGCTCGACAAAAGGCGGGAAGTTGATGCTGGGAGATAAAAGCGATGGCTTCGGCCTGTTCAGTTTTTGTTGGTGGACGTGAAAAACAGAGTTCGAAGGCGTGCTTCACTTGCGCGGGAAGATCATTCGGTTTTTCAGTTTCGAGACGCTTAGCAAACAGATCGGCCTGCTGGAGCAGGAATGCACTGTTAAACAGGTTGAGCGCCTGGAGCGGTGTGGTCGATCGGCTGCGTTTAGCGACCGTTGTGGCAGCATCGGGGCAGTCAAACAGACCAAAGACGGAATCCTGTTCCATGCGGACTTTGGTCATATAGATCATGCGGCGCCAGTCCTCGGGGCCGTAGGATTGTTTGGGGTGATAGTGCCGTACATTCTCTGCGTCGACTTCAAAGGCACTGAAGCCGGGGCCTCCCTGTTTGAGATCAATCACACCGGTAATGGCGAGAATTGAATCGCGAATCGGTTCGGCCTCAAGGCGTCGTGGTGGGAAACGCCACCAGTATTGGGAAGCCGCATCGATTTGAATCGCACTCGGATTGGGTTTGCCCGACTGCTGATAAGTGGCGGAGTTGAGAATCAAACTGTGAATGTGCTTGAGTGACCAGTTATTGTCGATCAGTTCCTGCGCGAGCCAGTCGAGCAGTTCGGGATGTGTGGGTGCTACGCCGCCGGCTCCGAAATCGCTGGGCGTCGTTACGAATCCCTGACCGAAATGAAACTGCCAGATGCGATTGACCATCACACGAGCGGTAAGCGGATTCTTCGGAGAGGCAATCCATTCAGCCAGACATTTGCGGCGTTCGCGTTCCGGAGTATCTGCTTTGAGATTCAGATTGGTGAAGATATCGGGGGCATCAGGCATCACCTGTTCCCGTTTGGCCAACGGCTCACCTCGATACAGCCGATGTGTGGGGCCGGGTTGTCTGAATTGTCCCGCATACACAGTCGGCGTCACCTGAAGCACCGAGAGTTTGTGTTGGACTTGCTTCAGTTCTGCCAGCAATTGCTTCCCGGCTTGCGCCTGTTCGGGAGGAAGATGATCAAAGCGATAGGCGACCGACGCCGATTTTAAAGTCGACTGCGGCAGCGAGAGCGGCAGACGATCACTCGAACCCGCGATGGTTTCCCAGTCGGTTCCAGTGAGCGAGGCTTCGATGACATAATCAACGGGCAGGCGGTCGCCGTATTGTCCTTCGCGATCGCGGGCCCACTCGATCCGATCGATGACGGTCGGCTGTGCCAGTTCGATCTGGACCCAGCCTTTCTCGTTTTCATTCGAAATCCAACTGTGTGAGTTGCCGAATTTCCCGTCGTTGATGTGTTTCAATTGATGTTTTTTGTGACCGGGCAACGTACTGGAACAGGAAGCGACTCCACCCGCTCCCGCCAGCGCAACGTTGGTTCCTCGGGAAAAGAGTTCCAGTTCGTCCAGACAAGGCTGAGCGCCGTTCGTGGCGCGAATGGTAAATCGGACGAATTTGGCTTCGACGGGATCAATCCGTTCGAGATTATGGGTTGCTTGAACCGGTTTGCGGAACGTCGGTTTAATCGGCTGGTGTGTCAGTCCCGACGGCGTGGCCGCTTCGAACAGCACGGCATCTGCCGTCACGGCGGTTCCGGTTTTGCCGCCGACCAACAGGAGTGCTTCGTTTTCTGTCAGCGTAAATACGCCCGCATGATGAAAGCCGCTCCAGAGTGCTTTGCGGGCGGAAGGTTTGGAGCCGTCTGCGAATTTTTTCTGATCGACGAGCGCAACTTGCTCCCAGTCGTCGGTGGTTTCGGGGTTTCCATCGCGGTCCAGAACGTAGCGCGCGTCTGACGAGTGTGTCTCAAACCCAGCGCCCCAGGAAAGCCAGATATGATAGTCACCCTGGACTTGTGGCTTCCAGGCGATGACTGGTTGATCAGGTCGGTTTTTCCACCAGCTGTAACTGCCGCCACTCAGGTTGGCTGAATGGCTGGGGCTGCCCGGATCTTGTTGTTCGCCGCGTGCGGTGCCCGCGGGATTGGTCCCTCGTCCTGCCAGCGGTTGCAGCAGTGTGACTTGGGCAACGTTGTTGTCGGTACCGCTGGTAGAGGGAATATCGTCAATAAAGGTAAACTGCCGCGAGACGGTTTTTGAAAGATACTGTTCCAATTCTGTTTGCAGCTTTACCAGTTGCTGTTGCTGGAGTTGGATTTGTTTCTGTCGCGAATCGGGAACGGGCAGTTTTTTATCGCCATGTCTCACGCCGGCAAAGATGGCCTGCATCGAGTAATAGTCGGCTTGTGTAATCGGATCGAATTTATGATTGTGACAGCGAGCACAGCCCAGTGTTAGACCGAGGAACGCGGTCCCGGTGGTGTTGATCATGTCGTCCAGTTCGTTCTGTCGCTGCATGAGCGTCAGATTGATATCCGGGCTTTTGACCAGATCGTAAGGACCTGCCACGAGGTATCCGGTCCCGATCGGGTTCCCGAAACTGTCGCCGGCAATCTGTTCTTTGATAAACTGATCGTAAGGCTTATCTGCATTGAAAGACTGGATCACATAATCGCGGTACGGCCAGGCATGAGGACGTTCGCGGTTCGTTTCGAAACCATGCGTTTCCGCAAAGCGAACCAGGTCGAGCCAGTGACGTGCCCAGCGTTCGCCGTAGTGCGGACTGTCAAGAGTCGTTTGTACAAGCTTCTGATAGGCATCCGGAGCAGTATCATTCAGAAACTGTTGCACCTGTTTGGGAGAAGGGGGCAAGCCAAGCACATCGAGATAGAGTCGACGGATCAAAGTACGGCGGTCAGCGGTCGGATTGTGGGCCAGTTTTTTTTCGTGAAGCTTTTGCAATACGAACGCATCGATGCCGCCCGTGATCCAGTCGTCTTTGATCGCGGGAGGCGAGACTTGTGCGAGAGGCTGGAACGACCAGTGATCAGTCGTTTGCGCTTCCTGTTTGACGACGCCGTTGGGGCCGGGCCACGGGGCCCCCTGATCAATCCAGATTTCCAACAGACGAATCTGTGCTTTCGAAAGTCGGTCCTGTTCATCGGGGGGCATCAGGTGCCCGGCTTCTTCGCCGCGCACGAGTTTGATTAAGTGACTCTTTCCGCTTTGCCCTGCAATAATCGCCGGCTCACCGGAATCGCCGCCACGCAATAGCGCCGACTTCCGATCCAGACGCAATTTGCTTTCCTGTGTATTTTCATCATGACAGTCAAAACAGTTTTCCTGAAAGATGGGCAGGATCTGTTTTTCAAAGTCGATTGTTTTTTTCGACGGCGTTTCTTCTCCGATAGCAGGGGCTGCGAAGAACAATGATGTCAGTAAGACGATGGTGAGTGAGCGAGTCATAATTACTGTTTCGTGCAATGCTGTCATGGGAAACCGATTGATATCGGAATTCGATTCTGACTTTGTTGTGAAAACCTATTTCTTCAAATCAAAGTCAAACTTGTTTTCTCCGTCAGTGCTCACTGTGGCAGTGAGTCCCGACTTCTTCAAGTCGGCATATTTTTCCGGGATAGCTGATTTCTGAGTGGCATAAATGTCATCCGGCTTTTGGGAATCGGCGGCGACTTTGGAAATGATCACGGTATGCTTTCCCGGAATCGCCCCGTCTGCATCTTCAAACGTTCGTAAAATAAAATGGCCACTCGCATCTGTAAAACCGGAAGCAGGTCGCCCGTTTTCCGGGATAAACGAAACGCTGGCACCTTCCAATGGCTGGTTCTCAAACGTGACCGTGCCTTCTGCTTTTGTCGTCGAAGGACGATCGACACCCGATCCGCATCCCGTGGCCAGAATCATCATTCCCAGTATAACAAATTGAGGGGGCAGAAACTTCAACATTTTTTCTCCACTAGAACTGAGGCGAACCAATGCTGCTGCCGGAGATCGGCAGCAGCATGTCTGAAAATTCGGAGTTTGAAATCTGATCCAGGGGACTCTGATTAGAATTCGCCCACTGGTTCCCCGTCTCGGCGATCTCCGAGTCTCTGGTACGTAACCATATCGAGGTTTTCAGACAGAAAACGAACCGATCCATCGCAGAGCAGAAAATGGGCGCCGCCCACGTGTCGCGATTTGAACCCCTGGCTGTTACCCCATTGGCCGGAGAACCAGTTGGGCGTTCCGCTGGCAGCGCCCGGACTGTCTTCACAGGTGTCGAAGTTAATGGCAACGCCGGTGCCGGTATACATGGTATTTACGTGCATCCAGCCATTGCGAACATGATCAGAACACTCCGGACGGACTTCGCCTAAGGCAATGGTATTCGTGGTTCCGTCGGTAATGTCATGAATCCGGGCTGCCCAGGACATGTGGCCAATCACCCCCGAAATTTCTCGTGGGTTCATGGTGTCCGCGCGAGTCACAGGGCCGTGGCCAAAGTAATTATTGTGAGTCCCGCCCGGTCCGTTCTGCTGGCTGCCCATGCTGGCCGAATAATTGGAGACCGCCCGTTTTTGCCCGTTGGTTGTTCCATCGACGCTCATACCATTGGTCCAGAATCCTTCATGTGTGTCACTTGGACAAACAAAAGCAGGAATGACAACTTCATAAGCATATTGGCCACTGGCGGTCTGAGCCTGATGCGCGGGATCTAAATTGAAATCCAAAACGTTATACAACGGTGCCTGATCGATGAAGGGAAGCAGATGCACTAACCAGCTGCCGCCATGATCTGAATTGACGGCGCCCCAGGTCTTGTTTGTGTGAATCGTGCAGGGAAACCGTTTGTGGGTGTCGTGATAATTGTGGAGTGCGATTCCCAATTGCTTCAAATTGTTCTTACAGGTACTCCGTCGTGCTGCTTCCCGCGCCTGTTGGACAGCCGGTAACAACAAAGCAATTAAAATCGCGATAATCGCGATCACGACAAGCAACTCAATGAGCGTAAAACCTGCCCTCATTCGTTTTGACATCTTTTTTCTCCGAGCGATAAGTAATGAGATGATTTGCAACGTAATTCATAGATTCAGGATTCGAAAGAACAGTAAAATAAGCTTCCATTTGAAAAGAACCCACTGATTTTGTCAACAATAATCTATTATTGAGATAAATTATATACAATTTATCTTTATTTAATAATCTCTGTTTACATAAAGAGTATCTCCCCTGAGTTACGGCAATATCGTGATTCATTTTTTCGATTTCAAAAAGAAAGTGAGACACCAGATCAGAATTCCGGGGTTTATTGGCTTGCTGAATCACTGTTCCTTTTGACCTTTCTGTGATCTGGGGTCTTACCGATGCCGCTATTTGTCACGCGTATTTTGACAGTCCTTTTCTTCTTCATGATTGCCGTTTATCTGGTTCCCGACGAACAGGCAAAATCTGTTGAGGATCCGATTAAGAAGGATACGGTTCCTTCTCGTGTCGGCGCGGCTGCGGTACCGAAAGGGCTGGTCGTTGTCGAAGATATTTTTTATCGCGAGGGAGACAGTTCTGCCTGGACACTGGATCTGGTGATGCCGAAAACACGCGGAAAAGAACGACGTCCCGCGCTGGTGTTTGTACATGGTGGCGGTTGGTCAAGCGGAGATAAACGTCGCGGTATTTTTAGAACAGCCCCAGTAGAATACGCAAAGAAAGGTTATGTCTGTATCAGTGTGAATTATCGTCTGACAAGTGAAGCCGCTTTTCCCGCCTGCCTGGAAGATGCGAAATGTGCGGTTCGCTGGTTACGGGCTCACGCAGAAAAGTATCAAGTAGATCCCAACCGGATCGGAGGTTATGGGAACTCAGCCGGCGCCCATTTAGTGAGCCTGCTGGCGCTGGTTGAGAAAGACAAGCATCTGGAAGGGGATGGCCCCTGGCAGAATCAGTCAAGCGTGTTGAATGCTGTTTGTGTTTCTGCAGTACCAACCGATTTTACACGTTGGCCCGGCGGCGTGGAAAACAAGCCCCGACTTATCGAATTTCTGGAACAGCCTGAAACCAGTTTGCAGGAACAAGCTAAAAAAGCATCGCCGATCAGCTATGTGCATGCCAAAGCCCCCCCGTTCCTGATATTTCAGGGAACCAGAGATCGAGTCGTCAGCGTGGCCCAGGCAGATCAATTTGTCAAAGCATTGAAAGCAGCTGGTGCCAAAGATGTCACCTACCACCGCTACCCGGGAGCCGGCCATAGTGTGTTTACCCAGAATCAGAAGGAAACGGATCCCCTGATGGAACAATTCTTTGAACGGACTTTGAAGAAGGCAAACACAGTAACTGCTGATAGTAAAGCGAACCCGATGGGGGAATGAAGCAGGGCTTGCGCAGTATTCCTGACGACATGCGAAGGTTTTTCTGGTTCCACTCACAACGTGAAACCAAGTTGAATCTCGCCAGGCAGGCGAGCACACAGACTCTCCCCGACGTTGAACTAATGACTCTAAAAATGCCAGGTACCGGGTATACAGGCACCGCCACTACGATTGAGTACTTTCGTAAATGGGTTTCATGAACTTGGCGTGAGATGTTCCCGATTACTTCAATGACATCGGACGGAGCTCTTCGCCGGTGATTGGGTTCAGGCGAGTGGCTTTGATGACTTTCCATTCCCCTCCCATTTTTTGCCACGTTAATTCCCAGCGCGTGGGGTGACGGCCGGAAAAACTGCCGAACGTGGCCGCGCCGTTTGCTCTAAAGTGAGTCGTGGCTACAGAATCTTCCGATCTGAGCGCGGTTTCCACATCGGTAATTCTGAGTTCCCCATCAATGGTCACCAGGTTCAAAGCCGTCTGAACCAGTTGACGCAATACATCTGCCCGTGGGCTGATATAATTCATTGTGGTATCCACTTCCTTGTTCTCAAACGCATTCACCAGACCGTACAGATCAGACTCGACCTGCTCCCGCGTGGTGATAATATTCAATTCCAGTAGATAAAAGCCAAACATCAACACGACCATCACAATGGCACCGGCGATGTATTTGGTCTGACGTCTTAAGTACCATTGAACAAACAGGATCGTTGCGATAACGCAGCAGATAAGAATGGGTGGGACGGCGGTTTCGGTAATCCACATGAGTGCTTGCTCCTACAATGCAGGATGATTTTCGAGAACTGCCAGATTATCCCGATGAATGACTTCGGAATAAGGGACCGCCCCGAGGATGGTGGCAATTTGATCCGAACGTCGCATCACAATCTTTGCTAAATCGCTGGAATTATAATTACTCAGTCCCCGGGCGAATTCTTCGCCGCTCGGACTGACCAGAGTCACAGCTTCACCACTTTCAAATGTTCCATCAATGGATTGAATGCCAATCGCCAGCAGAGATTTTCCCCCATCACGAATGGCTTTCGTTGCCCCCGCATCCAGATGGAATTTCCCTTTCGGGCGAATGGTATAGCCAATCCAGCGTTTCCAGGCCGAGACCGAAGCCCCTTGGGCCAGAAACAGAGTTCCCACATCTTCCCCTTTGAGAATCTGATCCAGAATTCCTTCCTGCTGACCATTTGCAATAATCACATTTTCGCCGACCGCCGTCGCAGAACGGACGGCCTGGAGTTTGGACTTCATGCCCCCGGTCCCCAGTGAACTGCTGTCATCAGTCGCCAGTGCCAGTAATTCAGGTGTCCAATCCTGAACCTGGGAAATCCGGCGACTCCCCGCTGACTTGGGATCGCCGTCGTACAGGCCATCCACAACCGAGAGGATAACCAGCAGTGGCTTCTTGACCAGACTGGTCACCATGGCCGCCAGATGATCGTTATCGCCGAATTTGATTTCCTGAATACTGACCGTGTCATTTTCATTTACGATCGGGACGGCCCCGTATTCGAACAGGGTATGGATCGTATTCCGCACATTGAGATAGCGAGTGCGATTTTTAAAATCGTTGGCTGTCACAAGGAGTTGCGCTGCATGATAACCGTGTTTCCGCAGGCAACGATCATAGCGGCGGATGAGATGCGCCTGACCGACTGCCGCTGAAGCCTGCAGATGGCCGAGGTCTTTGGGGCGTTCTTTCAATCCCAAGAGTCCCATGCCGGCACCAATGGCACCGCTGGAGACGACGACGACTTTCCGCCCGGTTTCCTTGATACGGTGGATCTGCTCCGCCAGTAATTCAATCCGCGCGGGGTCGAGTGTATCGTCCGCGCAAGAGAGAACGTTTGTTCCAATTTTGATGACCAGCGTTTCCGCCGTTTCGATTACTTCACGTCTTGTAAGACTCACGGTCTGCACTTTTTCAACGAATCACAAAAAAATTCCAAACAGGCACTCCCCACCGGGTCCCTATTTCTTAATATTTATATAATATAGTAGTCCGTGGCTGCAGCATAGACATTCATTCGAGATGAGTTTGCCCCTAAATCGTGTTGATTTCCCCGAAAATCGTCACTTTTTCGCCTTCACTCCCTGAATTTGTTTGTCTCTTCACGATAGCCCTGAAACAATTTACCGCATAGTTCACCCGGTTCACACTGATTTTGAAACCCTTAAACACGAACTAAGGCATTTTATGTCGGAACTATACCACGAATGTGGAGTTGCAGCCGTTTATCACCTTCCCAACAAAGAGACCAGCCCGCTGGCACCTCTGGGGGACCCTGAAAAGACATCCCAACTCATCTCCCGGTTACTGCTGGATATCCAAAATCGTGGTCAACTGGCGGCCGGGATGACGACGTTCAACCCCAACCGCAATCAGTTGATCGATACGCACAAAGATGTGGGCACCGTCACGGAGGTGTTCCAGCTGAATCATCAGGAAACATTTAATGATCTGATGCAGAAGTACGAAGGTCCCGCTGCCATCGGACATGTGCGTTATGCGACCTGCGGTAAAGATGACCGGAGCTACGCTCAGCCTTTTGAACGGCATCATATTCAGAAATCCAAATGGTTCAGCTTCGGCTTTAACGGTCAATTGGCGAATTACCAGGAACTCTGTAAAGAAGTTCTGACCGAATCCGATTTTCATCTGGCGCGGGAAACCGATACAGAAATCCTGATGCATCTGATCTCTCAGGAACTTTCGAAAGAAAATCCCGGCGAACTGTTCGATATACTGGGCACGCTCAGCCAGCGGCTGGACGGCGCTTATAATATTGTCTTTCTGGATGCACTCGGCAACATGTTTGTCTCGCGTGATCCGGTGGGCATTCGTCCGTTGTGTTATGCATTTGACGGTTCGCTGTTTGCCGCTGCCAGTGAAAGCGTGGCGCTGGCGAATATGGGTTTTGAAGAAGACGAAATTTACAGTCTGCCTCCCGGTTCTGCTGTGGTGATTCAGGACGGCGAACTTACCATCCGTGAATACGCGAAACCCAAACAAAAAGCACACTGTTTCTTTGAATGGATCTACTTCGCCAATGTCTGCAGTACGCTCGATGATCAGAGCGTCTACATTACCCGCAAACGACTGGGTGAAGAACTGGCCGAGCAGGAAACCGTTCCGATTGACGACGATACGATCGTCGTGCCCGTACCGGATACTGCGAAAGCCGCCGCCGACAGTATGGCTTATCACTTGAGCGTCCCCTGTCTGGAAGGTCTGATCCGCAACCGCTATATCGGCCGTACGTTTATCGAAGGTGCGAATCGTAGTGACAAGGTCCGTGCGAAATACACGCCGCTCCCGGAAGTTCTGGAAGGCAAACGGGTTCTGCTGGTGGAAGATACAATCGTTCGTTCTACCACCATGAAAGCGTTAATCAGCCAGTTGAAAGAACGCGGCCGTGCGAAAGAAGTGCATGTCCGCGTGGCCTGTCCGCCGATCATTGGCCCCTGTTTTTATGGCATTGATATGTCAACGATTAACGAGCTCTTCGCACCCCGTTTTCTGAAGGGGGGGGAGATGAGCCCGGAAGTCGAACAGGCAATGGCCGACGCGATTGGTGCCGACAGCCTGAAATACCTGCCTAAGGAATCGATTTCGCGTGCCGTCGGTCTACCCGGTACGTCCCTCTGCCAGGCTTGTATTGATACGACCTATCCCACGGAAGCGGGTCGCCAGTTGTATCAGATCGCCGTTGAAAATTCTCAAAACGATAACGGCGATGAAGACACCCACCGTACCTACGACGTTTCGCTCACGACTCCTGCCCGAACCTGATTCGAAAAAGGAATGCCAGCATATGTCTGCCTCACATGAGATAGAGATCCGCGTCCGTTATAACGAAACGGACTCCATGGGATTTCTGCATCATGGAAATTATTTTACGTACTTTGAAATGGGCCGCACCGAACTCTTTCGTTCTCAGGGAGGTAACTACCGTGAGATGGAAGAGAAAGGCTACCTGCTGGTAGTCGCGAAGATTGAATGCAAATACCGCCTGCCGGCCCGCTATGATGATGTACTGACGCTGCGGACTACGCTTTCCCGCGTCACCGGCGCCAAGCTGGAGCACGATTACGAACTGTTTCGAGATGGTGCCTCTATCGCCAGGGCCCACAGTGTGATCGCCTGCGTCGACCGGGAAGGCAATATTCAACGCATGCCCGCCGCGATGGAGCAACTGGGGACGGAGTGAGTCACCCCGTATGCGTGGTCCGAATAAGGCTGCGCCATGGATTGTGAGTCTGATCTGGTGCTTAAAATCTTGAATGTCGTCAGGATTTATTTCTACCACAAAAACGCTTACCGCCCTGGTTATGGGATTCAGCAAAAAAAGCTGGCTCGTTGATGAGCCAGCTTTGGTGTGGTTCTTGTATTGCGGGAATGTTTATTCGCCGCGGAGTCGTTTGCCGAGCTTGGCGATTTCGGCTCCTAATTCTTTGCGAGCTTCTCCCAGACCTTCGGGGGTCAGGTTGCCGGTTTTAAGATAATCGAGCACGATATCTTCGGCTTTCATCAGGTCTTTACAGGCATCGGCGACTTCGGAAGCAATTTCCGTGGGGATCGTAGTCACGCCATTCAGGTCGCCGTGCAAGAGATCGCCGGGATAGATGGGAATGCCGCCAACCGTAACAGGGACATTCACTTGCAGTGTGTGACAGTAGCCGTGGGCACAGTTGGTGCCGTTCGTGAAAGCAGGGAAGTCAAGGGCTTCGACCTGATCTAGATCGCGGCCCGCACCTGACGTCACGATGCCTTTCGCACCGTAAGCTTTATAAGTGGAGCACATGACTTCGCCAAAGGTAGCGGACGCCGTTGGTTCGTCAATGTCCTGATACACGACAACCGGCGCACCGGGTAGAGATTCGAAGGCAGCGACCTGGGCATCGAGGCCTGAGTAAACGTCGCCGCTACGTGGTGGTGCCATGCTGCGGAAGGTGGATGTTAACGCGTAACCAACCATCGGAGGCATCTTGGGGAAACAGGCTTTGATGGAATCATTCATGTAGCCGGTGTTACGGGGGCGGATGTTCCAGAGTTCGATGACGTTGCAGACAGTCGGCGTGTCGTACTTGGCAAGTTCTTCAAGGGCAGCGTTAGAGAGGCCTTCGGTGGACATGAATTTCTTCCTGTTGAGGTTAAATTTTAGTGATGCGGTTTTTCAAAAACGGAGGTCAAATTTCCCTGGGCATCGAATGGCAGCTCAAACGGCCCGGAAAGTATTTCCAGATCGTCACGCGCGTTGATCTCTTCCAGATACGATTCGCTGACGATGACTTCACTCAATTCGAGTGTGTCATAAATCTGTACGATGCGGCTGGTTTCCGGTGGAACCAGTCCGATGGTCTGTAATGCAGCCTCGATGGCTTCGCGGTCTGTTTCATAGGCCAGTGGCACCATCGCTGCGGTAGGATGACTACCAGTATTAGCGTTTATGCGGGTGATTTTCCAGTCAACGCTGTCAACTGTACGTTGATTGGTGAATTCCGCCAGGCCAATTCCACAGGCATTGCCGTGCGTTTCTTCGGTGAGGCCGCGAATCATGATGCGTTTGGCAGAGACATTGTCGCGTTCGGTGGCAGCATGATCATTAAACTTGCGGCCGATGACACAGGCATCCATTCCGGAGCCGCTGATATTTTTACCGATGCGGTCCACAATCAGCAGATCGGTTTTCTCAAACGGGAGCCGAGGCAGCGATTCGCGGGCGATGTTGAGTAGTTCGGTTTCCCGTTCATAAAACTGTTCCGGGAGCACAGCTTCGATCAGCGCGGTTTCATCATACGCATTTTCGACAATCGCCAGACCGCCGACGACCGAGCATTTCTGTAAGATCGAAGAAGCGACGGCTTTGATGATCTCTTCGAAACTGAGATCTTCAATGGCCCGGTGATAGATTTTGGCGCCTTCATGTTTACCGAGGCCGATCAGCATCATCTTATGCAGACCCGATTCAATGTCGCCAACGAAACGGGTGTGCGGTTTGACGCGGCCGCAAATCAAGACATGGTCGGCTTCGTAGGCATGTTTGTCAAAATGAACGGGGATGCCGTGCGACGTTGTATCGACGATCACGGTTTCCATTGACGAACGAATTTCGACGCCCATCGTTTCGGCGGTTATGCCGTACGCTGCGATGACGGCCGCCTGTCCTTCTGCAGTGCCGCCACCATGACTGCCCATCGCGGGAACAATAAACGGGACGGCGTCCAGCGACTTCAGATAGTCGACGGTGGTTTTGATTATCGAAGCGATATTGGCGATGCCACGACTGCCGACCGTGATGGCAACAGTCTCTCCTGGCTTGACTACTTTGTCTAAATTGATTTTTGGAAGTTCGGTCAGAACGGCTTCGGGAACGTTCTCGATTCGAGAAGACTGGAAGTTCTGGCGAATTCGGTAAACCTTGGGAAGCGGGATATTCATTATGGGGCTTTGAATTATCAAGGAGTCATTGAGGCTGGCATTCAGGATTTCAAATCGCGTCTATTATGAAGAGTCTGTTATTGTACGTAATTCGTGTGTGTTTACGCTACATCCGGGCGTGTTCCTGGTTAAGATTCTTGAGATAACGTGAGTTCAGGCTTCAAAAGGATGTCTGGAATTTTATATCGCCGACAGGAATCGTCTTGTTCTAAATTGGTGATTTCGATACCTTAACGATTCTGATTTTGATAGACCAATCAGCAAGTCGAAACTGGATGTCGAGCCTTGTTGCTGCAAGGAAGCAGATATGAGAAAAAATTTTGAGCGGATCATTTTTGCTGTTTCCGTTTGTGTTCTGTCTGGTGTGTTATTTATCCAGGGCATTCTCTATTTAAAAGACCTGGGTTTTGCCGATGAAGCGTCGACCGTGACGGCTGCCATCGACCGCAGTTCAGCGGCGGCTCCGAATGAGCTGGCTGTCGCCGAGACCGACGAATGCCCGTTCCCCATTGATCAGGCATTGATCCCGGTAGAACTGGCTTTAGCCGAAGAGAACGACGAAGCAATCGATTCAAACGAATTCACTGCCGATGCTCCTGCGATCAATGGTCCTGCATTAGAGGCTCTCGGGCGGATTGAGGAAAACTCCATTTCGGAACTGGAAGAAACCGGGCCCTCTCTCCCTTTGTTTACAAAACCAAATCAGGAATTCCCCCAGACTCCCGGCCCCTTAATGCCGCCGTTGAATGCGGAGCCACTGTCGAATTCGAAGAATCGTTCGGATTCCAAAGAAGATCAGATCACACGTTCGATCATTCGCGAGCATCTGCCGCATGCTTCAGAAGAAGAGTTACAAATCTGGTTTGAAGAGTTGCAAGGTGTGCCTCACAAGGTGGCCTCGGATCTGCTTTCCATTCGTAAGTTACTGCAGCCGAAAAGTGCAATGAAAATTCCCGAAGAGAAGTGGGAACACCCGCTGAAAAATTTCGAAGGTTCTGCACCGCAGCAGCCGGTCTCTTCATCGAACGGTGGGCACTCTGATGAGACAGGCTTTATCGGATTTTCCTCGAAAGCGGACCGCGATGAACTGATGCAGCGGCTCAAGCCGACCGTGGATGCACTGCGGCTGTCGCGTGATGTGATCGTGAATAATATTGCGAATGCAGGAACAATTGGTTTCAAGCGTTCGTATGTGGAATTCGAGGCACTGCCGTATGAATATCTCGAAACACCGGCCAGCGAGGAATCAGAGTCGGCACCGCCGATCGCTGTCGGGATGGGCAGCCAGGTGCTGCAGACCCGGGTTTCTCAAACGAATGGCGAACTGATCAAGACGGGACGCGCACTGGATCTGGCGGTCGAAGGATCTGGTTTTCTGCAGGTCAAACTGGGTGAAGCGACAGCATTTACTCGATCGGGCCGCCTGATCTTTGACGGTGAGCGACGGCTTTGTATTCGTGGTTCGCAAATTAATTATCTGATTCTGCCCGAGATCAGACTGCCAGCCGACGCACATTCAGTGCAGATTTCTGAAACGGGTATTGTGACGGCTGTGGTTTCTGAAGACAAAAAAGAACAGGAACAGACAGTGGGGAAGATCTCGCTTGTCTGCTTTACGGATGCGAGCGAACTGTTTCCGCGCGAGTCCTGCCTGTTTGTCGCAACGCCCCGTTCGGGGGAACCACGGGTCGTCTCGCCGGGCTCGAAAGGGGCCGGAGTCGTGCGTGCCGGAGTTTTAGAAACGTCGAATGTATCGATTCCAGAAGAGCTGGAAGCACTATCGCTCATCAAGCAGCGTCTGGACGCCTTGAAGACGGTCTACTCAACGGAGCCGCAGGAGCCGGTTCGAGCCGACCTGGGATTGCCCGCTGATCGTATCGCCCGACCGGGAGATCAACGACTGCAGCGGGGTAACCGCCCGGTTCTGAAGTAGGCCGCAGCTTACGGAAAGATGGCTTTTAAGGCGTTGTGGCGATGGTAGAAACCTTCGTCGAACAGATCCAGCAGCTTCGATTCGGTGACTAGAAAGCCGAGCAGTCCGCCCGGTGGTTCGAATTCCAGCCGATCGATCACGGTAACCTGATTGTCGCCGCTGGGTACGATGCGATGTTCGTGCGTGTATGATTTGAGGGGCCCGGAAATCTGTTTCTCAGTAAAAAAGTCAGGCTTTTCGAAGGCGATGATTTCATGCGTTCCTTCCTGCACTTTGCCGAAGCCCTGAATTTGAAACTCAAGAACCGCACCCAGAGATAATTTGTCTGGTTTTTTGGTGAAAGCCAGACCCGTGTCAGGAGGGCTGATTTTCAGAATGTTATCGGTATCGATCAGAAATTCAAAAATCTCTTCAGGAGTGGTGGTTAATTGAACGCTGGTTTCGAAGGTCGCCATCGCCTCTCTCTTTCGACATGTGTCGCGAATTAATATACTACATAACAGACCAGAACTTTGAGTGGCTCAGAATTCTGAGCGTGTATCCTAGCCAAATGAACTGAAAATGACGAGTCCGGGCCGCAAGAGTCTTACTCTTTTGGACGTGTGTGGTCCGGTTGATATGAGATGAATTGATTATGCAATTTCCAACGGAAGTCCTTCAACAGTGCTGGTTTCTGGCAGGTCCGACCGCGTGCGGCAAGACTGAGCTGAGCCTGTTGCTGGCGGAACATCTCAATGCAGAAATCCTGGCAATGGATTCGATGTCGCTGTATAGAGGCATGGATATCGGTACCGCGAAAGCCTCCGCGGCCGAGCGCGAACGGGTGCCGCACCATCTGCTGGACCTGATCGATGTGCATGAAAAATACAGCGTAGCCGATTATTTTGAGGCGGCGGAAATCTGCTGCCGTGAGATCATCGAGCGGGGGCGCACGCCGCTGTTTGTAGGAGGCACGGGTCTCTATTTACGGGCGATATTGCGCGGGGTGTTTAACGGTCCCTCTGCCGACTGGGATTATCGTCGCGAAATGGAAACACTGGCAGAGACCGAAGGAAATGAAGCTCTGCACCGCCGGCTAGCGGCCGTCGATCCGGTCTCGGCGGAGAAGCTGCATCCGAACGATGTCCGCCGCGTGGCGCGGGCACTGGAAGTGTACCACGTTTCCGGCGTCCCCCTTTCGGCCCAGCACGCGGAAGGAATTCTGACTCCGGAAGAATGTCCGGCGCATGTTTACTGGTTGTTGCCGGATCGGGAATGGCTATACGAGCGGATTAATCTTCGCGTCGATCAGATGCTGGAAGAAGGCCTGCTGGACGAAGTGAAACAGCTCCTGACAGCCGACCCTCCCATGAGCCGTACCGCCCGTCAGGCACTGGGATATAAGGAACTGATCGATTATCTGGAAGGCACGCATTCCTACGAGCGAGCGGTCGAACTGCTAAAACAGCAGACCCGCCGTTTCGCCAAACGGCAACATACGTTTTTCCGCAACATTAAAGAATGCCGCGAACTCCCGGTTCACCCGGAAGATCAACCGGCTGACCTGCTGGAGAAGATCCTGGGGTTTGAGCGCGGGTGATGATTGGCAACACGCCTTCTCAATCGTAGGGGTGAACCCTACAAAAAACTGCACTATTTCGATATACATACGTTTGATCTGTTTCCTCTGCCGTTTTTTCCTCATCGGTTCGTGGATCTGGCTGGGGAAGTTGTTTTTGCTGGAAGGTGGCTAAGTTGTGGGGAACTCTCTATAGTGTCTTGCAAAGAATTTTTTAACTGTATTCTGCAATTGAGACTGGTCTTTGGGCCGGTGTTCAATCGTTTGGTTTTCCCCTTCAATTTAATTAGTGTGTGATCCATGATGACCGATGAGAAAGTATTAATTCAGGTAGGCCACAGTCCAGATCCGGACGATGCCTTTATGTTCCATGCATTGGCGAATGATAAGATCGAAACAGGTAAGTATCGATTTACTCATGAGTTACAAGATATTGAGACACTCAATCAGCGTGCCTTCAATGCAGAACTGGAGCTGACGGCTGTCAGCCTGCATGGTTATGCTTATCTGACGGATACTTATGCCATCTGTTCGTGTGGCGCTTCGATGGGTGATCAATACGGGCCGATGGTCGTGGCCCGCGAAGCCTGGTCAATCGATGATCTGCGAGGCAAAAAGATTGCGATTCCCGGCAAACTGACCACCGCATTTCTGGCTTTGAAATTGTTGCTGGGCGATGATTTCGAATACGAAGAGCATCCCTTCGATGAGATTCTGAATCTGGTTGAACAAGGCAAGTTCGATGCCGGCCTGATCATTCACGAAGGCCAGCTGACTTATGGAAACCAGGGACTGAAACTGGTCGTCGATCTGGGCAAGTGGTGGTATGAAGACACCGGTCTGCCTTTGCCATTGGGCGCGAATGCGATTCGGAAAGACATGGGCCAGGAAATGATGGAAGAAGTGACTGCGATTCTGAAACGCAGCATAGAGTACGGCCTGGAACATCGTGACGAAGCCCTCGACCATGCGTTGAAGTATGGTCGCGATTTGAATCGGGGCAGCGCTGATAAATTTGTGGGTATGTATGTGAACGACTGGACTCTGGACTTCGGCGAAAAAGGCCGTGAAGCCGTCGCGCTCTTGCTGGACCGGGGTTACGAAGCCGGCATCATCCCTAATCCGGTCAAACTGGAATTTATTGGTTAATCGCTCCCTCAACGACTGTGTGTTGATTTATCGAGATAGAGAAGGTGGTATGTGATGAGTGAAAGTAACTCATCCGGATATTTGCAGGCCTTGTTCGGCCTGTCTGGTAAGACGGCTGTTGTGATTGGCGGAACCGGAGTTCTGGGAGGCGCGATCGCGGATGCACTGGCGCAAGCCGGCGCGCACGTGGTGATCGTTGGTCGCAATGCGGAAAATGGCGACAGTCGTGTGAAGCAGATAGAAACGCTAAAGGGGAGTGCCGAGTTTTTCGCGGCCGACTCCACCAGCCGCTCTGATCTCGAAGCGCTGGTCGCGCATCTGAAAGCCAAAGGCCAGATGGTTGACATTCTGGTGAATGGTGCGGGGATTAACGCCGCGACACCATTCCTGGAAATCAGCGATGAAGAATGGGAAAAGATTTTCCGCGTCAACCTCTTGAGCGTCAAAGTAGCCTGCCAGGTATTTGGCCAGGCGATGCTGGATGAGAACGTGGCCGGCTCGATCATCAACATTGCTTCGATGAGTGCGATCACGCCGCTCTCCCGCGTGTTTACGTATTCCGCATCAAAAGCGGCTGTGTTGAACCTGACGCAAAACCTGGCGCGCGAATGGGCAGAACGCGGAATTCGTGTGAATGCCCTGTCTCCCGGCTTTTTTCCAGCAGAACAGAATCGAAAAGTGCTGACACCGGAGCGTGTCGCCAGTATTATGAATCATACACCGACGAATCGTTTTGGTGATCCGGAAGAACTGGCGGGAGCCGTGTTGCTGATGGCAGCTGGGAAAGCGGGTAGCTTTATTACCGGAACGAATATCGCCGTCGATGGTGGTTTTTCCTGTATGACAATCTGATTTCCGCGGGGCTGCCCTGTCTCGCAGCTTCAAACGAACGAGGTTAAGGAGCACGCAGACTTGGATCCGATTCTCATTGAACCCGGTCAACGCTATCTTGCTCGTATCAATCCGAAACGAATTCCCCACATCTTCACCGATGTCCTGATTATCGGTGGCGGTGTGGCTGGTTCGCGAGCCGCGCTGGAAATCGATCCCCGCCTGGAAACGATTATCGTCAACAAGGGAAAGGTGTCTCAGTCGAACAGCGCTTATGCACAGGGGGGCATCGCCGGTGTACTCGACCCACTGGATAATATTACGAACCATATTCAAGACACCCTGGCAGCCGGCAAGGATTTGTGTGATAAAGAACTGGTGGAATATGTCTGCCAGGTAGCACCACGGCACATTCAGGAATTAATCGAGATCGGCACCGATTTTGATACCGAAGACGGTAAAATCGCACTCACCAAAGAAGGGGGGCACAGCCATCGTCGTGTGGCACATGCCATGGGGGATGCGACGGGTCGCGAGCTGATGCGATCGCTGGTCTCCGCCGTACATGATCGCCCCTCCATTCAAACCTGGACGAAAACGCCGACCCTGGACTTGGTCACCGAAGACGGCAAATGCCGCGGTGCGATTATCTGGAATCGCTATCACGGAAAAACACTGGTCTGGGCCAAACAGGTCATTCTGGCAACGGGTGGCGCAGGCTGTCTGTTTCGTGAATCAACTAATCCGCCGCTGGCAACAGGCGACGGTCATGCCATCGCATTTCGGGCGGGAGCCTTGCTGCAGGATATGGAATTCATGCAGTTTCATCCGACCGTCTTATATATCGCGGGGGGAGCCCGCTATCTGATTTCCGAAGCGGTGCGCGGCGAAGGCGCTTATTTGCGCGACTGCAACGGCCTGCGGTTTATGTCCGAATATCATCCCGATCAGGAACTGGCACACCGTGATGTGGTCAGCCGGGCGATCACCGATCGCATGCTGAAGACGAACCATTCATGTGTTTATCTCGATCTAACCCATCTGGATCCCGCGTTGATTAAGGAACGGTTCCCCAACATCGGAAAAGTCTGTGCCGGCTTCGGTCTGGATTTATCCAAAGATCAGATTCCCGTGCGTCCCGGCGCGCATTATATGATCGGCGGTGTGAAGACTGACCTGCAGGCACGCACTTCGGTTCCCCATCTCTGGGCGGCCGGCGAAGTCACCTCGACCGGTCTGCATGGCAGTAACCGCCTGGCTTCAAACAGTCTTCTGGAAGGCTTGATCTTCGGCGCTGCTGCGGGACGCGGTGCTTCAGCGGCGGCACTCAGTCAGCCCGATCAGTTCACCGCTTCCCTGCTGCCTGACTGGGACAAAGAAAAGCGTTCGGATGAAGATTTAAACAGCAAAGACCTGCGCAACTCGTTAGCCAGTCTGATGTGGCGTGATGTCGGCATTACGCGCAATGCAGAGTCACTGCAAAACGCGAAAGACAAGGTCGACTTCTGGAGTCGTTATGTTGTCGATCGCGAATTCAAAACATTGAGTGGCTGGGAGCTGCAGAACATGCTGCTCGTCGCACAGCTGATGATTACCTCTGCGATTGAACGTAAAGAGAGTCGCGGCGTCCATTATCGCAGTGATTTTCCGGAAACGGAGCCTGCGTATCAGAAACATATTTCCGTGCATTCAACCTGTTGAGAAACCATCTAAGAGGAAGGAACTTCCATGCTGCCTGGAATCAAACTGTTCGATTTAACGGGACGTGCTGCCATCATTACGGGGGGCTCCAAAGGTCTGGGATCAGCCATGGCGGAAGGTCTGGCGTCTGCAGGCGCGAATGTATTGTTGACGAGTCGGCATCAGGATGAAGTCGAAGCGACGGCGGCACAAATTGTGAAAGACTACGGCGTAAAGGCGATCGGGGTCCAGGCAGATGTCACGAACGCGGAGCAGGTTGCTGCGATGACAGATCGGGCGATTTCGGAATTCGGAAAAATTGATATTCTAATCAATAACGCGGGAATTAATATTCGCGGCCCCATTGATGAATTGACGCTCGAAGAATTTCAGGAAGTCCAGAATGTAAATGTGACCGGCCCCTGGTTGTGTGCCAAGTCGGTCGTGCCGCATATGAAGCAGGCGAAGTATGGTCGGATTATCAATTTAGCCAGTACGCTGGGACTGGTGGGGATGTCCAACCGCACGCCTTACACCGCCAGTAAAGGGGCCATGGTCCAGATGACGCGGGCACTGGGCCTGGAGCTGTGTGAATACGGCATCACCTGCAATGCGATTTGCCCGGGGCCGTTTCTCACGCCGATGAATGAACCGTTTGCGGAAACCGAAGAGATCAAGAAATTCATCGTGGGCGCCGTGGCAATGAACCGCTGGGCCAAGATGGAAGAAATTCAAGGCGCCGCAATTTTCCTGGCCAGCGATGCATCGAGTTATATGACAGGGAGTATGGTGACCGTCGACGGTGGCTGGACGGCCCGCTGAAGAAACAGGAATCATAATGAGTGGCGAGGTAGAATCGACGGTTGTTTCAAAGAATCCCAACAACAGTCGGATTCTCCTCCATCGCAGCCTGTTTGCCGTTCTGATATTGATCATCGCCGGTAGTGTGTATGCTTTTTATGTGCTAATCGAATTCCATCTGGCTGTTGCGACTCTCCAGCAACAGGGGGCCTTTCTGTTCTCAAAGTATCCGACCGAACAAGGCCAGCTCGTCACTGCCGAGTATGGTGATCTAAGAGAGAAATCTCTGATTCCCCTGACCGTCCGTTTGTATCAATATTCGCTCACCGGCGTCTATTTGCGTCAGCCCCCCGGTAAACCTCCGGCTGACTTTGATCAGCAGTTAAAGTTGCTCAAACAGTTTCCCAAACTGCAGGTGCTGGGTTTAGAGGATATCACCATCGATACCGCGCGAGCCGAGGCTATCGCAGAATTGCCGGCACTCCAGAGATTGAACATCGAAGGCTGCTCGTTTGAGGAATCGTGTCTGGAAACCATTCTCAGGAGGGATGGTTTGGAAAGGGTCTCACTGGAACAATCTCATTTTCCGGAGGCTGAACTGAAAGCACTTTGTCAGGATTCCAACCAGGAGACGCTGAGAAAATTAAATCTGTCTGGTTGCAACGTAACCGATGAGAGTACCGTGTTTCTCTCCCGATTAAAAAATCTGGAAACACTGGTATTGGACGGCACACAGATTACCGATCAGAGCTTAAAAATTCTGGCCCGGTTGCCGAAGCTCAATGTCTTGATCCTGGATCACACCAATGTGACCGATGCCGGGGTGTCGTATCTCGCTTCCACACCAAATCTGGTGGAACTCAGTCTCAGCAATACGAGCGTTTCAGATGCAACGCTGGAGACCCTCAAGCAGGAAATCCCCGCACTGCGTGTTTCCGACGACTGAACGAAACTCACGCACTGCAGAAAAGACCTATCAGTTTGTGTGGTCGTTATCCCTCACTGTAAATTGCGGAAGAATTTGCTTAAGCGATGTAACCGGACCTCCCTCTTTCACATCAGCTTAAAAAAACGTTGATTTATTGATTCATTTCGTATCGGGGAATTTCTTTGTCCTAGCTTTACAGCGTGTCATCCTCGTTTTACGCCCGCAGTCAATTTCTGTGCTCAGCTGGAAAAGAAAAACATGAATAAGCAATTATCCAAAATTCTGATTGTTGATGATTCAGATGTCGTACGACGCATTCTCTGTACCGCACTGACTCAGGACGATTATGAATTGCATACTGCCGTCGATGGCGAAGACGGACGACAGAAAGTTCATGAACTAAAGCCGGATATTGTTTTACTCGACGTGGAAATGCCGATTCTGGACGGTTTTGCCGTCTTGCATGAAATTCGCGAAAATTACAAAATCGAAGAAGTTGCCGTGATCATGGTCACTTCTCATAACGACGGAAAAGGGATTACCCGCGCATTTGAGGAAGGGGCCTTCGATTATATTCCGAAGCCGGCAACCGATTCGGAAATCAAGGCCCGCGTCAGAAACGCCATCCGTGCGTTGCAACTGCTGCGAGAACAGAAAACATTACGCCGTGAAGCAGAAACGGCCAACCAATCCAAGAGTGCGTTTCTGGCAAACATGAGCCATGAAATCCGGACGCCGATGACGGCGATCCTGGGATATACGGAAATTCTGGAGCTGGAAGCCAAAACACATCAGATGCCCGAGTTGTTTATGGATTCGCTGGATACGATCAAACGTAACGGCGGGCACTTGATGGAATTGATCAACGATATTCTGGACCTGTCAAAAATCGAAGCAGGAAAACTGGATATCGAATCGATTGCCTGTTCGCCTCAGACAATTGTAGAAGAGGTGCTGGAACTGGTTCAGGTCCGGGCCGAAGCGAAAGGCTTGAAGCTGGAAGCCGGTTATCAATTCCCCTTGCCCTCAAAAATCCAATCAGACCCGACACGCATCCGGCAGATCCTGATCAACCTGATTGGGAACGCGATCAAATTCACAGAAGTCGGCACGATACGACTGGAAACAGAACTTCTGGAAGCCCCCGGACAAGAACCGCAAATTCAATTTACGGTGATCGACCAGGGCATCGGAATGACCGAGTCACAATTGTCGAATCTGTTCCGCCCGTTTACTCAAGCCGACTCGTCAACGACACGGAAATATGGTGGAACCGGGTTGGGACTCACGATTTGCAAACGTCTGGCAAACATGTTGGGCGGAGACATTTCGGTGACCAGTGAACTCAATCAAGGGTCCCGTTTCAGTGCAGCAGTGTGTACCGGAAACCTGGAGGGGGTCGAACGACTACAGGAATTAACACAGCCCGTTTCTCAGGAAACACAATCCACCGCGGAAAAGAATCCGCAATACTGTGTCATTCAGGAATTCCCTTTGAAAGGGAGAAAGATTCTGTTGGCCGAGGATGGCCCTGACAATCAGAAACTGATTGCCTTTATTCTGAAAAAAGCCGGCGCGGAAGTGACGGTAGCCGAAAACGGAGAAGTCGCACGTCAGGCAGCGTTGAAAGCGCTGGAGATCGGGCTGTTGTATGATGTGATTCTGATGGACATGCAGATGCCGGTTCTGGACGGCTATGAAGCGACGCAGAAAATTCGCGAACACGGTTATTCCGGGCCAATCATTTCTCTGACGGCCAATGCGATGGAAGGAGACCGTGAAAAATGTATCAATGCAGGCTGCAACGATCACATCACGAAACCCGTGAATCGCAAAAAGATGGTCGAACTGATTTCAGCCATCTGCAGTGAGGAAGCAGCCGCCGTTTAACCAGCAAACGCGTACCAGGTAATCCCATCTCGTGTTTTTTATGGTAGCACTTATTCCTACAAGCAAAGAACCACACCAAAGCGGACTCTCAAATGGAGTCCGCTTTTTTCTTTGCGATAATTGTGCGTGTTTACATCTCGCTCATGATAGAAAAACATCCCGATACGTTCCGAGATTCACACCAGATCAGACGTGCATGTGCCATCGCTAGACTGGTCCGATGGTGCTGGTTTATAACGCTGCCAACCCGTGTTACGGAAGAGGCGGCCCTATATGGCCGCCCGCAGGGCTTGCGCGGTATTTATGTCGACGTGCGAATGTTTTTTCTGGTTCCACTCACAACCTGAAACAATGTTGAATCTCGCCAGGCGGGCGAGCACACAGACTCGCCCCTAGTGCGCCTGCAAGCGCATTGAATCAGCGAAGTGAAAGTCCTTGCCGAAGTTTGACCTGAACTTCGTAACAGAAGGTAACTGCGTTCTCGTGAGAGGAGGTGGAGAGCAACCGGATGTGAACGACTAGTCCGTAGGATAACGAACTCGATTCGGCTTTTCGTTGTGGTGAGCCAGCTAGGGAATGGCGAAGCCCAAGTGACGTCGTGCGAAACTCTGCCGAGTGGGTGCGGGACCGCTGCCAGCGGTTCCGCGACGGTCAGCCCCGTGGTTCAAAACCAGGTCGGTCCCGGGGGCAACGAGGGGTGGTTG
Source organism: Gimesia fumaroli (assembly GCF_007754425.1). Lineage (NCBI taxonomy): Bacteria > Pseudomonadati > Planctomycetota > Planctomycetia > Planctomycetales > Planctomycetaceae > Gimesia > Gimesia fumaroli. The sequence continues at coordinate 6,931,210 of NZ_CP037452.1, forward strand.
GAGACGGAATGGTCTGAAGGTTTGATGTGATGAAGCAGGGAGACCTGCCCGATCTTAAGGATGGCGTTCATGTGCCGGATTCCGGATTCTCTGGAGCCGACCGGTACGAAGAGCCAGTTGGGTAGGAGTCAGAGCATCCATATTAGCGAAGAAGCGGGGTAACGCCCGTGGAGCAAAGGGATGCAGGAAGGTAGATGTGGAATGAACCGAAACAGGGAACAAAAACCGACGCGAGTGCCGTTTGCGGCTAAACAAGTCGGAGAAGCTTCGTCCCGCTGGGACTGGGTAGAACCATGTGTCTGGACAGACCGCATGTTGACGGCCCTCGAAACGGGGGTGAAAGGAGGCCAATGGTTCAGTCTGATCGATAAAGTCGATCGTGATCGAAATTTGTATCAGGCGTTTCGTAGAGTAGCCGCCAACGGCGGTGCAGCTGGTGTGGATCACGTCAGCTGCGAACGCTTCGCCGAGCGATTGATCCCGAACCTGAGAAAGCTGTCGCAACAACTGCGGGAAGGAAACTACCAACCGCAGGCAATCCGGCGACAGTGGATTCCCAAGCCGGGGAGCAGGGAACTGCGTCCTCTGGGGATTCCCACAGCTCGGGATCGGGTGGTGCAGACCACATTACGCCAAGTGCTGGAACCAATCTTCGAACGGGATTTCGCCGAGCAAAGCTATGGTTTCCGTCCCGGGCGCGGCTGTAAGGATGCGCTACAGCGTGTCGATACGCTGCTCGAAAGCGGTTACACATATGTGGTGGATGCAGATTTGAAGAGCTATTTCGACACAATTCCCCACGATAAGTTGATGAATCGGGTCCGGGAGAAAATCAGCGACGGCCAGGTGCTGACGCTGATCGAGATGTTTCTGCGTCAACAGATTCTAGATGACCTTGCCGAATGGACTCCCGATCGTGGGAGCCCCCAGGGAGCGGTGATCAGCCCGTTGCTCAGCAACATCTATCTCGATCCCCTCGACCATTTGATGGCGGGAGCCGGAATTGAGATGGTCCGTTACGCAGACGACTTCGTGATTTTGTGTCGAACTCGGGAAGACGCCGAGCGAGCTTTGGAGATGGTGCGGCAGTGGACGGCGGAAGCCGGCCTGACGCTGCATCCGGACAAGACTCACATCGTCGACATGGCCGAGGGGAGCTTCGATTTTCTGGGTTACACTTTCCAGGGGCGTTATCGCTTCCCTCGAAAGAAAAGTCTCCAGAAATTCAAAGACTCCATTCGGCAGAAGACGAGGCGGACGAACGGGCATAGCCTTCAATGCATCATTGCACAGCTCAACCCGACGCTACGTGGCTGGTTCAATTATTTTCAACACTGCCAGCCTTCCACGTATACCATCCTGGATCAGTGGGTTCGCATGCGTCTGCGAAGTATACTTCGGAAACGTCGTAAAGGCAAAGGTCGCGGACGAGGACACGATCATTTACGCTGGCCCAATGCTTATTTTGCCGAACAGGGACTGTTCTCCTTGAAACAATCCCATGTTCTGGCCAGTCAATCCTCGCAGAGGTAAAACTACCAACCGGAGAGCCGGATGCGGGAGAACCGCACGTCCGGTTCGGAGGGAGGGGGGACCGGAAGCAACCGGTCCTTCCTACCCCTATCCAGAAAATTGCCGTTTTCTATTTCCGCGCATGCGAAAGCCGATGACTCTTTCACCCGGTAAGAATCATCGGCTTTGCTGGTGGGTAGTTTTGGATTCTGCTGGTTGTTCAGCGAATCATGTTTTCTCTGAGTTCTTATTCAGACTGTGGTCCGGCACAGCGGATCAGGTGGTCGTGGTCGATGTAAACGACTTCTTTGGTCTGATCGGTGTTCGAGAAGGGAACGGGCCAGTCGGAACGGATGGTTTTGTCGTAGTACACGGTGCACTTGTAGTGACAGTGGTGCTGACGAGCAGGGCCGACCATGGGGTAGAACCGGCATTCGCCGATGCGGTCTACAATCGGTTCGACAACCATGCGGACGTTGTTGCGAGTCGTTTCTGCCAGGAACCAGACTCCGCCACCGGTTTTATCCGGAAGTGCTCTGATGACTTCATCAGGACTTGGAGGATCAAGACAGAACAGGGGAGCGTGTTCGCCTTCGACCGGATCCAGGATCTGGACTTTGTCGTAGCGTTCTTCTTCCCAGTACGTGTCTTCAATCAGCTGTGACCAGTAGGCCGTCACAGGGATTAAAGGAGTGGTACGCCAGAAGACTGAGCCGGCGTAGGTCACTTCGATCGCACCTTTGAGCAGCGTACAACCGCTGGCATTCATTGTTAACAAGCAGGCACAGCCCAAAAGCAAAGCACGGCTGAATTGCTTCCCGATTTTGAACATCCTTCTTCCTCCGGGTGATTTTAACGAAGTTGTTTTCAAAAGGAGAACTCCGTTTTCAGTGTTAGAGAGCATCTTGCTCTGGTAAGGAGATGTCATGTTCTGTCTCTTGGCATCCTGCCTGTTTCGCAAGAACATGATTCCATATTCTTCTTATCGGGCCGTCTGTCCGATAATCTTGTGAGAATTTGACGATTTTGACGATTTAAACGATAAAACTTACATTAAGTTTGGCTTTACCAGGACGCGTCTCAAGTCGTCTCTTTTGCCTGTCATCTCTTGTCTGTAAAAAAACCTTCCGGAAGAAAAACTCATTCCGGAAGGCTGTATTGTCTGATCCGTCTGCTGGTGATTACCAGTTTTTCGGATTCATGAACCACCACCAGCGATCGGTGCGTGGTCGGAAGTTTAATTTCCAGGATCCGTCATCCCATTCGAGTTGAGCCTGTCGCCATCCCAATGGCACTTGTGGGTAGGGATAGAATGGCCCGATGTAAGGGAATGCACTTGCACTGTATTGGCTTGGATAGGCAACCTGTGCATAGTTAGGGTAGTTTGCGTAGGTTGGCCAGGCTGTTTCAGGCAGGTGAGGACTGTTGTAAACATTGTTCGCTCCCCCTACTCCAGGTTGTGGTGCCATTTGAGGGGCCATCTGTGGAGCTCCGGCGGGGCCGGGGTGAGGAGCCTGATAATTCATGTAGTTCGTGGGCTGAATCATGGAGGCCTGTCGGGGAGCTGCCTGCATCAGTTGCAGACGGTTTTCCACCTGTTGGACGCCGGGAACCCGTTGAGCGATTTGAGTCGCCATTTGCTTTTCCTGTGGGCTTCCGATGGCTCCCTGCAGGATTGCTGTTCCATTTTTGAACCGAATTTCTACATCATGAGCAGAAGCCAGGGCTGGTCCCAGAGCTTTTGCCAGCTGTTCTGCCATTTGCTGATTATTCATCGCACGGGCAGGAGCAGCTTGACGGCCTGGAGCCTGATAAGAAACAGGTTGAACGTTAGAACGTCGATTTTCAACAGATTGTTCAAATTGAGCCTGTTGCAGTCCGCCTTTCAGAAACGGGTCAGAAACCGAGGCTTGAGTGATTTCCGCAGGTTTACGGAAGGGATTCAGACTTGATTTTCTGCTTTCGGCTCCCAGTGTCGGAACCTGTTTCTGAGCGACTTGAGTGACTTCCAGTCGATTATCAACACGGGAGACACCGTTGATTCTTGAAATCAAGCTGGTGGCCTGAGCTTTTTGAGCAGCGGTCGGGATTTTACCCGAGAGTACTGCAACTCCTTTGTTGTATTCGATTTCCATGTTGTAGCCGGTCAGCCGGGCTTTTCTCAGAACGTCGGCGATTTCATTCGCGACTTTCTGATTGTTAGTAATACTGCCGGATACAGCGGTCGAACTAGACTGATCAGATTTCTTGCTGAAGAAATCCAAGGGTCCGGCCATTGTGATACCGGGAGTCACCGCCATGATCCCCAGCGTTAAGACCCACTTACGATACCGTTTCATGAACAACTCCGTTCCCAATTGAGTTTTGTGTTTTCGTCCATTACATCAAAGCTATATCAATTGTCCGGTTTACACGGTGAGTCATTCCTGCTGCGCAAACGAAACAATTAGATTGCTATCCTGATGATCGGTTATCGGGGTCCGGTTAAATAAGTTATTCTGATTATTTCGATGGAATTGGTTAAATGTTCTTGGGTATGGTGAGGTGTGTTTTTTTGTAAGTGTATATATAATATAGAGATAAGGTTTTGTTGTGTTGTGAGTTGAATATCGGGGAGAATCGCATCATTTATGTGGGCGTATGGTCGTATGTATATTTTTGGGTCTGGGTTTTGCCAAACAGGGGACGTCTTCAGGCAGGAAAGTCATGAGAGTGCATCTGATTCGAGCCCCTTTTCAGGCCCAAACTTCAAAAAAATGCGTTCTTCGTGCACAGAGGTGTTCTTTGTGCGTAGTCATTCCAGAAATGAAATGTTATGCTAACTGGCTCAGGGAATTCCCATTTCAACAATTAATAGAGTTCTATTTTACCAAAGAATAAACAATGGCTCGAAAGTCACCAAGTCGTCTGGAAATGCGGCGTCAGGCAGAAGCTGCCGAAGCGGAAGAAAAAGCATCTCCTAAGAAGAAAAAAGCCGCTAAAAAGAAGAAGGCTACCCGCAAGAAAAAAGCAGCCAAGGCGGAAGTCCGTCGGCGGTTATTCTGGGGTGTTTTCACTGGCAGTATGAAGGAAGAGTCTCGTTTTTCCTATGATCAGCGAAGTGCTGCTGAGGAACGCATTGAACAATTGCGTACGAAAAACGCGAAGAAGCTGTACTTTATCCAGCCAATTAAAGAGCCTCTGGATGGCGAAGTCGCGGTTACGAAAGCGCCCGTCGAAGAAGAAGAAGTCGTGAAACCTGCTGAGGAAGCAGAAATTGACGCTGACGAAACCGACGATGATGCTGATGATTTGGAAGTCGAAGATGAAGATGTCGCTGCGGTCGATGATGAAGATGATCTCGATTGAGGGACGGATATTGAATCAATTCCGCTTTCCCGGTGACATACAAAATAGATAAAATAATCCCTGCGATTCAGGTTTGCATCGTGGGGATTTTTTTATGTCCGGGATCAAGTTTTCTTATCTTATGTCGTTCAGCCTTATTTGAGTTCGGGGAAAGTTCAGAAAATGACAGTTCTCATCAACTCCAGTCGCATCAACGCCATCCTGGGCTGTTTCATCCTGATTCTGTTGTTCTCAGGTCTTTCTGCCTGTTCTCAGAGCCCTGCGCGGGAGGGAGATGCCAAGACAACTGAAACGGACAGCAAGTCTGCCGGCGTTGTGGCTGTGAAGGATGCAGAAGTCTGGCAGGTGATTTATGTGAATAACCAGCGGATCGGCTATGCCTATTCACAAACCCGCATTGATGACCACGGGGAAAACAAGGTGGTTCACAATCAAAGCGATTCCTACCTGAAACTAAAGCGTTTTGGGCAAACGCTGAATATGGAGACACATTTAAAGACAACAGAAACACCAACTGGGGAACTGTTGTCGTATACGTTTCAAATGAAAAACCCGCCCGCCGACTCTACGGTTTCAGAGGGCAAAGTCAAAGGGGGGCAGCTCACTGTCGAAACCAAAATCGCCAACCAGGTGACGCGGTCTCAATTGAAGTGGGAACCTGCGTTTCATTCCCCCAGTTATCTCGAACAAATGTTTAAAGATGCTCCGATGCAGCCGGGAGAGCAGAAATCATTTTCGATGTTGCTGCCGGAATATAATAAAGTATCGAAGGTCAGTCTGAACGCCTTGGATTATGAAACAGTCGAATTGCATGGCGGCGTGGAAGAGAAATGTCTGCACGTCAAGATGAAGCAGGAGTTGCTCCCTGGCATGGTCGTCGATTTGTATGTCACGAAAGAGGGAGAAATCCCCAAGACGGCGGCTGATTTTCTGGGGTCGTCCATGCTGACCTATATTGTCAGTAAAAAGGTGGCTCTGGAAGAACTGTCGGGCGGGGAATTGGATCTGGCCGTTCAGACGCTGATTAAAGTCACTCCGATTCCCGGAGCACATAATACGGAAAAGGTCGTTTATCAGCTGACGCTGGACGATGGTGACCCCGCCGAGTTCCTGGTGAGTGGAGACACCCAGCAGGTGAAAAAACGGGACGAGCGGAGTGTAGAACTAACCGTCGTAAAGGCACCGGTGCCGACGCAGTTCCCGGAAGCGAAAGTGGATGACGAGTATAAAGAGCCGACCCAGTTTATCCAGTCGGATGATCCACGTGTGATGAAATATGCCGCGGCTGCGGTCAAATCTGTGCAGAACCCCTGGAAACAGGCAATTTTGATGGAACGCTATGTTCATCAAAACCTGAAGAAGAAGAATTTCTCAACCGCCCTGGCGTCGGCAGCGGAGGTGGCCAGGAATATGGAAGGGGATTGTACGGAACATGCTGTCCTGCTGGCGGCGATGTTGCGGGCTCAAAAGTTGCCTTCCCGGGTCGCGGTGGGGTTGGTCTATATTCCCAGTCGGTCCAGTTTTGGCGGCCATATGTGGACCGAAGTGTTTCTGGATAACCGCTGGATTCCACTCGATGCCACCTTGGGAAAAGGGGGGATTGGCGCAGGACATATCAAGCTGGCAGATTCCAGTCTGTCAGACAATGCCCCGGCTCCACTGGCAATCTTTCTTCCCATCCTGCAGGCAGTCGGCAAACTCTCGATCGAGGTCATCGATTCCAGTGCAAAAACGGCGCGCTGAATCAATAACCGGCCCTCCAGTCGGTATGACAGGGTTGTAAGTCTTACATTTCACGGCTCAAACTCCGGGTTTTCGCTTTGCAAGAATTGCAATTTGACTTAATGCGAAACAGCACGTCAGAAAAACAAAAAATGAATTTCCCTTGTTTTCAGGCGTTATAGAACGATTGGCGAAAAAAGAGGAAATGCTCCGAGTCGATTGGCACGGTTACTGCATTATGTCTGCTCTGGGTAAAGAGAGAGACCCATCGAATTTTAAAGAGTTGAGAGACTTTAAAATTCAAGAGAAGAGAGAGACAATCCTTCCGACCCGTGGAGGCGGGTCAGCCCATCCTGGGCCACTCCAAAACATCATCCCCATCTTAGAGCCGAGAGAATTCCCGTATTCTCTCGGCCCTTTCTCATTAATAGAGGGCGATGAGAATATCGGTTCTTTCAAGGCGATCTCAGGAATGATCCGGGAGTGCCGGCAGTTCCCATTCTTCGTCGCTTTCGTCTTCATTCATGCGTAAGGCATTGAAGGCGGCACGTTGCTCTGCTTCTTTTTTGGTGGAACCCCAGGCCGGTTCATATTGATGATCGCCGATGATAGCAGTGACCTTGAAAAACTTGGAATGGTCGGGGCCTTTTTCATCCAGCAGTTCGTAAACGGGAGTCTGTGCGAATCGCTTTTGTGAATATTGCTGCAGCAGGCTTTTGTAATTGAACCCGTGGACAGAGCGGGATGCTTTGGCGTTCTCGCGTTCAATCAGCGGATCGAGAAAGCCGTGTACCGGCTCCATGCCGCCATCCAGGTAGATGCCGGCAATGATCGCCTCAAACATGCCTGCTAATAATGATTCGGGAAGAGTTTCAGTCATCGCCAGCCCCTTGCCGACGAAAATGAAACGATCCAATCCTTTTTCCCGTGCCAGTCTGGTGCAGGTATTTCGGCTGACGACGGCTGATTTGATCCGCGTCAGTTCACCTTCGGGGGCATTCGGAAATTGGTGAAACAGTTGTTCGCAGACGACCGATCCCAGAATAGCGTCGCCAAGAAATTCCAATCGTTCATTCGAATCAATGCGTGTTTTGGCGGCAGAGGTATGTGTCAGACAGCACTTTAACAATTCGCCATCCGAAAAGCGATAACCCAGATTTTGTTGACACTCGTCAAGGAGTTGATCGATCTCTGCGGGGCTGAGATCGTAAAGCATGTACGTCACCTCTTATTTAATGCCGTTAGGGAACATCAAAATGGTCAATCGATTCATTGCATAAGTAAGGCCCGCACAGGAGATAAACAACCTCCCTAAGTATCTAGAAATATTAACATTAGCATCGATTTGAAGAAAACAAAAAAGCAGAGATTCAGGGAATTGGTTGAAAAATATTCAGGTTTTCAGGGCAAGTTCAGATTCTGTAGCGAGTTGACAGGCACAAAATCCCATCTTTTTTTCCAAGCGGCCCCAACAGATCTCCCGACTTAGCTCGTAGTATTAATCAGTCCAGCCGCTTGATGAATTAACAAAGTTCAAAAATGTGCACGCAGCAAGGTCATATTTCCAACGATGAGGCAGATATGAGCTTCACAATTTTTGTAACAGCGTAATTTTTGAAAGGTAAATTTGGGATTTGAGTCGCGTGTCTTTTTTAGTATTAATTCCATAAAAGTGATGGCCTCAGGTAGAGCTTTAAGCCATTAAAAGTAGGAGGGTAATTTTAATGAAAGCGTTAACAGGAAATCGAAACTGGATGTTCGCTATCATAGGTAGCGCCTGTCTGGTTGGCGCAGCGGTTGGGATGGCTCAAAAAGATACGAGCCCGGATGTCCCTGCGGCGGCGACCGTACAAGAATTGTCGAATGTATTTCGTGATATCAGCCGCAGGGCAATGCCGGCGATTGTGTCGATTGAAACAGTCAGTAAAACATCTCAAATCGCTGATTCCAAAGCGATGCCCTTTGGTGATAATTCACCGTTTCAAGACCTGTTTGAAAATGATCCCCGTTTCAAGGACATGTTCAAGCAATTCCAGAACCAGCAAAATCAGCCTCGGCGACGGGCACCTCGAAAAATGGGGACCGGTTCCGGATTTATTATCAATAAGTCGGGTCTGGTGATGACTAACTCACACGTGGTCAATGGCGCCGACGTGGTCAAAGTGACCTTGAATGATGGTCGTGTCTTTACTGCAAGCGACATTCGGATGGATCCCCGTTCTGATGTGGCTGTGATCAAAATTGATGCACCAGACCTGAAGGCACTGCCTATGGGCGACAGCTCTCAAATGGAAATTGGTGACTGGGTACTGGCGATTGGAAATCCCTTCGGGATCGGAATGAGTGTGACGAACGGTATCATCAGTGCCAAAGGTCGTGGGCCAGGCATCAATGACCGCGAAGACTACCTGCAGACCGATGCCGCCATTAACCCTGGTAACAGTGGTGGTCCGCTGTTGAACTTGCGTGGTGAAGTCATTGGGATCAACACTGCCATTTCCAGCCGCAGCGGTGGATACGATGGTGTTGGATTCGCGATTCCTGTGAACATGGCTCGCTGGGTTTCCGGTCAGTTAATTGATCACGGAGTAGTAAAACGTTCCTTCCTGGGTGTTGGCATTCAGCCAATCAGCAATGAACTGGCGCAATCCTTTGACATTAAAGTCGGCCAGGGAGCTATCATCACACAGGTGATGGAAGGTTCTCCTGCGGAAGCAGCCGGTTTGCAAACAGGTGACATTATTCTGAACTTTGCGAATAAGGATGTCTCCGGACCTCGTAACCTTCAGGGAATTGTGGAACAGCTGGTTGTTGGTAAATCCTACATGATGGAGGTTTTACGAGATGGCAAACGCATCAATAAAAATCTCACCATGAAGGAAATGCCGAAGAGCTTCTCGGTCGCGAAAGATGAAAAGCCTCTGGAAGGTAAAAAGCAAGAGAAGCAGAAAACGAGTGTGAATGAACTGAAGATTGAAGTTCAACCTTTAACTGAAGAACTGGCGAATCAGTTAGGCTACTCGGATCATGTCAAGGGAGTGGTGATCACTTCTGTCGAGCCTGGTAGTGCTGCTGAAGAAGTCGGTTTAATGAAAGGCATGATTATTGAAAAAATTGGGACAACTGAAGTCTCTTCGATGGATCAATTCAATCAAGGATTGAAAGAAGCAAAAGGGAAGGACAGTGTGTTGCTGCTGGTCAGAAACCACAGCGGTGCCCGATTTGTTGTGGTTCCTACGAAGTAATTTCAGGAATGTACTCTCCTGAAAGTGACTGGTGCAAGTCTCCGTCACAGGAGGCTTGTGCCAGACACCAGTAGCGGAAAGAGCCGTCCTCATTGATAATTCCTCACCGCATCGTATGCGGTTCCGCGTGACGTCTCGGTGGTATCCTTGGATTACCGCCGAGGCGTTTTTTTTATTAATCCGCGGCACTGACCCCTTGTGCAAGTGAGACGCAATCCCGGTCAGCTGGTTGGCAGCGATTCTTCTTTCGATTCAGCAGGAGACTCAGGTTCGATCTGATCGCTGTTGAATACGACCTCGATCAATGTGGTCACCCCGCGATGTGATTTGGGGTGATAGCCTTTGCGCAACTGGAGTCGCCAGACCAGTTCCCCTTTTAGATCATCGATGCCTGCTTCGTTGGTGGCGACATACGTTTCGATACTCTCGCCAGGCGCCAGGTTTTGCGGTTTTGCTTCCTGATTAATATTCTGGCCCTTCAGATTCCATTCCCAGGAAGGGGGCATATCGTAAGTCAGAACGCGTTTTCCGCTGGTCCGCTTCTGGTCAACGCGACTGACGAAGTTATTTGCCCGCATCTGCGACTCCGGAGTTTTGCCAGAGACGCGTGTCAAAAGCAGCTTCTGGTCGAGGGGCTCGAAGGTCTGATCTGAGGAGACGTTTTCAAATTTCAAGTAGAGTTTTAATACCTCTTCTGAAGGCGCGCGGGTTTTCGATGTGTCGCCGGTGTAGTGTTCGAATTCGAGTGGTCCCCGCGTAACGCGGAGCGGCGTCACCAGGACATTGCCGAAACGCCGTCCGGGTTCCCCCAGTTTCAAAGTATGCCCGGGAGGTAACTCTGCATTTTCGGGAACCAGTTGCAACGCAATTTCGTCATTTTTGACCGGTGGTTTCAGATCGGGCAGGCTTTCCAGTTGATGTGGATCGCCGAGATATTTCTTGTATAACAACATCGCGATCATAATCGTGGCGGCGATGGCGTAAGTCAGAGTCAGCGTGAATAACCGTTTGGAAACCACTTTCGGTTGCCGGTAATCTGATGGCGCTGGCTGGCTTTCCGGTTCTGAACTGGTTTCTTCTGCTGCAGTGGCTTCTGCCGATGATTCTTCTGTCGCTGTTTCTGACTCTATCGTGGGCTCGTCTTCCGAAGTGGATTCTGCGACTTCTGTTGAGTCTTCTGCCGGGACGTCCTCTTCTGTCGTTTCGGTCTGTGCTGCGGAGTCCGTCGTTTCTTCTGTGGTGTCTACCGGCTCCGATTCCGTTTCTCCAGAATCGCCGCTGGCAGCAGGCAGAAAAGAAAATGGCGATGCCGATTCCGGTTCGGGGTCAGTCTTTGTCAGATCAAAATCGTCTGTATGATCTCCCTGCGGGTGCGCGAAGGCATGCACTGATTCCAGGCCAGCATTTTCTTCCGCTGTGATCGTCGCGTCGGTTTCTGTGGCTTCTTCCGTAGCTTCGTCTCCATTCTCGCTTTCATCGGCAACCTCCCCTCCTTCTTGGGCCGCGTTCTCACTTTCCGATTCCGAATCTGTGACAGACGATTCTGACTCTGCGACTTCTGTTCCATCTGACTCCTCTGAGACCAGTACCGGCTCATTGGTTTCAGGGTCGATTTGCAAATGCTTTTCACAGAGCGGACAGGCAACGACTTCCGCGACTTCTTCGATTTGGATGGAACCCCCACAGGCGGGGCAGGTAACATCAATACTCATCCATTTCTCCGGTTGAATTCTTTTACGTAATAGGAAAGCGATTGTGACAGCGGCCGATTCGGCAGACCTGTTCTCTGTTGGTATCTAATTTCAGGCGGCCCTGATCTGGTGCAGACATTGACAAATCAGGAGTGATCCCTCGCAAGCTGTCTCCAGTCTATTCTGTCTTGAGTCTGATGGTGAAGCAAGTTCGACTGCCAGTCAAAGGGGACAAAAGACAAAACGGGCACGGTTGTCCATTGTTGTATCTGTGCCGCATTCGAGTTGCGCGATTCATCACTGAGTTCGGGATCGACATCATTCAGTATTAAGCCGGCAATCGAAAAGCCGCGCTGCTGCAGGACTTCAATGGTGAGCAGACTATGATTGATTGTTCCCAGGCCAGCGCGTGCCACGATCAGAATCGGGAAGTTCAATGCGGCTGCAAAATCAACAACCAGCAGATGATCCGACAGGGGGCAGAGAACGCCGCCAACACCTTCAACAAGCAGGAAATCGACCTGGTCCTGCCACCAGAGAACTCCCTGACTTAACAGCCCTTCATCAACCTGTTTTCCCTCCTTTTCCGCTGCCACCGGTGGTGCCAGTGGGGCGTGAAAGGTCTGAGGACAGATGCGTTCTGCAGGAAATGTACCGCCAATCGATTCTGCTAAGAGGGCCACATCTTCCCAGTAATGACGACCGGACTGTTTCTCTGTCAGACTACCGCTGCACGCTGGTTTATAAGCGCCGGTGCGGATTCCCTCAGACGTTAACTGTCTGGCGATGGCGGTCGAGACAAACGTCTTGCCGACGTCCGTATCGGTGCCTAGAATCATCAATCCGGGAATGTTTAATGAAATAATGTCCACTTTGGTTTCCTGGTCTATGCAGCCATCTTGCTCGTTTTATGGAACAACCACCGGTCCCTGCTTGCGATCTGGCCTGTTTCGCTTTTATGATTCTATTATACAGAAGTAAGCGTGATCTGCATGGGGTGTGGCATCGGTTTTCCACTCATCAGCCGGCGCATCGAGCAAGTAAACGAGCATGGACCTGAATTTCTTTTAGAGAATCTAGATCGACAAATGAAACGTAAAAGAGGATCCTCCGGCGGTGCCAGTCTCGATTCACTGCTGGATACGATGACCAATGTGGTTGGCATTCTGGTAATTCTGTTGACGGTGACCCAGTTGGGGGTTGGCGAGGCAGTTGATCGTATCAAAGAAGCGTTGCCGGAAATCACCGACGAAGATATGGAACGCTCTAAAAAACAGGTAGAAGAGCTGGATTCTCTGCTGGAGCTGGAGCAAGAGCAACTGCAGACCGTAAAAGAACTGACACAGCAGAAAAAGGTCGTCAATATTGACGAACAAAAGAAGCTGGCGGAAAAGCTGAAGAAAGAGCTGGAGAAATTAAAAGAGATTCAGATCAATATTGAGGAACTGAAGAAGCAGATCGCGGAACGGGACAAAAAAGTGAAAACGATCGAGGAAACGATCGTCACAAAAGAAACCGAACTGGCTGATATCAAAGCGAAACTCGCCAAGACACCCGATCCGGGGCCCACACCCAATGCCAAGATTGTGAATCTGCCCAATCCCCGCGATGCACCCAAAGAAGCCAAGCCTGTTGAATATGTTTGCTACGATGGTCGAGTCTTACGAGTGGATATCCCGCTGCTACAGGCATTAGCGCTGAAAGCGATTGCCCAGAGTCGACTGGTGACAGCTCAGGAGCAGGCGGTCGATTGCGACAAACTGGTCAAACTGTTTGAAAACAAGAATGTCGGGAACCGTGACTGGCGGATTAAACTTAAGCCGGCGGGCGGTGTGCCTTACCTGATTTTAGAGCCACGTGAGGGGCGCGGAGATACATCAGAACGGCTCCGAAAGCCGTCAGCCCTGTTTCGGCAAGATCTGAGGCGAATCAATCCGCGGTTGTTTTATCTGAATTTTCGCGTCTGGTCAGACAGCTACGATGCTTATCTGGTCGCGCGGGAATATGCTGATCAGCGCGGTGTACTGGCGGGATGGACTGCCTTGGACAGCAACTCCGAATTCCGGGTTTCGCTGGGAGGCAATATCAAGCTGACTTGCGAAGGGTATGTTCCGCCGAAAACAACCCCCAAGCCACCCGAACCGAATCTGCTGCCCCCGCCGACGGAACGGAAACTGCCTGGCAATAAAATTGACTGAGGCCATTACGAAGCTGCCCGTTTTTCAATGGGAGAACGCCTTAACCGAGCGCAGCTTTCTCTGCACACCTTAGCCAAATTCTCAATGAACAGATTCTTATATCTGGTCAAACATTCGTCCCAGGTCCTTCATCTAAGTCAATCAGAATCCGGCTGAGGTGTTTCCTTTGTTAACAAGGATCTATAAAGCCTTTGACGGGGAAAGTCTTTTTCTTTTTCCTATTTTGAATCAAATTGACCAGGTCTGTGCTTTACTAAATTGACTAACCGTCACAGAATTTGGTTTGGTTGATGCTCTAAACCATCAATGATTTTTGATCAAAAAGTAACTCGAACGTTTTCTCATGCTGCCCTCAACAGACGGTCGATTCAGTCCTATGTGGCATTGAAAAAGAGCCCTGAGGAATCACAAAGTTCCCGTCTCAACACGAGGTTGAAAAGTCTGTGGTTGTAGAATCTTCCCACCAGTATTCTCTGGAAATCACTAAGGGAAAAACAAAATTTCCCGTGCGTCCTCTTCAAGAGGACCGACTGACGATAGGAGCAGGCTCCAGCTGTGGTCTCCAGTTAGCCGGTGATGAGATGCCGATCCTGCATACAGTAGTGCATCTGAAATCAGGGGAAGTTACTATCGAAGCCATCGCTCCTCAACCAAAATTATTACTGAATGGGATCCCGGTACAATCATCAGTCGTATCCGATGGTGATGTGATTACAATTGGGGCAATCGAATTTGTATTTCGTCTATCCAGCCCACAAACAGCAACGAGCGTTACCACCGCTCCCTTATCTGGCTCGCCGCTTGAGACGAGCGCCCCTTTCACCCCAGATAAAAAAAGAGATCACTCAATGACGAATGAAACTACTCTGAAGGGCCTGTCAGCGTCTGAACTTATCGACCTGATTGAGCAGGATTTTCAATTGATTGAACAATACGAAACACGAAGGGAACAGGGGGCTGCTGCATTATTGTCACAGATTAAACACCAGAAAGAGGAGCAGGAAGAATCACTTGCCGATCACGAGCAGCTTTCCGACGAAGAACAGAAAGGCCTGCTGGCTGATCTGGAAGCGATGATGGAAGAACTGACAAAGTTCTCCGAAGAGCTTCAACAACGAGCCGACCAGCTCACCAACCGCGAACAGAGCTATGAAGTTGCCGCCGCTTCCTTACTGGAAACACAGGAAAAACTGGCCTCACAACTGGATCGTACTCTGGACCATGTCGGTACCATCAAAGGCGACCAGAAAGAAGATGAAGGCCCCAAACGCGCGATTGCCTGATACATTCTTATTTACAATCCAATCCTGTGTGAGTTCAGTAAGTTGAATTCACACAGGATTTTTTTATGGATGCTCAGGCAGAAACGGCCGTAGAGAGAGGAGCGGGCTCGGCTCTCAAAGCGTGCAGGGAAAGTGGTCTGCTGCAATCAAAGGCCCGTCGATCAGATTCAGGATGCTTCGCGAAATCGCAGTGATGGCTTTTCGATGGTGACAATCGTATTGGGTAGCACGCTCTTCATCAGCGAGACACTCGCACCAATTACGGCGTCCTGACCAATCACCGTGTCGCCTCCCAGAATCGTCGCGTTGGCATAAATGACAACGCCTTTTTCGATCGTGGGATGTCGTTTCTGCTCGCGAATGATGCGGCCTTCAGAGTCTTTGGGGAAGCTCAAGGCGCCCAGGGTGACCCCTTGATAGACCTTCACATTCTCGGCAATTTCGCAGGTTTCTCCAATCACCACCCCCGTACCGTGGTCAATAAAGAACGAGTTACCGATGGTAGCACCGGGGTGAATGTCGATCCCGGTCTGCGAGTGTGCCCATTCCGATAACATGCGTGGAATGATGGGCACATCCATTTTGTATAACTCATGCGCAATACGATAGATGGTGATTGCTTCCAGGCCTGGATAGCAGAAGATGATTTCATCAAAGCAGGTCGCCGCCGGATCGCCGTCAAGTGCGGCCTGAACGTCGGTCGCCAGGGCGCGTCGGATATCTGGAATGGTTTCCAGGAACTGGATGGTCTTTTTCTGGCCTTCCGCTTCAAAATCGATCTTGGAGAGTTCTTCGCAGTCGGCACCGTGGTTCTGCACATACTGGTGCCGCATCGCGCGGCCGATCTGGACCGTCAGAATGTCATGCAGCGAATCGATGATATTTCCGACGTGATATGTCACATTACCCAGATGCAGATTCTGTCGACGGCTGTAGCCTGGAAAGATCACGTCTTTCAATTCCTGAGCCGCTTCAATCACGGCATCCTGGCTTGGCAGCGGACAATGACCTAAATGATGGACCGTCCCAATTTCGTGATAGGTCTCAACAATACGGTCAGTGATTTCGGGGAGTCGCTCTTTTTGCCGGAAATCCGTAGCCATTAGAATTTTCCTGCCTGTCGGTTAGGATCGAATTGGGTTCTGAAGACTGATGTCAGTCCTATTAATTCAGGACACTGTGAAATCAGTAAAAGTTCTTTAAATTGCCTTAAGTTCCAAGCTTCTTCTCTGAATTCTATGCTTGTTGGCGAAATCACCACAAGTAGACAGGAGAAAAAAGCCCCTCTAGTCTCAAATCGGCGTCCCTGTGACTGGAAATTGAGAAATTCTCATAATCGGTATGATTGACGCAGGTATTATCGTAGGAGTCCGGAATTCTGCTACTGCGCGTTTCTACGAAGATCGCTGTGTCAGGGTGAATATGTTCACCAGGCACTGCGTTGTAAGTAATGTAATAGCAATATGATAAGCGCCGCTTTTTGCAGACGACCCAATCCGAAAAAAATCCAAACGGTTCAATCCCAATCCACAAAAACGCCGATAAGACACTCTGATAGAGGTTTCTGAATCCTTCGTATCGCAACGATTAATACGATGAGTCCGCTTCCGACGGGAAAGAGATTGTGAATCATCCCACCAGACTGCTCCGCTGGCTTGCTCCACCCGTTCGTCAGGAACGAGATGACTGGACCGCGTTGCGTGCGCAGGCCGCTGAACCATTGGAAGCCAATAATCCGGAGTATACAGCGCTCCGAAAAGAGTATCAGGAACTGAACGAAGAGAATCAGGATCTGAAAATTGCCGGTCAACAACGGACTCTGATTCAGTTACATATCCGGGTGCAGGTAATCTTACAGCGATGCCGACTCTATCTGGATACTCATCCCACGCATTCCGTTTCACAGCAGCAATTGCCAATTCTGGAGCGAATCCTGGATTATGTGCGGCAGGAGCAGCAGTACATTCGGCAGCAATTGCTCTTGGGTCAGACCTCATTGCACTATCTGAAGCAATTGAAAGAAGCGACACAGGAGATCTGGACGAAGCCCTTCTGCAATCCGAACTATCTGCTCAATCTGTTACGCAAAATCAAAAATGACGATGTGCATCTGAGCGATCCGGGACAGATCTTGTTTTTATCTTTTAGTGATTTTCTGGATGTCGCCCGTCAGAGTATGTCGGGTGAGGACTTGCCGGTTTTCGCGCGCGGTCTCGAAACGGCCCGCCTGATCAATGCCGTAAGCCGACGGGTGCGGGATTGGCAGGGCAATTCGGAGTTGTTGATGATGGCCGGTCTGTTGCATGACTTCGGCTGGTTGATGCTGCAGCAAAACAAGTCCGATCTGTCTGATGATCAACAGAGAATCGTAGACGATGAGCGAGGAGAACATCCCGTTCTGGGAGCCGCTTTGCTGGGAGGCGTACGCGGTTTTCCGGGAGATTCATACCTGTGTGAAATTGTCTCACAGCATCACGAGCGTCTGGACGGCACTGGTTATCCACGTCGGTTGCATACGACGGCGCTCGGTGAACACGCGCGGCGAATGGCGGTGGTCTGCCGTTATCTGGAATTGAAAAATAACCGGCGCGAATTGACGGCTGACGGAATTCGAAGCTTTGACAGCGAAGAAGCAGCTTTTGCTGCAGCGCTGCAGTTGTATCGGGAAACGATTCGCGGCGAATGGGATCAGACCGCCGTCGGTCAGTTAATGGCAGCCCTGGATCCAAATTTGCCCGAAGAACTGAGTCAGGCCGATCAACATAACGACCCTTTTTCACTCAGGCGATTCCAGAACTATCGTCGAGATGTGTCTGAGTCGCTGATACCGCCGCCCCACTTCCATGCCGGCACTGATTTAACCAAAACAAAACCGACAGTAGACAGTTAAGAAAAAAAATGCGTGGCGGGCCGGGCGACGCTGATGGGATCAACGGAACGTCAAAACGCGACAACAATCCCGAATCCGGGCATACGTAAGTTATGACACAGAAGAACAACTCTCAAAGCGAGATTACTTTCGCTGCCGACGGTTATTGGGCAGAAGCACGGCAACCACTGGTCTGCCTGGTGTTTCTGGCGCCGTTATTGTTGATCTATGAGTTGGGCGTGCTTTCCATGGGGGGCAGTCAGCCGGAGTTGATTCGCAATGGTGCCGACTACTGGATGCGGAGCTGGTTATCGCAACTGGGGCTCACGCAAACATTTCTTCTGCCGGCGTTGATTGTCGGCACCCTGCTGATGTGGCATATCGTGTTGAAGCATCCCTGGAAATTTTCCGGCGAGACACTGCTGGGAATGTTTGCCGAGAGTCTGTTATTTGCGTTCTGTCTGATCATCTTAGGGCAGGTACAGGATCTGGCATTTCAGCAATTACCGCAGCCGGTGACGATGTTCATCGAACGGGAGTCGGCTTCGCGCGTCGTCAGTTTTGTCGGGGCCGGCGTCTACGAAGAAGTCATGTTTCGCCTGTTACTGCTGCCTCTGTGCTATCTGCTGTTTCGGGGGATGATGCTTGAAGTCCGTCCCTCAGCTGTGCTGGCGATTATTACGACAAGCCTGATCTTCTCACTCGCACATTATGTCGGTGCATCCGGTGATCAGTTTTCGGTCTTCAGTTTCACCTTTCGGACGGTGGCAGGACTTTTCTTTGCCGGCCTGTTTTTCCTGCGAGGGTTCGGGATCACTGTCGGCGCGCATGCGACCTATGATGTCATCGTGGGAGTGATGCTGGTTTCGGGGCCTTAGCTGCGCGATGCGGTTCTGGAATTACCAGAAGCGATAATAGCTGCGACCGTAGTAGCCCATGTTATAGCCGGACTGAAACAACAGACTGCCATACAGGGTCGGTCGATAAGGCCAGACCCCGCAACCTAGACCGTAGTAGCTACCATAATAACCAGGGTAGTACGACCAGGGAGAACCGTAGTAGGCACCCCAGTTCGGAGAATACGTACCCCAATAAGGAGTATAGCTTCCCCACAACGGTGCATAGCTGCCGCCGAATACGCTGTAACTGCCGGCATAAGGATAGTAAGCACTTTGAAATCCTGAATAAGGCGAACAGTAGCAGGAAGAATAGGTGTTCCAGGCACCACAGAACCGGCGCGGGTAGAGTCTGTTGTATCCGTAATACGAATAGCCAACGGCTGGATAGTCGTAAAAACTGTAGTAGCTCGGGCGGTAATAGCGATAGCTGGCGGCGGCCGCGTAGGGGCGATACCGGTAATTATACCGCCGGGCACCATAGCCGTAGTACGTTGAACGGGGAACACTATAGTTTCGATAATAGCTGGATCGGGGAGAGTAGCGATAGCGGTACGCAGAGTGGTTGCGATAGCGGGCACTCACCGACGAAGAGTAGTACGGGCTGCGATAGCGCGATGCCGCTTCCGATGGGGAAGCAAGCATTCCCAGTGTGCACCAGCAGAGACACAACAGCATTAAAGATCTTAAAGACAACACTTGATCGCCTATCATGGTTTACGGTGAACCGTCTTCCCTGACGCTGATCAATGACATCCTTTTATTTTAATTCGTGTTTAAAACTCGAATAACGATTGCGTTTTAACAACAGCCAGTTCATCGGGGAATGTGTGGAACGCGTGAATCAACAGGCTCGATTGATTGGCTTCGAAATCAACAATGCTCAGTGCACCGGGAGTGAGCCGACTTTCCGAAACAAAGTGATATGCCAGATCGGAACGTTCAGCGTCCATCAAATATTCTTCATGCACATTTTTGAAAATCGTATAATCAAGTTCTTCCAACTGGTAACTGACCTGATAATACAAGCCGGAATCCAACTGGACCGATTCTGATCGACAACCCCGTACCGGTTTTTCCAGCAAACGTTTCTGGCTCGGCAGTGGATTTTGAAACGAGGTCAGAATCTCAGACACCGATTTTTTCTGATGTTGAATACTGGCGATGTGGCCGGTTTCACAGATGCGAATCGTGGCAGAAAAATCTTTCTGAACAACTTCCACGGCTGCGCAAGTTGTGTAAAGTTCGGGGTGGATAGAGCGACCTATCAAGCGAAAGATCAGATCATTTACTTTCGGTCTGGCGGATCGGACACTCATTCTCAGGATTCCCAAAAAATGGAAATGGGTATTATATAACTACTTAACGATTTTCGAGTGCAAATGAAACTCGAGTGAATTTATCGGCAGGCCTCAAAATCATGACATGATTCTAAGCGATCGGAAGACCAATTCCAAACATGGTTTGCCAAGAATTTCAAAGTCCCTTCTATTTTTAAGATCGGTGAATTAGAGATTGACTTTGGGGCTCCTTGATGGCTCTTTGCAGCGAATTTGAAATCCCAACTTGACTCAATTACAAATGTAATTATACTCCGGCAATTACACTTGTACTTGAAGGGATGCAGATGACCGAACGACCCGCGCTATCCAAAGGGGAAATGGAAGTCGCCCGTGCCTTGTGGGGCTTGAAGCACGCCACCGTGCGTGAAGTCTTCGAGTCTTTTCCGAAATCGCGAGGCATCGATTTTACTACTGTGCAGACCTACCTCCGCCGCCTGGAGAAAAAGGGATATGTGAATGTCAAACTTGACGGCCGCACCCGCATCTATTCGCCGCGGGTCAAACCGCGCACGGTCATTCGCGAAACGGTCGATGATCTCGTCGATCGACTCTTCGCCGGCGAGACGTTTCCATTAATGCAGCACCTGATTGAAGACCGCAATGTCAGTCGGCAGGATCTTGATGCGCTCAAAACGTTGCTTGATCAATTGACGGAGGAACGTGATGCATCTGAATGAGACAACGCTCGTACAGCTGGTCTGGCAGCAAGTCTGGCAATGTTCGTTGCTGGTGCTGGCCGTCTATCTGCTCTGTAAACTGTTCCGGTTCCGCCGAGCGCATTTGACGTTTCTGTTGTGGTTCCTGGTGCTGATCAAATTTATGACGCCTCCGCTTTGGAGCAGCTCCAGCGGCCTGTTTTGCTGGGTGCAGGAGTCACTGCAGCAATCCGCGCCCGCCGATCCGGCAGGAACGGAGCAGTGGGGACTCACGCTGACCGAATCGATCCGACAATCGCTGGGAGATGATTTGAGTCAGTTGCCCGCACTCGACTCACACGCCAGGCGCACCAAGATCACAGTACATAATGGCGCTGCGCAGGCAACTGGAAATCGCGCCCCGAAAACCGCCACCGTTCTTCCCGCAATTGAAAATCAAAAACCTGAATTGCACACATCTGCCTGGACTCTCTTCAATCTTTTGTTGTGCCTCTGGTTGGGCATCGCGGCGCTGATTTTGACTGTAATGGGTGTTCGCTATGGGCGCTGCTGGATCATGTTACGGCGGACGGGAACGCAGACGCACCCAGAACTGGAATCGCTGCTTGCGCGACTGTGCGACGAACTCCATTTAAAACGCCGTGTCCGGCTGGTGGTGACGAACAGTCGCCTCGGACCGGCGGTGATTGGTCTGTTTCGTCCGCTGATTGTCTTACCCACTGTGATCACCAACGCCCGAACGGTAGCAGAACTCGAACTGATTCTGGCCCACGAACTAATTCACATTCGCCGCGGCGACCTGTGGTTCGGGCTGTTTCAATTGTTAACCTCGGTGGTCTGGTGGTTTCATCCGCTGGTCTGGTTTACAGGCCGTCGGTTGAAGCTGGAAATTGAACAGTGTTGCGATGAAGAAGTGCTGGCCGGATTGAACTGTGATCCGCGAGTCTATGCGGGTTGTCTGCTGGAAGTATTGGAGCTCAAGCAGACCCTCAATGCGGTGCCTGTTGTGCCGGGCGTGCGTCCGGTGGAAATTACCTCAAAACGTCTGGAGCGAATTATGAAACTGGGACAAGGATGTCAAAAACGAACACCCTGGTGGTGCTGGATACTGTTTGTGATGCTCGCAGCAGTCGTGCTGCCGGGCGCTGCGTTTGTGGTGACGGCCGCCAATCCTGAAGTGGAAACGTCATTGCATCAAAGCGAGCAGACGCGATCTGCGATTCAGCGGACGAGTACCAAGCATGCCATCGAAACGGAGCAGCAGACTGCCGATTTTGTCCCCTTCTATGACAAGTTCGAAATGCTGAAGTCCAATAAGGTCTTCAGGCAATTATATTCCTCGGATATTCCATATTTTTCCTCCGAAATTGACATTCAGGACTGGATTTCCCGCACGGCCAGAATTCGCGCTTATCCCATTAAAGAGTTGTTAGAAAAAGCCAGAAACACAGTGGGGACCATTCAGGCCGAGCAATTTCTGGAGAAAAAAATCAATACAAGGGCGCGGGAACTGGGAGAGCTAGCAGAAGTTAACGGAAAACCAAAATTGCGTGACTCCACTCCGATCTATTTCGGAGAATCGCAAATCCCATTGAAAGACGAGAGAAAGCCTTACTGGATCAGAAGAATCGGTGGAGTTCATATCAGAAATGATCAACTGTTTGTATGGGGACAAGATCCGGCATATCACGAACAGGTTGAACAGGTCCTCGCAGAACTGGCGGCGGAAGAAATTACGCCATTGGAGCTGAAAATGAAGTTCATTGCGGTTCCACGCAGCCTGTTGGAACAGATCAGTTCAAAGCGAAAGAATGTGAAAGTCTTTCAAGTGAAGCAGATTCCAGTCGTGGCGGAAGACGAGAAATCAGGTGAGCTTGTTTCCGTAGGAGCAGAAGCAATCAGTCGCCCCTCTTTGATTTGCGAAGTTTTCGATGAAAAACGCTTCAAGGAAGTTCAGCAACTGATTGCGATAATGGCGAACACCGAGACCTTGTCAGCTCCACGCGTCCGGTTCATGGATGGACAGTCCGTTCAATTTGAAACGAAACAACGCTCTGTTTATGAGACAAAATTTGCGGGTGCAGGTCAGCATGATTCAGTGGCAAACTATACTGTCGGTCTTGCCACCGACGTCACCTATTTTGAGAGCAAGGGAATCAACCAACGGGGAATGCTGAACTATCGAATCACGTTATCGGAAAATGAAGGCCTGACGAAACAGAAGGTGCTAAATCAGAAAACCGGTCAGGAACAAGAGATCGAAGTTCCGCTAATCCGTGAAAGCCTTTTCAAAGATGTCAACCTGATGAAACCGGGACAGGTCCTGTTAGTAGGTGGCTTGGACTTACATCAGGAAACAGAAGTACCGAAAGTGTTGCTCGTCATGTTTCAGCTGGAGAAGGTTAACCCTGTTGAAGCAGGTCAAGTGCTGCATGGTGTCGGTGTCGACAGCGATGCCGGCGTGATGGGATGGACTCAACTTGATGAATCAAACTTTAAGAATGAGGAGCCGCTGCTTCTTCAGATCTATCCCGTTGCCGATCTGGTGGTTCCCGTTCCGCGTAAGTTTTTCATTCCGGGAAAGAAGCCTGGTCCTGCCCCGCCGGTGCCACAACCTCGATTTGAACCTTTAATTGAATTGATCAAACAGAATGTCACACCAGAAGCCTGGGACGAATCCCGGAAAGACTATAGTTCGATCAGGCCTTATCCCGAAATGTTGGCACTGGTCGTGCGGCATACACGGGCAGGGCATGAGCAACTGGCTGAGTTATTGATGAAACTTAGAGCCGTTCAAGATGTGATGCTTCAGCTCAACTTGAACGTTGTTTCCGCTGATGATCTGCAGGCATGGCTCAAAGAGTGGGATCTGTCTCAATCCCCCGATGCCCGACATTTATTAAAGCAGTTGCAGACGCAGAATCTCGATGAGGGAATCGTGATTGATGCGAAGCAGGTCGAATTAATAAAGCAGATGTCGGAACAGGGAAAAGGGGTGAATCGTCTGCAACTGTCTAGACTTACTTTGTTCAACGGGCAGTCCGCTGAATTGAGTCTGTTTGGCGAGCCCCCGCCTCACGAAAAAACGGAATATCAGGTCCAGGTACGCCCAGAGCTGTTGAAAGATGAGAACATACAACTGTCCTTCGCGATCAATGCCAAAGATGCTCTGGATGCGTTGTCTCATCTAAAAATTATCAAAATTCCCCAGGGAAAGTCTATGCTGGTTGACGTCACCGAGCATATCACGAAAGAAGAATCCTCATTCATGTTTTCACAATGGGCTCGTCAGACGCGGCTGGATAATCCCCAAAAAACGAAGCGCTGTTTTCTGCTGGTTACGCCGTCCGTGTTGAAGGTTTCCGAAGCCGCTGAACAACGGATGACCTTCCCACAGCCGATTCCCTGACAGAATGTCTGCTGTTAATCTTGTTTGTCGCGCATGTTGAACAGTAGATGCTGGCCGTCGGGAGTGAAGCTGACGTCGCCGTTGATGTAGCCATCGATTTTGATGTCAATCGGTTCGGGGGCTTTGTCTTCTGCGGGATTGAATTGGTGCAATTGACGCGGCTTGGAAGCCGGGCAGAAGACAATCATCTCTCCCTGGGGATGCCAGGTAAAGTCCGCATAGGGGGCGGCTTTGTCGTTGAAGTGAACCTTATAGCCTTCCTTCATCCCGTTCACATTGATGGTCGCGACATCGTAGGTTCGATTATCCTTCCGGCGACCTTTGAAGCAGACCCAGTTGCTATCGGGCGACCAGGTCATATTCCAGTACAGGCTGGAGTAGGGGCATTCGCCTTCCGGGAACAGGTCGGTTTTTGTATCTTCAATTAAATCGTACACCCGAAGATTGGTTCCGCTACCAGTCCGAGCGCTATAGGCAATTTTTTTGCCATCCGGTGACCACTGGGCGCCCCAGCCACGTTCTTCAATCATTTGTCGGTTGGAACCGTCGGCGTTCATCATGGCTACACCATAAGGAGAAGATTGAGAGAACGCGATCCGATTACCTCCCGGCGACCAGCTGGGCATGGCACCCGGTCCCAGAACTTTGAAGTCGGTTCCATCCGCATTGACGACCATGATTTGCGAATTGGAGAACGACTCGCCCTCCTGTGATTTCCAGCCATCAAAGGCGAGCTTCGTTCCATCTGCTGAGAACGTGGGCGACCCGGTATTGTAGTAGTCTTTCGCAAAATAAAAGACCTTGGGCTCTTTTCCATCCGGCGTTACGATGTGAAACCGGGTCCGTTTCAGTGCCGGTTTTTCATCGGCGACTGCCTGTGAGTTCGCGTGATTGAAAATTGCAAAACAGATCAGACAACACAGACTGGTATTCAAGGCCAACTTCATCGTGTTTCCTCTTATTCAGGATGTAAATAAATTCAGGCAGGTTGTGTTTAGTTGTTATAGCATCTTCGTGAGTGTGTTCAAAGAAAAAATAAGACAGGGATTCACACGATGGGAATGAGGGAAACCGAGATTGTTCGTGGCGAGAAACTCACGCGATCATTTTCTCGCAAAATCACAAGCTCAATTTGTGAACTAAGTCGAGATTTTAAATAGTTTTGGAGAAACAGGTCAGATCGGCTTGAGGTCTGTTTCTGATCAAAGTAGCCTGATATGAGTAAGGCCGTTTTGTGAATGATGTTTGCCTTGATTGTATTTTCCTTCAGGAGTCACTCGATGAAGAATTCCAGTTTTGTCAATCGCGAGCTGATCTATACGACTTTGATTGTATTGGTCGTGAGTGGGTTAGCTGCATGGGCCGCCAACAGCAAAACTGTACCCGAAGCAGAATTTGCGAAGTCAACCGTCGATTTTGGAATCGTGGTCAGCGATCTCGATAAGTCACTTAACTTTTACAAAAATGCATTGGGCTTAAAAGAACGTGAGCCGTTTGAAGTGACTCCGGAAATGGGAGGAGATTCGGGACTGTCTGATAACCTGGCCTTCAAGGTTTATCCGCTGGTACTGGAAAACGACAGCACCGCTACAAATGTGAAATTGATGCAGTTTAAAGATGCTCCGGGCAAGAAGGTCGATAATTCCTTTATCCACTCTTCACTGGGAGTCAGTTATCTGACGATCTATGTCAAAGATACAACCGCCGCACTGGAACGGGCCAAGGCCTATGGTGTGAAACCGATTGCCAAAGGCCCGATTTCATTGCCGGAAGGGTTCCCGAAAGGCATTTATCTGACGCTGCTGCGTGATCCTGACGGGAACCTGATTGAACTGGTCGGTCCCAAGAAGTAGACCGATCCTGTTCAAATCAACTCTGAATCATGATGGCACTATTCTGGTGCCATCATTTTTTCGTATTCATACCGTACTTTTTCATTTTGTTGTACAGCGTCACGCGGCTGATGCCCAGCGTTTTCGCCGTATTCGTGCGGCTGTAGTTGTTTTTGAACAGAGCCTGTTCAATTAACTCTTTTTCTGTAACCGCGACCTGATCTCCCAAACGTTCGGAATCATTTTTGGCATGACCGAGAACGACCGAAGGATCATTCGTCGGGCCGACTTGTCCCATGAGAATATGAGACGGCAGATTCTCTTTGCGTAACACGCCTTCGCGACAGTAAATGACGGCCCGGCGGATCACGTTTTCCAGCTCACGCACGTTACCCGGCCAGGGGTAGGAGTGCAGGGCTTCCATGAATTCTTCGTCAATCCGATCAATCACGATTTTATGCTTCGTTGACATCTGCTGCACGAAATCATTTGCCAGCGTAATGATATCCGCTTTACGTCGTCGTAAAGGCAACACATCAAACTTCAACATGTTCAATCGGTAATACAGGTCAGGCCGAAATTTTCCTTGCTCGACCAGGGGTTGCAGGTCCATGTTGCTGGCGACGACCAGTCGGGCCTGATTGACGTGCGTTTTGTTCGAGCCGATCGGTTCAAACTCTCCCGTTTCAATCACGCGTAAGAGTTTGACCTGCTGTTCCGGTCCTAAAACGTCGATTTCGTCAAGCAGAACTGTCCCACGACCGGCGGCTAGAAACTTACCGTCTTTGTCGGCATGAGCACTCGTGAAGGCACCCCGCACATGGCCGAACAGTTCACTTTCAATCAGGTCATTTGGTAAGGCACCGCAGGCGACATTCAAAAATGGTTCATTGCGACGTGGTGAGACATCGTGAATCAGCCGTGAGAGATATGTTTTGCCGGCTCCCGTTTCACCGATCAACAATACCGTGACATCATGCTGGGCGGCAATTTCCAGTTCATTCAACATGAGCTTCATCTCATGCGAGTTCGTTTCGAAGCGACGAGTGATGGCATGCGAGTCGGCTGGTTCAGAAACGTTTCGTTCTGGCTTCGGCTCAACAGGCAGGTGAGAGGGGAGCTTATTTTCCATTGATGATCCTCCGGTACTGTTGCTGGGAGCCGAGTTCATGGCGAGTGATTTGGTAACGACAACTTCTTCATCAGGATGCAGGCAGGAATCAATTTCCAGCAGCAGTTCTGCTTCACTGGCAAAACCTTTGATGTGCAGGATGTTGCTGCAGGCGGCCCGACGTTCCAGAATTTCCGGGCACTCTTCTTCCGTCAGCATGATGAGCTCTGCATCGGGTACGGTATTTTGAATCAGTTCCAGCAGGTGGTCTTCCTGGTGACCGCCGGAAATCAGAAACCGCAGATCGACGAGCACCGAATCAATGGTCTGTTCGCGGCAATGCCTGTGGCAATCTTCCAGGTTATTGCACAGGATTAGATGGAATGTTTTTTTGAAATGAGCAAGGATCTGCTGCTGAAGCACGGTGTCGTGTGTGTCCAGAATCAGTGTGGGAAGTTCCATAGTGGCTTTCTCTATTTCAAAATACAAAAAGTGAATTCTCTGGATCGAAAAAACTGCAGTCACACAGGACAGAGAAGAATCTGTCTTGTGTCTCCGTTTAACGAAGTGCTTCTGTTTTTAAACAAATGGAGTGCCAACTTGTTAAGGTTTTCAGACGAGGTGTGAATAAGTTGTTGTTTTGTAAAGGCTTGTGTAAAACGAATTCTTCAGCGACTGACTGAGATTCTCGAAAGAGATGTGGCGAAAAGACATCAAACGTGGTGCGTGTTGATTTTTATCAACAGCAGATAACACGCTGATTTCAGGCGTGGGACTTTCATACGTATCTCGTCAGAATCCGAGTGAGTCTACTATTGGATGACGAATTCCCGCCTGTTAAACTTCAGCAAAGGACAGTCTTGAGCAGTATTTTCAATGGAGAGGAAAACACAGTGGCGAGCTTTGCAGTGATTCTGGCAGCAGCCGGCAAAAGTACGCGGTTTCGATCGAAGGGGGCTGATATTCTGGGGGCGGGGCCTCAGAAAAAACCGTTCATGGATTTGAAAGGACGTGCAGTCTGGGTACGGTCGGCGGAAATATTCTCGAATCGCGAAGATGTGAAGCAAATGATCATTTCAGTTGCAGAAGAAGATATCGAATGGTTCAAGCAGAAGTTCCGCCCGAATCTGGCATTTATGGAGGCCGAAATTGTAGCCGGCGGTCAGGAACGCGCCGATTCGGTTCAGAATGCCCTGGCGCGAGTGAAAGCTGACATTGATTATGTAGCTATTCACGACGCGGCCCGGCCGTTGATTACAGATAAATGGGTTGGTGAATATTTCGCGGCGGCTGAAAAACATGACGCGGTGATACCCGCCGTCCGGGTTTCCAGTACGCTGAAACGGGTCGATAAAGCGCGGCAGATTGTGGAGACGGTCGACCGTACCGATCTCTGGGCGGCTCAGACGCCTCAGGTCTTCAAACGTCAGTTGTTGTTAGACGCTTATGCACAGCGCGGCGATTTTCAAGCCACCGATGAAGCCCAGTTGATCGAAAATCTGGGGCATCCGGTGAAGATTGTCGAAGGCTCGCCTCTTAATCAGAAGATTACGACAGCTGCCGACTTCCGCATGGCCGAAGCATTGGTCAATGCACTGCCGAAACCAAAGGGAATCCAGGCGCTGCATCCCTTTGCCGATGAAGAGCCACGTGGGATTTTCTAAGCGAATCATGAGAGCTCGGTGAAGCCTGGGGGAAATTTTCAACTTCAGTTTGAGGTAGAGCCTTGGATTGGGTAGACTGAATTGACCTCTGCTTAGGGGGAAGCACAGCCGAACGGAGCAGTCCGGCCTGCCGCTTTATGAAAGACAGCTTCTGATATTCGTCCCGTTACCGACACCAGACACTTCTCCCTCAAAAGGAAGCAATCATGAATTCGCCCCCCGAACCAGCCGAAACTCCAGAACCAGCTCCGAAACCGAAAAAAAAAGTCAGCGCGCAACGTCGTATTGTTTCCTGGATCTTTATTGCGATTTTACTGGGAATCGTGCTGTTCGAATGGCGCGCGAAATCGTCGCAGGCGAATACGGTACAAAGTATGGAAACGGCGATGGCCGAGGCCGGTGACCGAGCGGAGTTCCCGTTTACCGAGTTGCAAGAGTTCAAACAGGGAAATCCTTCCGAAGAGGTTGATGAATCAGGGGCGATTCTGCGGAAACATCATTATCGCTGGAACGGCATCTTCAAGACCTACGACTTGCGGGTACTCGTCGATGAACATGATATGGTGGTTTCATTCGATACACTGAAAGAAGGTGACACTGTTGGCGGCATCCGACGCATCCTGAAAAAGAATCTGCAAGCGTTGAAGGACAAGCAGATGAAGTTGATGGAACAATCCTCCGGCAATGCAAAACCCGCGGTAACAGAAAAGAATTAAACCGTTCCCGTTGCCTTCGACAACCCCGAATTGCATTCGGGGTTACCCAGTGAGGGGAAAGCGTTCCTCACAAGCAAACTTGTAGGGGCGAGTCTGTGTGCTCGCCCGCCTTGTGAGGCACAAATTTGTCTGACTCGCTGGATAGGACAAGCTAAAACATGCGCACGTTGGTCCTGCATACGACGTTGACCCTGCGGGCGGCCACATAGGGCCGCACCCTACACTAATCGGGTTAGAGGCGTTTCTCACAAGTAAACGTATTGGTGAGACCTGGAGCGAAAAAAAGGCCCGGGAACAGTGGACTGTTTCCGGGCCTTGGATTTGAATATTTTTTCGCTTACTCGTCGGTTACGCAACCTTCTGAAGCGGACTTGACGTTTTTGATGTATTTATACAGTGTGCCGCGTGTGTATTTGAACGGGGGTGCCGTCCAGGCATTGCGACGTTCTTCAAGTTCTTCGTCGCTGACTTCCATATCCATCCGATTATTCTCGGCGTCGATGGTTACTTTGTCTCCGGTTTTGACCAGAGCAATCGGCCCGCCATCCTGTGCTTCGGGCGTGACGTGACCGACGATGAAGCCGTGCGAACCGCCGGAAAAACGACCGTCAGTCAACAGAGCCACATCTTTACCGAGGCCGGCGCCCATGATAGCAGAAGTTGGAGTCAACATCTCAGGCATACCGGGTCCCCCTTTGGGACCTTCGTAACGAATGATGATCACATCCCCTTTGTTGATTTTTTTGTCTTCGAGTGCCTTGAGCATGTCTTCTTCGGAATCGAACACGTTCGCAGTCCCTTTGAAGACCAGACCTTCTTTACCGGTGATCTTGGCAACCGCACCCGTTGGTGCCAGGTTTCCTTTAAGAATCTGCAGGTGCCCCGTTGGTTTGATCGGGTTTTCTACAGTGTGGATGATGTCCTGCCCTTCTTTGAGGCCGGGAAGTTCTGCCAGATTCTCTGCCAGAGTTTTTCCGGTCACGGTCATGCAGTCACCGTTGATAAAACCTTTTTCCAGCAGATATTTGAGCACAGCAGGGGTGCCACCCTGTTCCTGCAGGTCAGCCATGACGTATTTACCGCTGGGTTTGAAGTCGGCCAGTAATGGTACACGATCGCTGACCGCCTGGAAGTCGTCGATGGTCAGTTCGATGTTGACGGAACGGGCAATCGCCAGCATATGCAGAACCGCATTGGTTGAACCACCCAAGGCGACGATCAGGACCATTGCATTTTCAAATGCTTCACGGGTCATGATGTCACGAGGTTTAAGATCAAGTTCCAGCAGTTTTTTGATCGCGGCACCGGCGCGAATACACTCTTCCAGTTTTTCAGGATGCTCAGCAGGAATCGAAGAGCTGTAAGGCAGTGACATACCCAGAGCTTCAATAGCGGACGACATTGTGTTGGCAGTATACATGCCGCCGCAGGCACCCGCACCGGGACAGCTCTTCTGCACGATCTGTTTACGCGTATCATCGTCAATCGAGCCGGCGAGATACTCTCCGTAAGACTGAAACGCAGAGACAATATCCAGCTTCTCATTATTCAAACAACCGGGGGCGATCGTTCCACCGTAAACCATTAACGAAGGACGGTTGAAGCGACCCATAGCGATCAGGCAGCCGGGCATGTTCTTATCACAGCCGGGGAGTGAGATGTTGGCATCATACCACTGGGCACAGGTAACGGTTTCAATACTGTCGGCGATCAAGTCGCGGGATTGCAGGGAGTAAGACATGCCGTCGGTACCCATCGAGATTCCGTCACTCACTCCAATGGTATTGAATCGCAGGCCTACCAGACCGGCGGCCTCTACACCTTCTTTGACCTTGGCAGCCAGTTTGTTGAGATGCATGTTACAGGAATTGCCTTCGTACCAGACGCTGGAAATTCCGACCTGGGCCTTGTTCATATCCTCTTCAGTCATGCCGGTGGCATACAGCATGGCCTGCGAAGCCCCTTGTGAACGGGGCTGGGTGATGCGGGAACTATAACGGTTCAAGATAGGTTGGGAATCGGATGACATCGACGTTTTTCCTCTGTAGTTTTTCGATAGCGATGGTTTGAGAATCGGAATGGAGTACCGGTCCTGAAGATGGTTCAGGCGTAGTATTATGATTGCAGCCTGCCGGTTATTCCAGCAGCAGCTTCATTCTATAAGGGACTCGTTCGACACGAGGCAGAATTTGGGGTTGGTAAATTTCGGTATACGCTTTTGCTTCGCGATGGGTTTTCCACGCGTCTTCACTTTCCCAGTGTTCGACCAGCACAAACGTTGCCGGTTCGCCTTCAGAGTGATAGGCGTCAAATTTGAGGCAACCTGGTTCGGTGCGAGACAGTCGACAGGCTTCGGTCAGCAGTCCCTGAATTTCCCCTTCGTCAGAGGCATTTTTTAAAGTGAGAATGACGTTGAGACAAAACATGTTCGTGCTCTTGATTTCAGTATTAAGGGTAGCAGGGTCCAGGCAAGCGCAAAAAAGTACGACTTGCTACTCTCTTTATCCAATACATTAACACTCCGCCGTCCGAAGTGACAGTAAAGCAGGATTCTTAAACGGCACGGAACGGTAAATCTCTTGCAGGGAGATGGCCTTGTCTGATTAGACACTGCTCTATTGAACATGTTCGGTGTGTCGATATACGGGGGTTGCAAAGAGTTTAAGGCGGCCTTTTCCTGGAAGAGTTTGCGGATTTCGTAGACTGAACAGTTCGTTTATCAAAAGGGGGCAAAAATTACCAATTGGAGTCCACACTTGGATGACGCGTTGTCTGTTATCTGTTATCATTCCGACGAGAGATTGAGGCGAATGGATGACAGAAGCCTGTGGTGAAAATCCACGATCAGGCTCTTTTGATTCATAAATAAGGGAGTACCAGGTGAGTGAAACAGAGATGATAGAGTGGTTGGAATGGAAACGGCTTCCTTTATTTTCCCGGTATGATTCTGAAGCGTCTCTGGTGCAGATGTGCGACCGGTTGCTGGAAGAAGCAACGCGGCAGAAATCGGGCAGCGATTTTATCCGCCAGTTCCTACCCCAGCTGGCGACAGAACTTTCCTGTCAGTGGTGCACTCTGATCGAGCGGACACCCGAGTGGGAAACTCTGTTTGAGTTTGGTCGAAATGCCGCCGGCAGTTTTCCCGGTGCCTTATGCGGGGAAGCATTAGATCGTGATGCCGCGGGCCTGTGTCCCGACGAGAAACGTGCGGACTGGTCTTATATGGCGTCCCCTCTGGGAGAGACATGTCCTGGAACCGTGATGCTGGTAGGAGGACGGGATTTAACCGTTGATTCGCTTAGTGATGTAGTGATTGCGGCGCGGGCACTCGGTTATGCACTGTCTGTCGTTGAGCAGCGCGAAAAGAATCTGCGACGTATTAATCGGCTGCAGACGACGTTGCATATCGCCTCCAGCTTTTCCTCCGCCCGTGAAACACAGCCCCTGTTAGAGTTGATCGCGAAAGAAGCGACACGCTTACTGGACAGTGACCGATCCAGTATTTTCATCTGGGATCAGGAACACAAGCAGGTCGTTGCCTGTCCGGCACTCGGAGTCGAAGGGAACACGCTGCGTCTGCCCGATGATGTGGGAATTGTCGGCGACGTCATTCATAGTGGCGAGACGATTCGCGTCGATGATGCTTACAACGATGAGCGGTTTGATCCCAGTGTCGATAAATCAAGTGGGTTTAAGACGCATAATCTGTTGTGTGTCCCGTTAAAAAATAATGCCGGTGAATTGATCGGCGCATTCGAGGTGATGAATAAGGAAAAAGGGAAGTCGGACTTTGACGACGACGATGCCCAAAGTCTGGCAGAGTTAGGGGTACAGGCAGCGACGGCTCTGGAGAATACGCGTGAGCTCGAACAGCTTTCCCGCAGCCGCGATCAGATGACCGAACAGGCGAAAGAGAAAGTACAGATCATCGGGAAGAGTTCTGCAATCGAGGCATTGCGTTCGACAATCGAACGGTTGGCAGGCACCGATTTGCCTGTGCTGATTCTGGGTGAAAGCGGCACGGGGAAAGAAGTCGTCAGTCAGTCGCTGCATTATCAGGGGCCGCGGGCGAATACGCCTTTTATCGCCGTGAACTGTGCGGCGTTGCCGGAAACCTTACTGGAAAGTGAACTGTTCGGCCACGAAAAAGGCTCGTTCACCGATGCCCACGAAACGCGAGCAGGCAAGTTCGAACTGGCCGAAGGGGGGACGCTGTTTCTGGATGAGATTGGCGATATGACTCTCGGAGGACAGGCGAAGCTGTTGCGCGTGCTGGAGCAGAAAGTGATAACCCGCGTGGGAGGCTCGGAGAGTATTCCGATCAACGTCCGGGTGGTGGCAGCCACAAATGCGAAGCTGGCGGATGCGGTGCGTGATAAAAAGTTTCGCGAGGATTTGTACTATCGCTTGAGTGTGGTCACGCTGGAACTGCCGCCCTTACGGGATCGGCCGGAAGATGTGATTCTGCTGGCAGAGTTTTTTCTCGCTCAGTTTTGTGCCCAGGCCAACCGTCGTGTGTTGAAAATTTCTGCGGAAGCCAAAAAGCGATTGCAGGCGCATCTCTGGCCTGGCAATGTGCGCGAGCTTCGCAATCTGATGGAACGCGTGGCGTTTTTATGTGCCGGCGATCGTGTGGAAGTGGAAGATCTGGCATTTATCCTGAGCCCGGCCCGTGACTCCGTTGTCGATATGTCGGCTGATCTGAGTTTGAAAGAAGCCTCCCGCCGGTTTCAGCAGGAATACATTCGCCGCACGATCAAACGCGTCGGTGGTAATATGAGTGAAACCGCCAAATGCCTGGGGCTGCATCGTTCAAACCTGTACCGCAAAATGGGGCAGTTGGGTATGCACGAAGCAAACGAAGGTGCCGACGACGAAGACTGAGTTGGCTGGTACTTTTTAGAGAATCACTTCCAACGTGTGTTGCAGTAGGGTGCGGCCCTGTGTGGCCACCCGCAGGGTTGAAGTGGTATTCGTGTCGACTTCGAATGGTTCTTCTGGTTCCATTCACAACCTGAAACAAAGTTGAGTCCCGCCAGGCGGGCGAGCACATAGACTCGCCCCTAGTGCGCCTGCAAGCGCATTGAATCAGCGAAGTGAAAGTCCTTGCCGAAGTTTGACCTGAACTTCGTAACAGAAGGTAACTGCGTTCTCGTGAGAGGAGGTGGAGAGCAACCGGATGTGAACGACTAGTCCGTAGGATAACGAACTCGATTCGGCTTTTCGTTGTGGTGAGCCAGCTAGGGAATGGCGAAGCCCAAGTGACGTCGTGCGAAACTCTGCCGAGTGGGTGCGGGACCGCTGCCAGCGGTTCCGCGACGGTCAGCCCCGTGGTTCAAAACCAGGTCGGTCCCGGGGGCAACGAGGGGTGGTTGGAGACGGAATGGTCTGAAGGTTTGATGTGATGAAGCAGGGAGACCTGCCCGATCTTAAGGATGGCGTTCATGTGCCGGATTCCGGATTCTCTGGAGCCGACCGGTACGAAGAGCCAGTTGGGTAGGAGTCAGAGCATCCATATTAGCGAAGAAGCGGGGTAACGCCCGTGGAGCAAAGGGATGCAGGAAGGTAGATGTGGAATGAACCGAAACAGGGAACAAAAACCGACGCGAGTGCCGTTTGCGGCTAAACAAGTCGGAGAAGCTTCGTCCCGCTGGGACTGGGTAGAACCATGTGTCTGGACAGACCGCATGTTGACGGCCCTCGAAACGGGGGTGAAAGGAGGCCAATGGTTCAGTCTGATCGATAAAGTCGATCGTGATCGAAATTTGTATCAGGCGTTTCGTAGAGTAGCCGCCAACGGCGGTGCAGCTGGTGTGGATCACGTCAGCTGCGAACGCTTCGCCGAGCGATTGATCCCGAACCTGAGAAAGCTGTCGCAACAACTGCGGGAAGGAAACTACCAACCGCAGGCAATCCGGCGACAGTGGATTCCCAAGCCGGGGAGCAGGGAACTGCGTCCTCTGGGGATTCCCACAGCTCGGGATCGGGTGGTGCAGACCGCATTACGCCAAGTGCTGGAACCAATCTTCGAACGGGATTTCGCCGAGCAAAGCTATGGTTTCCGTCCCGGGCGCGGCTGTAAGGATGCGCTACAGCGTGTCGATACGCTGCTCGAAAGCGGTTACACATATGTGGTGGATGCAGATTTGAAGAGCTATTTCGACACAATTCCCCACGATAAGTTGATGAATCGGGTCCGGGAGAAAATCAGCGACGGCCAGGTGCTGACGCTGATCGAGATGTTTCTGCGTCAACAGATTCTAGATGACCTTGCCGAATGGACTCCCGATCGTGGGAGCCCCCAGGGAGCGGTGATCAGCCCGTTGCTCAGCAACATCTATCTCGATCCCCTCGACCATTTGATGGCGGGAGCCGGAATTGAGATGGTCCGTTACGCAGACGACTTCGTGATTTTGTGTCGAACTCGGGAAGACGCCGAGCGAGCTTTGGAGATGGTGCGGCAGTGGACGGCGGAAGCCGGCCTGACGCTGCATCCGGACAAGACTCACATCGTCGACATGGCCGAGGGGAGCTTCGATTTTCTGGGTTACACTTTCCAGGGGCGTTATCGCTTCCCTCGAAAGAAAAGTCTCCAGAAATTCAAAGACTCCATTCGGCAGAAGACGAGGCGGACGAACGGGCATAGCCTTCAATGCATCATTGCACAGCTCAACCCGACGCTACGTGGCTGGTTCAATTATTTTCAACACTGCCAGCCTTCCACGTATACCATCCTGGATCAGTGGGTTCGCATGCGTCTGCGAAGTATACTTCGGAAACGTCGTAAAGGCAAAGGTCGCGGACGAGGACACGATCATTTACGCTGGCCCAATGCTTATTTTGCCGAACAGGGACTGTTCTCCTTGAAACAATCCCATGTTCTGGCCAGTCAATCCTCGCAGAGGTAAAACTACCAACCGGAGAGCCGGATGCGGGAGAACCGCACGTCCGGTTCGGAGGGAGGGGGGACCGGAAGCAACCGGTCCTTCCTACCCCTATCGTTTCAATCGCCAGATTGCATTCGGGTCTGATGGGGAGAGCAGGGGGCTTTATGCTGGTACTTCTTCGGATTCGTTGAATTCTTCCATGAGTTGATTAACGGCTTCCGACGAACCGAGAGCGAAGACACTGTCGCCGGCGTTGAGGATCGAAGTGCTGGGGGGCGGCATCTGTGGTGCCTGTCCGGGTCGGCAGATGCCGACGATCATGATGCCTTTGGTGCTGAAATCGGTTTCACTTAATTTTTTTCCGCAGTACGGATTGGCCTCATGAATCTGGAGATCAGCAACCTGAAAACCGCCGATATGTTTGCTGGCGACTTCGACGAAATCTTCGACGGCAGGGTGAATCATGAACCGTGCGATCTTGACGGCGCCACTGCGAAACGGACTGACAACGCGGTTCGCGCCGGCATGTTTGATTTTTTCGCCGGCTTTATCATCACTGGCACGGGCGATGATCTGGAATTCGGGATTCAGCATGCGTGCGGTGAGTACGACGTAAACATTATCTGCATCACTGGGTAAAGCGGCAGCGAGGGCTTTTGCGTTTTCAATACCGGCACTCTTCAAAACAAAGTCATCGGTGGCATCACCATGAATATGGAACCAGCCTTTGTCTTCACAGGCGAGCTGCAGATGCTCTTCATTACTGTCGATCACGACGAATGGTTTTTCCCGTTCGTGAAGATATTCACAGATCGATGCCCCCATACGACCAATGCCACACACGATATAATGGTTGTCTAAGTTTGAAATTGCTTTTTGCATTCGTCGTTTCTCCAGGACTGAACTCATTTGTTGACGAACGATCCACTGACCGAGCTGGGACACACTGTAGGTGAAAATTCCCAAACCAAACATGAGATAGAAAATGATAAATATCTTGCCGTTATGCGACAGGCTGACAGGGTCTTCATAACCGACAGTCGTTGCCGTAATCACGATCATAAAGAGACTGTCGAGCCAGGAAGCGCCTTCGATCAGGCGAATTCCGACCGTTCCAAAAATCGTAAACCCGACCAGCAGAAAGATGATGCGCAGAAAATGTGCCACCGACTGCTTTTGCTGCTTCGTTTGATTCGTGGATGAGAAGATCTGAAAATACATGCGTCAGAGTTTACAGTCTGAAAAGAATTTTGGATAGAATACTTGTATTTTCCCGAGTCAATAATAGCGATTCCGGCTGTCCCAGGTCACTTAACAGAAACTCAGCCGCCTGTAATCCACTCCGCACGGCGCCTTCCATCGTGGCAGGCCAGCCGGTAGAAGTCCAGTCTCCCGCGAGATATAAACCTGCCACTTCGGTCCGTTGTGAAGGACGCAGCTGTTCGACGCCGGGCGTCACGGAAAAGACGGCCTGATGCTCGGTGACCATGCGACTGTGTTTGAGCTGGGCCTGTTTGGTCTCAGGCCAGATCCGGCTCAGTTCCTCTATTACAGCGTCGATGATGTCGGCCTGTGTCCGTCCCTGTCTGGCTTGTCCGGTCAAGTCATGACTGGCGGAAATCACGATCTGATAATAATAGCCTTGCTCAGTCGACTGCCGCATGATGCGCGTGCGGTTGAACATCCACTGTGACAGGCAGTCCACGAAGACGGCATGCGGGAGTTTGGTGATCTCGCGATCAAACCAGAGATGCACGCTGGTAATGGGGGCCGCTTCGAGTTGCTCGATGCCCGCTAAGTGATCATGCCCCTCAAATGATTCAGGCAGCAATTCCAGAACCCGCTGATGGGGTACCGCGATCACAGCCCGTTCGCAGGCGATTTGTCGCCCGTCGCGCAACTGAACGCCGATGACTCGGTTGTCTTCAAGTTCGATTCGGCTCACGCCGGTTTGCAGGTAGACTATGGCATCCTGGTCCTGTAGCCGTTTGAGAATGGTTTCCCCGTACAATTGTTCGAGAGGCACCGTGGGAATCAGGACGTTCCAATTGTTGCGGGCACGCAGAAAACCATCAACAAAGACCTTGCGGGCATGCGAGAGGCTGATGCGGTCGAGCCGTTCGCTTAACGCGCTGACGAGCACGACATTCCAGAAACGATCGATGGTATTTTGGGTCTGTTCCTGTTCGGCGAGCCAGGCGGCAATCGTCGGTTCGTTCAGTTCATCGACCGTGGTCAGAGCCAGTTGTTTCAGGCCCCGTGCGAGACCGATTTTTTCCTGCCAGGACAAGTAAGAAAGACCACCAAACGCCGGAAGTAAATGCAAGGGCGCGGGCAGCAGGGGATTCGCGGCAAAACGGTTGACTTTAAATGGCTGCTCGGTCGAGACCGAACCGGGGGTTTCAGGGCCGATGAAATAGAGCTGTTTTTCTCTGTGGAATGAATCGGCAATGCCGACCGTTTCACAAAAACGATTGAACTCGTGACAGCAACCCATACTGACGTGCTGGCAGTTGTCGATCAGGTGTTGTGACTGTTTGTCTTCAAAGGAGCTGGCTCTGCCGCCCAGTCGGGGGCGCGATTCAAACAGGGTAACGGGGATCTCTCTGTCCGCGAGAGTCACCGCACAAGCCAGGCCGGCCAGTCCCCCTCCGATGATGACAACTTCTGAGTGTTGGGCTCCCAATGACATTTCCTGACAAACTCAAGTGTTTTAAAGAAAACGACCCGCGCCTGTACATTGGGTCTGTATTTCCGGAGATCTCTGACTTAGTATGTGAGGATACCGAAAATAAGCTGTGATCCTAGAGGTGACTTTAGTGAAATCATGAAATATTTGGGGATTCAACCGATTCAGCGTTTGTCCACACGCTGGCTGAAAACGGGGAGAGGTTTTGTGTATCCTCCCCGTTGTTCATTGTGTGGGCTTACCAGAATTTGTTCGGGCACGAACTGTGGCGTTCAAATTGAACAAATTGCGCCGGTTGTTGAGCAGGCGTGTGAGCGATGTGGTGTTCCCGTCGGTCCTCATCTGGACACTTCTCTGGGCTGCGCTTATTGCAAAACAGAGCGTTTTTTGTTTCATCGTGCCGTTGCGCTGGGGAAATATCAGGGGCCATTACGTGAAATCATCTTAAATTTGAAACAAAACCATGGTGCTCATCTGGGAGGGGATCTGGGGAGCCTGCTGTTCCACCGGAATCAGGAAACCTTCGAGAAACTGGCCTGCAGTCTGGTGATTCCGGTTCCCTTACACTGGACATCGCGTCTCCACCGGACGCACAATCCGGCCAGTATCATCGCAGAGGCCCTGTCTGGCCGCTTGCAAGCAAAATACTCCGGGAATATACTCGCGAAACGAAAACGGACTCCCGCTCAGACCAGTTTGACGCCGTCAAACAGGAGAAAAAATCTGCGAGACGCGTTTGTAATACGCAGACGCAAGCGGTTGGCCGGTCAAACTGTTTTACTGGTTGATGATGTCATGACGACCGGATCAACCGCCAATGCTGCGACCCGCGTGCTGCTTGAAGCAGGTGCGTCTGAAATCAATGTTGCTGTGATTGCCAGGGCGCCTGGTTTGTAATTTAACCATATAGAATCTCCACAGAAAACGGCCGCCGTTTTCGTGGATACAATAGACAAGGCAAGTACTTCGATGGATTCGAGTACAATACCCTCTCCGGATGAGAACCCAGCCATTAAATCGGAGAAAAAAGCCATCGGCACAACCCACCGTTTTTTCCTGAGAGGACTGGCCATCAGCCTGCCTCCCATTCTGACACTGGTGATCGTCATCTGGGTTTTGGGGGTCATCAACGACTACATCATTGCCCCGACTACCACTACCGTACGGTATTGCATCGCTTACTTCACCGATGATTCCGAACCGCGGGATGATTTCGTGGAATTGAATAATCTGCCGCCGCTGGAATATTGTCGCGACGATTATCTGATCAGTAAAACTCATCTCACTCAGGTCGAGGCAATTGAAAAAAAGGCCGGGGTCAATGGGATCGACCGCAATCAAATCATTCCTTATGCCTGGGTTCCGTTTGGGGATCGGGCAGTGCCTTACGCGGATTATCGCGAAGTGGCCAAGCGCATTCGGGCCTCCGATATGCCCACGACGGCAATGGGCCTGTATATGGAACTGGCGACGACCCGCTGGTTCAAAAGCCTGTTTCATTTAAGTGCAGTGGCAGTCGCGTTAACGATCGTGGCGTTGTATTTTCTGGGACGTTTCGTGACGGCCCGCATCGGTTCCTGGATGGTGCTCAAATTCGAACAAGGTGTACTGGCCCGTTTGCCGGTGGTGAGTAACGTCTATTCGTCTGTGAAACAGGTGACTGACTTTTTCTTCAGTGAGCGGACCGTTGATTACAGTCGTGTCGTTGCGGTGGAATATCCCCGGCGGGGAATTTGGTCACTGGGCTTTGTAACCGGTGACAGTATGCTGGAGATGACCGTCACAGCGGGCGAACCGTTGGTGGCGATCCTGATTCCGACCTCTCCCATGCCGGTCACCGGCTATACCATGAGTGTTCCCAAGAGTGAAATTGTTGACTTGAATATCACCGTTGATCAGGCATTTCAGTTCTGCCTTTCCTGCGGTGTACTGGTGCCCCCTCAGCAGAAAGTGACCGATGAACTGTTGCGAGAAGAACTGGGCAAACGCTTGTTGGGTGATCGTAAACTGGCCGGCTTCAAAGTGCAAATCGCGCCACCAGAGCCGACCACGCAAACCTCAACGATTGAAGATGAGCACGCGACTACGGAAACCAGTCCGGAAGAATCACTGCCCGATCAACCAGATATTCCGGAAGAACCTCAGGAAAAACCACCGGAATCCAATTGACCTGCTGCATCAGAGCAGATTAAACAAAATGTCTTTAGAAAGTAATTGATGAATCAGACGTCTGAACAACGTCCTCTGCGGATAGCGACCCGTGCCAGCCGTCTGGCGCTCTGGCAAGCCTATTATGTTGCGGACCTGTTGAAATCAAAATCGATCGAACGCCCGATTGAAATTGTGCATATTACCTCAGAGGGTGATCGAGACCTGACATCCCCGCTGTCAGAATTCGGCGGGCTAGGTGTGTTTACGCGCGAAGTTCAGAAAGCAGTCCTTGACGGCCGCGCCGATCTCGCCGTTCACAGTTTGAAGGATCTACCAACCGAGCAGGCGCCCGGCTTACAGCTTGCAGGCATACCGGAACGAGGCCCGCTGTATGACGTCTTGATCTTTCCGCAAGGTGCGGAAGCGGTGGAGCAAATTTCTGATTTGCCTGAAGATGCCCGGATTGGAACTGGCAGCCTACGACGACGCGCCCAAATGTTGAATCAGCGTGCGGATCTGCAAATGCTGGAAGTGCGCGGCAATGTGGAAACACGCCTGAAAAAA
Source organism: Gimesia fumaroli (assembly GCF_007754425.1). NCBI lineage: Bacteria > Pseudomonadati > Planctomycetota > Planctomycetia > Planctomycetales > Planctomycetaceae > Gimesia > Gimesia fumaroli. The sequence goes on from NZ_CP037452.1 coordinate 6,972,996, forward strand.
CTGGATGCGGGTGAATATGATGCGCTCTGTCTGGCGGAAGCCGGTATGGTTCGTCTGGAGTTACTGGAGCAGCGTACGTCGTTGTTACTGACTCCGCCGGAAGTTTATCCTGCCGTTGGACAGGGGGCGCTGGGAATCGAGTGCCGCGCCGATGACAGCGAAACGGCTTCTCTCTTGAATGCGATTTCGGATCCGTCGATCAAAGCCGCCACCACCGCCGAGCGAAGCCTGCTGGCGTTCCTGCGTGCTGGCTGCCATGCGCCCATTGGTGCGTTGTCCCGCATCGAAGACGATATGCTGACACTGGAAGCTGTTGTTTTAAGTGGCGACGGGCAAGAACGGATTACCGCGACCGCCAGTGGGACATTTGATGAAGCGACCGAAATTGGAATTCAAGCCGCGCAAAAACTGCTTGATGCAGGAGCAGCGCGGCTGATCTTAACAGACGACGCTTCCTGAAGGCAGATTAGCAGGGCGCTCGGAACTCATTTCTGATTCAGTTCAAAATGAATCCGTCAAGTAAGAAACAGTACCTGTAAATTATTTCCCTAATCTTCAAGAAATCGCCCCACAGGGGATGTCGATTCTGTTTTGAATTTGGGTTATAATCACAAGTGAATGGACTGCCTTAAATTTACCAATTCAGGAAGAGCGGAAGGTTACCGACATGGAACGTCACCCTTATCGCCCCGGCTTATCCGGGATTATTGCGACAGAGACTGAGATATCCCAGGTTCAGGATGGATTGACCTATCGAGGGTATCCTATTGATGAGTTAGCTCGGGAAGCATTGTTTATCGAAGTGTCTTACCTGCTATTGCACGGTGAGCTTCCCAGTCATGAGCAACTGGCTGATTTTCAAACCCTGCTGGTTGAAAGTGGCTCTCTTCCCAAGCCCGTCATCGCTGCCGTCCAGGCGATTCCATCCCACATCGATATCATGGAAGTCATTCGCACGGGAGTGAGCCTGCTGGCGCACTTTGATCCGCAAATGGAATACGGCATGTTCATGTCGGAGGTCTCGAATACGCAATATCTGCTGGCGATGCTGCCTCAGTTGATTTCGTTCCGATACCATCAGGTTAATGGATCAACGCCGATTGAGCCAAATTTTCATCATTCCTATGCAGGCAGTTTCTGGTATATGCTCAAGGGAGACGAGCCTTCCCAGCTGGAAGAAGAAGCATTTAACGCTGCTTTGATTATGTACGCGGACTATGGCTTAGCACCTTCTACCTTCGCTGCACGTGTGGTAGCGTCCACGGGAAGTCCGCTCTATTCCTCAATCTGCTCGGCCATCGGATCGATCAACGGTCAATTGCATTGCAGTTCCGGAGCAGGGGTTCTAGATGCGCTGCAGGAAGCGATGTACTCCGGCAATGCTGAAGAATGGGTTTGTCAGGAAATTACCAAAGGCAAACGCGTACTGGGCTTCGAAAGTTCTTCCCACAGAGCCCGAGATCCGCGGTCGGCTGTTTTAAAAGATTACTGTTCTCAATTAGCGAATGCATTGGGACAGTCAGAGATGGAAACGGCCGCTGATACCATTGAAGACATGATGGGGAAAATTCAGAAAGTTCATCCGCGCGTCGAATGGCACGCCAGCCGCCTACTGCATTATCTGGGATTTGAACCAGAACTGTTCACGCCGATTTTTACTGTCTCACGCTTAGTTGGCTGGATTGCGCACATCATTGAACAGACAGAGAATAATCATCTGTATCAGCCTCTCTCACGCTACGTGGGTATGGACCAGCGAAAATACAAACCACTGCCATTACGCAGCTGATTCCACTTTGTCGGGATAGGTCATCCGCAGTAGTATCGGCATCAGGACCAGATCGCCAAACACGCCGCCGATCATCGCGACACTCACCAGCGCCCCGAAATAAATCAGGGGTATGAAGTGTGACAAGGTGAGTACACTGAAACCCGCGACCAGGGCACTCGTGGCATAAATAATAGCCCGGCCAACACTGTGATGCGTCGTCCTGAGAGCATCAACCGTGGTAGCACCCCGCGTGCGTTTTCTTAAGAAGCTGGAGATAAAGTGAATGCTGGAATCGGTGGTGAGCCCCATGGAAACACTGGCAATCATCGCGGTGCCGATATTCAAAGTCAGTCCGCACCAACCCATGGCGCCAATGACTACGATAATAGGAAACAGGTTGGGGACCATAGAAATCAGTCCCAGTTTCAAGCTACGGAAAGCAAGTGACATAATTAACCAGATGCTGGTGGCGGCAAGCAGAAAGCTATAGAGCTGGTCTTTCAGCAGGCTGTCGATCAGATAAGCGAGTAGAATAAAAATACCAGCTGCCTTGCCTGGTTTGTCGTGAACGGACTTCGTTTTCGAGTCAGCCTGTTTCGTTTCCGAACCGGGGAAATGTTTTTTTGCGAGGGCGTCGACTTTGTGAATCAGCGAAAGTTTCTCTTCGGCGGACTGTCGTTCAAGGGCACGTAAGACAATCCGCATCCGCCCCTGTTTTGCATTATAAAGGCTGCTTTCAAAATCGGCCTGCAGGTCTTTGATCATGTCCAGCTTGGACTGGATTGGATCGGAGGCGAACGGTTTTTTCGGCACAAAATCGAGCGTGTCAGTAATGGAGATCACTTTTGTCAATTGTGTTTTATTCGGAGGATTGACCTGACGCAGATCTTCGGCCAGAGCACGCACACGATCCAGATATTCTTCATTTAGACGTGGAGGTGCGGAGAAGTTGACTTCCCAGGTGGATGCGCCGCCGAGTCGGGTTTCAACGAAATCCAGTGCCTTGACGATCTCGCTGGAGTCACGAAAGTTTTTACTGAAATCGGTTTCAATTGTTAACCGAGTGAATCCTACTGAGCAAAACAGGACAAACAGAAGCGTCCCCCACAGAATCCGTTTGGGATAACGTTCATTCATCTCAAATACCTTTTTGAGAGAACGCTCCAGGCCTTTATCGGACGAATGTTGCAAAGGGGCTCTCAGGTACCCCAGGGAGATGCCGCCGGGTAACAATACAGTAGAGGCGATCAAAACCATCAGGGTACCCAGTGCCATCATGATGCCGAAACTTCGGACGGGGGCAATTTCACTGGTCAGCAACGAAAGGAATCCGGCAGCGGTGGTGGCACAAGTCCAGAAAATCGCAGGTAACAGTTCGACCATGGTCTGCCGGATGGCATCCGGGCGCGGGACATTCTGCCTCTGCAGTGCCTGGAAATGAACGGCCACATGCGCGACGGTGGCGATGCCGATGATTGTTACCAGGGAATTCAGCATAGAGCTGACCATGCTCAGCTGTAAATTACCGATGACGAGAACGGCTTCCGTCCACCAGATCGAACAGATCACGACCAATAGCGGAAGTAAGACCCAGCGAAGTCGTCGAAACAAAATCAGCAGCACTACGGCGAGCAGGCTGAGCGACACTTTAAACAAAACGTCGCCGTCTTCTTCCACATAACGGAACATGTCATAAACCTGCACTGGCTCACCGACGACGTAAGCGCGGGGATCATGTGCATGTGCAAGTTTACGAATGCGTTTGAATGTTTCACTGCGCGGGACGGGGGATTCATCTTCGGGAAGTAGACGCAGAACGATTGCCGTGGTTTCATTGTCATCGCCGATCAGCACCCCGCGCGAGAGTTCGATCAGCTCATCCCGCTTTCTGCGAATCAAAATCCTAAGAATCAGATTGAGTTTAGAGGATGAGAGCGCATCTGCCAGATTCTGAGTGACATCCGCATTGATGCCCGGGACTTGACTGAGTTCCTGAGAGAAGCTGCGGACTTCTTCCAGAGGATTCTGTTTTTCAGCCTCGTCTGGCTGTTTGTTGACGGCTTCTTTCGTGTCTTCCTGATTCAGCAGATTCGGCACAGTGTAGGCAACGAAGACAAATTCATCGCCGCCAAACAATTTTTTGCTTTCCAGGTAATCGAGTAGATGCTGGTCATCTTTGGCGTAGAGTGACTCGATTGACTGCTCGAATGTGAGCTTTGAAGCGGGAAAATAAGCGAAGCCAGTCAGGACCAGAAAAGCGACCAGCAGGACCCAGCGGAGTTGATAGAGCAGGTTCACCCATGATTCCAGCCAGCTCTGCGGTTGACGACTCATAGGGGGAGACCATTTCCTGCTGCCTGCCAGGCAATACGATTAAAATTCGGCCCGTTGCAATGACTCAGGAATGCTTCCGATGCTCACGCAACACATCTACTCTTGTCGAACTATAGCTCACAGAAACCATGATTTCATTATAAAGTGATTGTTTTTTGCAACGTGTTGATTTTTTCCAACCTGAATACTTCAGAACCATTAGCATCGATATTTCCAGATATCTGGATCATTCCGCGCCGCGCCCACTCTCAGCCCCTACAGCCGTCAGAAATCTCATAAAAACCCCATCTCAAGTCGGGAGTGTCCCCTTGTTTCTAACGTGCGAAACCTGCATACTTGATGCCGTCTCCTACCGGTTAACTGCCTTGTTATCAAAGCTTTGGGGGGCGAAGTACCTGCCCAAGCAAACGTAAAAATCAAGCGGGCTGACTCGGGAACCGCCATTCACGCCTCTTTGGATTGATGTCTGTGACAAAACCTGGACTCTTAAGTATTGCCCTGCTGTTGCTGCTGATCCTGGCGGGCGGTCTGCGTCTGACAATGGTGGTACTGCAGAGCGATCAACTAAGGCAAGACCGGGATGCGTACATTGCGATTGCCCGAAACCTGGTTGCGGGAAACGGGTATTCTTCCAGCAATCCTGAGCAGGAAACAGAAATTCGTCCGACTGCGTTTCGTCCTCCGCTTTACCCGTGTCTGTTAGCAGTGATTTATTTTCTGAATGCAGGTTCGGTTGGTGTTGGCATTGTGCAAATCATTCTGGGAATACTCACTGTCTGGTTTACCTGGAAAGCGGGAAAAGCACTTCAAATGGAAGGAGCGGCTCTGGTGGCTGCAGCGATTGTCGCCACTGATCCGATTCTGCTGCAATATACAACCTATGCGATGACGGAAGTGCTCGCTGCATTTCTCACGAGTCTGTTACTCTTTCTGCTGGTCACCAGTCTCTCAACAGATCCGGTGTCTTCCGAGACGCAGGTACGGATTCCGCTTACTTTCTGGACTGGCATTGTCTGGGGATTGGCGATTCTGTGCCGCCCGACTTATCTGGCGTTCTTCGGAATCTGGCTGGTTTTCCGCTGTGCCAGCACGTTGTTACTCCATTTTCGCAGCCTTAAAACGGCTTTAATTGAACAAAGCGAACTGAAGCGACTTGCTGTCCTCGCAGCCGGTATCATGCTGGCGGTCTCTCCCTGGGTCATGCGCAATCTGCTGGTGTTTCAGTCTCCGATTCTGTCGACCACGCATGGCGGCTATACCTTGCTGCTGGGGAATAATCCGGTCTTTTACAAAGAAGTCGTCCAGCAACCGTGGGGCGCTGTCTGGTCAGGAAAAAGCCTGGATGTCTGGCAAAAAGGCCTGGAACAAGATATTGCGCAGGCAGATCCGCCGATCAAAACAGAGCAGGAGCGAGATCGCTGGATGTATCAGCGGGCAAAGCACAATATTGCGGAAAAGACCGATTTATTCGTAAAGGCTTGCCTGCTGCGATTGAGACGTTTCTGGAATATTTCTCCTCTGACGAGTTCCACCATTACCTCTCACTCAGTAATCGGCTGGGGCATCGCCGGTTATTACACAACGATTCTCATTGGCTGTCTGAGCGGCCTTTTTCTGGTAATCTGGAAGAGAGAGAAAAAATGGGAGCCATTAATCTGGTTGCTTTTTAGTTTCACGCTGGTGCATCTCTTCTATTGGACCAACATGCGAATGCGGGCTCCGCTTGTGCCGGCGATTGCGCTGTTGAGCGTTTATGGATGGTCTCAAACGGCTCGTTTTTTCAAATTCAGGACGGCAGCGAACGGGCCTGAAGTCGATCGTCATAAAGATTGACAGGGTAGTGGTTTATAACTCCTTTATGAACCATATCTGCCGGTCAACTGTTATTGACACTCTTTCGGAAATCAGCCTATAATCCGCGCCCATTTATCCTGGTTCCGCAGACGGAGTTCGCGACTGCTGACCACGAACCGTTATCCTGCGTTTTTTGTCGTCCCGGCAAAAGCAGGGTATTCAATCCAGACCATCCCCTTCATCAGAAGATTGACCTACTCGGTTATCACTTCAGGAGTGCCCGTGTCGGGCGAGATTAATTCCGTTTACCGGTATGTTTCGCACATCCTCTGGCTAGCATTTGTTTTCATTACAATGCTCGGCGGAGCCGCCACGATTGCGCCTGCACAAACCAGCTTTTTTGGTGCTCCTAAAGCCTCTTATGAAGAATCCGAGTACGAACCCTCTGAAGAAGAATCGATTGAAATCTCAGCCGAGTACTCTCAACAGTGGGAAGAAGATTTTGTCAAAGTCTCGATACTGAAAGGCAATTGCCGTATTCAGCAGGGCGATGCCGTTTTGCGGTCACGGCAGATGGTGATCTGGCATCGTAAATCCAGAAAAACAGATCGTGTTTCGGTTTATCTCGAAGGCGAAGTGCGGGTTGATCTTCCCGGCGAGTCAAAAAATGAAAACAGCTTGCTGGTCAATCTGGTCACTCAAAACGGGGTCAAAGCCAAGATCCGGCGTTCCGCAGCTAATATTGCCTCCGATGATGATCCCTTGTTGAAACGGGCTACCCAGCGGCGTGGCGTTCCCCATGACCATCAACTGAAGCGTGCTCAGTTTATTGTCGAGAAGCCACCTCTGGAAGGGCCGGAATTTGCGCCGATGCCGGAACCGGAACTGAATGTTGGCTTTCGCAGAATTCGATTGTTTCCCCGAAGTGCCGTTCCGTATAACGTTCAGAGCTTCCCTTCAACACACACCGTTCCTCCCGAACAGATCTGGGTGATTACGGGGGGCGTGAATTTATTGATCGATGGTGTGAATGGGCTGGGAATGGTCGACATGTCAGCCGACCGGATTATTATCTGGACGGACGGCCGCGATACACAGAACTTTAACTCAGAGATTCGTCAGTCAAAAGAAACACCGTTCGAGATCTATCTGGAAGGTAATATCGAAATTCGTCAGGGGACATATCATCTGAAGGCAAATCGCGCCTTTTATGATGCCCGTGAAGGACGGGGCGTCATGCTGGACGCAGAACTGAAGACGCATGTTCCCGAACTGGGGGAAAATATTCGGGTACGTGCCAGCCAGATTCGTCAGCTTTCCAAAGGCGCGTATCTGGCACAGAATGCCTGGGCTACCGGTAGCCAGTTTGGAAAGCCCGGCTACCGGATTCAATCTTCGGATATCTTTATTGAAGATCGCGAGACAATGCCCTGGATCGGTTCGGGTTCTATGGAACTGGATCCACTGACAGGTCAACCGGTGCCCAATAAGCGTGCCTGGATTTCAAGCTCCAATAACACATTCCTGGTGGGGGATGTTCCACTGCTCTATCTGCCTTATGTAACCAGTCCGGCGGAAGACATTTACTTTCCGATTTCTGGATTACGTTTTGGCAACGACCGCATCTTTGGTTTCCAGGTCGAAACAGAATGGGATATGTATAAGCTACTCGGTCTTGAACGCCAACCGGGAACCGAATGGAAAGGCCAGGTCGATTACTACTCGTATCGTGGAGTTGGTATCGGACAATCAGGAAACTATAACGGTTCAAATCTGCTTGGGTTCGATAATGTTTTCAACGGCGGCGGGAAAATGTTTTATATCCATGATTCCGGTACGGATAATCTGGGTCTGGACCGTCGCGCCCTGGTTCCATCAACCAAAGATCGTTATTTAATCAATTTGCAGCACAGACAAGAATCTCCGTTTGGCATGACGTTGACCGGCGAAGGTGGCTTGATTTCGGACCGAAACTTTCAGGAAGAATATTTCGAATCGGATTTCGATTCGGCGAAAGATGTCGAAACACTGCTGCACCTGAAACAGCAGCAGGAAAACTGGTCTTGGTCAGTGATTGGAAGGACCAAGTTGAATAATTTCAATGATACAACTGACTGGCTACCCAAAGCAGATCTGTATCTGCTGGGAGAGCCGTTGTTCGGGAATTTGCTAAGCTGGACCTCACACTCTTCTGTTGGATATGGAAAATTAAAACCTGCTGCGGCGCCTTACAATCCGCAGCAGGATGTCTTCACGCCTCTGCCGTTCATTGCTGACTCTCAAGGTCTGGTGGCGATGACGCGGAACCAATTGGAAGCCCCGTTCCATCTGGGACCGTTCAAAATGGTACCCTATGTCATGGGTGAAGCCGCCTATTGGGAGCAGGGGCTGCAACAACAGACAATCGACCGGCTCTACGGCTCGGCAGGTTTGCGTGGCAGCATCCAGTTTGAACGCATTTTTGCCGATGTATACAGTCCGTTTTTTAATCTGAATGGCCTGGCGCATAAAATGTCACTGGAAGGTGATTACTCATTCAGCGATTCCAGTGAGAACTTGAGTAATATCGCGCAGTACAACGAATTTGATGACAATGCACAGGAACGATTTCGCGAACGATTGGTGATCAATACATTTGGTGGTGTCTTACCGCCTCAGTTTGATCCTCGGTTTTATGCTGTGCGAACCGGTGCCGGTCGCGGTGTGACAGACCCTTACTATGAAATGGTTGATGATCAACAGGTATTACGCATGGCCTGGCGTCATCGTCTGCAAACAAAATCGGGGCCTCCCGATCAACAGCGCATTAAAGACTGGATGACCTTAGACCTTGAAGCGTCCTACTTCCCTGATGCCCAACGTGATAACTTTGGTGAAGACTTTGGTCTACTCGGCGGGCATTACCAATGGTTCCTTGGTGACCGGACGACCCTGGCTGCAAATGCCTACTACGATCTGTTTGACGGTGGCCAGGAGCTTTGGGACGTCTCACTGACCAGCAAGCGAACCAATCGTTTGTCGGTGAATGTGGCGATGCAGCAAATTAAAGGGGGGGGCGGTCTCGATAGTCAGATTTTATCTGCCAGTCTAAGTTATGTAATGAGTCAAAAATGGAGTGCCGGCATCAGTACCGCATATGACCTGGGCGAAAATATCAATCGCGGGCAAACGCTCTCGATTACCAGGACAGGTGCCGACTTCCTCATGAGTCTGGGAATGACATACGACCAAAGTACCGGGAACGCTGGTATTGGTTTAACCATCATGCCTCGATTCGGAAATTTTGGTACAGGGCCATCTGATTTATCTTCCTTATTTAGTAGTGCAGCCCAATAACAGGAATCTTGATCGTGATCAATTCACAAGATACTCAGGTTAAAACATTCCGTGCCGACTCGGGACGGCGTGAAATTACAAGCAAACTACGGCCGGAATGGAGACAGCGTCTGGTCGACGCCGAACGAGGCATTGCATTCGGAATTCGCCTGGACAGTACGTTTTTTATCCATTTTTTTACTGGTAGTGCTGTCATAGCAACCGCCATGCTGCTGGGGCTTTCGGCAACGCACTGGGCGATTATTGTGTTATCAATGACAACTGTTCTTTGCGCTCAGATGTTTAACCAGGTTTTAAAATCGATTTGGAATCTGCTCGGCAAGCAGTTGCCTGAAGAATCTCAAAACATGTTCAAGGCAGGAACTGCCGCGGTTTGTGTCAGTATTGTGGGTTCTGTCATCACGATTGGAATCATTTTCTGTTCCGCGCTTTACCGCCTGTTATTTTAAACAGGTTTCGACTGAGCCAAATTGATCCCCGCTATTGCGAACCCTGTTTCGATATCAGATAATCATCGTTCATTCCAATTTTTCCTTGCAATGCCGATGGTGACTTTATGAATCTGATTCGACGCTCCAGAATTCTGCTGTTCCTCTTCACAATCTCTCTGCTTATCTCCGGCTCACTTCACGCAGCCGACCTGATCAAACCAGATCCCCGTCTGCCTGAGGCAACGCCCTGGGATTTAAAGGCACTCAGCCAGGCACCGCAATTTGAGTGGGTCGATGAGAAATCGCCTGTCCGATCACTGGTTTATCAGGGGTTAAACTATCGTGGGAAACCAACAAAGGTATTTGCCTATTATGCGTCTCCTGAAACACTCGGGTTGAAGGAATCTCAACCGGGACCGTACCCCGGAATCGTACTGATTCACGGCGGTGGAGGCACTGCGTTCAAAGAGTGGGCTGAACTATGGGCGAAAAAAGGTTACGCCGCCATTGCCATGGACTTGGCTGGCACTCGCCCATCAGAAGACAAAAATCCGCACAAACGAGAAAATAGAATACCCTTACCCCAAGGGGGGCCGAATCAATCACACGTCGAAAAGTTCGAAGCCGTCAAAGACGACCAGTCGGAGCACTGGTGTTATCATGCTCCTGCAAATGCAATTTTAGCGCACTCTTTAATTCGTTCTTTCCCCGAAGTCAACAAAGATAAAACAGCTGTCACAGGTATTTCGTGGGGCGGCTACCTGACGTGTATCGTCGCCGGTCTGGATAATCGATTCAAAGCCGCTGTTCCCGTTTATGGTTGCGGTTTTCTCGATAATCATTCTGTCTTTGAGAAATCGATCACACGACTCCCTCCTGAAGATGCGAAGCGCTGGATGCAGCTTTATGATCCGGGGCACTATCTGTGCGCTGTCCAGATGCCAATTTTCTTTGTCAACGGCACCAATGATTTCGCATATTGGTTAAGCGCGTATCAGCGCAGTTATGAAGCCGTGGGAGAAACGACGCCGCGAAATATTCGCATCGAAGTCAAAATGCGTCATAGCCACCCCGCGGGATGGGCTCCTGTCGAAATTGAACGATTCATTAATGAAAAACTGCAGAACAAGCCGCCGCTGCCTGTTGTCAAAAATCCAGAAATCAATGGGAAACAGGTGACTGCTGAATTGGCGCGACCGATCAAAATCAAAACAGCCGTTCTGCAATATACCACAGACGAAGGGCCGAATCCCGAACGAAAGTGGCACGCGATTCCATTAGAAGTGAAGGGGAGTTTGATCTCCGGCGCAGCACCACCGGAAGGAACCAAAATCTGGTTTATCAACGTCACTGACGAAACGGGCGCCATGACATCCAGCCCACTAACGTCAAATTGATCGTGAGTGCTTCAAGCTGCTGGTTTTTTTGAAACCTGGGGAGCGATCTTTTTGGTGACGTCTCCCTTTTTCTGCTTCAGGTCGAATAAGCCGAAGATTTCCGCAGCCGTCAGACTGCGCGATTCGCACGTGGTATCGCCGTCACCCAGGATGGACCGGAAGAGTTCCCGTTTCTGTTCCAAGACCATGTCGATACGTTCTTCAATGGTATTTTTACAGATGAACTTCGTGACGATCACTTGGGTTTTCTGTCCGATCCGGTGGGCGCGGTTGATGGCCTGATCTTCAATCGCAGGATTCCACCAGCGATCAAACAGAAACACATAGCCGGCAAACTGCAGATTTAAACCAACGGCACCGGTTCCATAGCTCATCAACAACAGGTGTGAATTCGGGTCGTGTTTGAATTGATCGAGAATCGGTTCACGCTGTTTGGTGGGAATGCCGCCGTGATAAACCAGAGTTCCAAAACGCTTCAAACGTTCGGCCATAAAGTCCAGCGGTTTCGTCCATTGACTGAATAAGATGGCCTTGCCTCCACTGGCGGCAATTTCTTCCATGTCTGCTTCCAGTCGATCCAGCTTGGAGCTGTCACCTGTTACCGGGTCAAAGTTGGTAATCTGCTTCAATCGCAGCACCAGCTCGAACACATGCTGGACCGTAATCGATTCGCCCATTTCATTTAGCTGGATCACCCCATCTTTCTCAGCGGTCTCGTATGCATGTTTTTGCGCCGGATTCAGTTCGAGATAAGCCGGTCGGTCCAGGCGGGGTGGCAGGTCAGTCATCACTAGATCTTTAGTACGTCTGAGAATAAACTCTTTGGAGAGTGCCTGCAGCTGCCGTAAATCAGGCGTGCCTCGGGGGGGAATGATTTCCATCCATTCAAATAACGATGCCATCTCTTCATGACGATTTTCGATGGGGGTGCCTGTCAGTGCCCAGCTGCGTTTGCGAGGAATCGAGCGTGCTACCCCTGCGGTACGGGAATCCCGATTTTTGATCCGCTGCGCTTCATCAAGAACCACGAGATCAAAACGGGGAATGTTTTCTTCCCCCATCGTTTCAAAGTCACGCGCCATCGATTCATAGTTGGCAATCAGGATGGGAGTATTCGGCATTTCCCAGATCATCTTTCGACGATTCGTATCACCTTGCACAACAGTCACCGGCAGTTCTTCTGCCCAGAATTTAAATTCACGCTGCCAGTTGGGAATCAGCGGTTTGGGACAGACCAGTAAGATGCGACGGACCTGACCGCTGCGCAATAACAGCCGGACCCCTGTGATAGTCTGCATGGTTTTGCCGAGCCCCATCTCATCGGCAAGTAACGCTGATTTTTGTGAAAACAGCCAGGCAATCCCCTCATATTGATATGGGAACGGTTCAAACGGCATCAGCAGTTCCTGACCCGCGAGCCAGGATTGCAAAGGAGGTTGCAGTAAATAAAACAGGCGGTCTTCAAGCGATAATGCATTGGCGGGTGGTTTGAGCCGCGTAGGCTTTTTGTGTTCTGTATTCTCAGCGGCAGGCGCTTTCGGCCCTTTGATCTGTTTCAATTCCGTGTCTGATTCATCTTCCTCCTTGGTCGGCATGAACTCCAGACCATCGGGGAAGGTCATGCCAAAGGTCTTCACACGCGGCCGCGTCGGCTTCCATTTCGGTTGTAAACCGGCACGGTCCAATAGCCCAACCGATGATGTTTCCAGATTGAATTTGCGCGTCAGCGCTCCATTCATACCCGAGGCAAAGACTGAGGCCGAGACCGTCAAGGGAATCGCATCACTGCCAATTTGCTGCTGGAGAAACTCTCGATCGCCTTGCGAGATCGGGACGGTATCCGGAACGACGGGCGGCGGAAGGAAATGAGGGCCGCCTGTATGCCTGGTCGCATTTCGTGTTTCAATATTGTTGTCTGATTGGATTCCTGAATCTTCCACGTATCCGCCTGATTATGAACGAAGTGCCTTTGAGTTAATTCATCATGCCTGCTTGAAAAATGTCAACGGGAAGATCCCATTTTGACCGCTTCATTTAAGGCTTCACGCACACGCTCAAAAGGTTCCCCCAAATCGGCGTCGGTGGGAATATTTTTGCTGGTATTTTCAATGGCTGCTTTCCCCGTTTGATGACCTGCATCGAAGCGCAGTCTGTTCCGGCCGACCTGTTCACAGATGAAGTCGGCATTCTCATCAAAAATTTGTTCGATATCCGATAGAAACGCGACGGGAATCGAAATATGATTCTGCAACTCCAGCGCCTGTTCCTGCTCAACCAGTACCAGGTTCGGTTTAACGTTCATCTTCTCGACCAGGGTCCGGCCGATCACTTCACCCAGCAGAAACGGAACCAGCGTGGGACCGTATAATACCTCTTGCGTCCGGTTCGGCTTGACTGGAGTTGTACATTGAAATTCCAGTGGCCTGCCAAAATGATTGGTCACCAGTAAGCCCCCGATCAATGCGCCATCCGGGCATTCAATCGTCGTCAGGAACCCCAGTTTCAACTCTTTACTACCGTCCGCAACCATAAATTTCTCGTCTCCGGATGTCAGTTCTTATGTTGTCGTCAATGATCAGGCGATCCTGATTCTCATCTGAACCGTATTTCTTTCGTCAATCAGGACAACCCACTGTATCGATATCATCGTCCTCGCCATTTCGTGACTTGAGTGCTTGTTGGATTGGTCATGTTAGATAGTTTCACTTCAATAACCCTTTAACTATCAACTGGTTCCAGAAGTCGCTCAAACACAGTTCCCACAGTTATTTTCTCTGTGGGAATCCCCGTTAGGTTGGAAATTCATTCAAGTTGCGGCAGAATAAGAGATATCTTGAAATAACCTCACTGATGTCCCAGAATGAATCAATTAAGCAATTTTATGAATGAGTCACCAAACCGGCCGGAAAACCAGAGTCGGGAAGTAATCGAAGCACGCCAACTGCAACGTTTGCAAGAACTTGTGAAAGAGGTCTCTGCTTCCAATCCTTTCTGGCAAAACAAGTGGCAGGCAGCAGGTGTGACGGCTGAGTCAATTCAAAGCCTGTCCGACCTGCAGAAATTGCCGATCACGACGAAATCCGAACTGGTGGAAGACCATTCGTCACATCTCCCTTATGGAACGAACCTGACCTACCCGCTGGAACAATACACGCGGATGCACCAGACATCAGGAACCACCGGTTCCCCGATGCGCTGGCTGGATACCAAAGCCAGCTGGGACTGGTTTGGCGAATGCTGGGCGCAAATTTATCGGATCGTAGGCCTCTATCCGGAAGACCGGGTTTTCTTTCCCTTTTCCTTCGGCCCCTTTATTGGATTCTGGGCCGCCTTTGAAGGTGCCACGCGGCTGGGAAATTTCTGCCTGGCAGGGGGGGGCATGGGAAGTGAAGCGCGGCTGCGCATGATTCTGGATAACAAAATCACCGCAGTCTGCTGTACGCCGACTTATGCGCTGCGACTGGCCGAAGTGGCTGAAGCAGAGAACATCGATCTGGCCAGTAGTCGAGTGCGGGCTTTGATCGTGGCCGGAGAGCCGGGGGGAAATATCGAAGCGACCAAGCTGCGGATTGGACAGGCCTGGGGAGCACGCGTTTTTGATCATTGGGGCATGACGGAAATTGGTGCATTGGGAATTGAACCACTGGAAAATCCGGGAGGCTTGAACATTCTTGAAACGGAATGCATCGCCGAGATCGTGAATCCGGAAACGCTGGAGCCCGTGGAACGGGGAGAGCAGGGGGAGTTAATCATCACGAACCTGGGACGGATTGGTTCACCGCTGATTCGTTACCGTACCGGAGATCTGGTTTGTGAAGATACTGATGCCTGCCCGTCCGGTCGCGCGTTACTGCGACTGAAGGGAGGGATTTTGGGACGCGCCGATGACATGGTCATCATTCGCGGCAATAACGTTTTTCCTTCCAGTCTGGAAGCCATCCTCCGCACCTTCGATCAGCTGGCAGAATATCGTATCGAAGTCCGTACGATTCGTGCGATGCAGCATATGAAAATTGAACTGGAGCCAATTGAATCCATTACGTCCGATGAACAACAGCAACAACTCGTGAAAGAAGTCACCAGCGCGATTAAAGATCGTTTGAACTTTCAGGCTGAAGTCACTGCAGTGCCTCCCGGCTCACTACCGCGTTTCGAGCTGAAAGGCCGCCGCTTCTTCAAAATTGACTGATTTCGCAATTGAACAGGAATTTAGCAGGAACTCGCCCGACATCCATGTTAGAATTTGAAGTTGACTGGCTTTTTCGCAGTCTCAAACAGCCTCAAATATATCCAGCCGTCGCTCAAACCTTCCGGAATAGACACTATGACAACATCGAGACGTAATCTGTTTTTGGCAGTACTCGTTTTAGCAGGGCTCTGCCTGCCTTTGAATCGAAGTGAAGCAGACACGCAAACCAAATCGCGTCCTAACATCCTGTTTCTGTTTAGTGATGACCAGCGGGCCGACGCCATTGCCGCCTATGATAATCCCCATATTCAAACGCCGAATCTGGATACGCTGGTGAAAACCGGTTTCAGTTTTCGGAATGCCTTTTGTATGGGGTCGATTCATGGAGCCGTCTGCCAACCCAGCCGGGCGATGCTCAACAGTGGACGCACGCTCTATCACGTACCCATGGATCTGAAGGGAGTCATCACACTGCCTCAATTATTGAAGCAGGCAGGTTACACCACGTTCGGAACGGGGAAATGGCACAACCAGCGTGACTCATTCCAGAAGAGTTTCACAACCGGCACCGCTGCTTTTATCGGAGGCATGTCGAACCACTTAAAAGTTCCTGTCGTTGATTTGAAAAATGGAAAGTTTCAGAACAAACGGCAGGGCGCCAAGTTTTCGAGCGAATTATTCGTTGACGCGGCTGTCGATTTCCTGAAGCAGCAGCCTAAAGACAAACCCTTCTATGCCTATGTCGCTTTCACAGCGCCTCACGATCCTCGTATGCCACCTGCTTCAGCTATGAAGCCTTATCAAAACGCACAACCGCCGCTACCGAAAAACTTCAAACCTCAGCATCCGTTTAACAACGGCTGGATGACAGGCCGGGATGAAGCATTAACGGGCTGGCCGCGACAGCCGGAAATCATTCGCGAGCAGCTGGCAGAATATTACGGCATGATCACGGACATGGACTCACACATCGGGCGAATCTTGAACACACTCAAAGACAAAGGGTTCGACAAGAATACGATTGTCGTGTTCTCTTCCGATCATGGGTTGGCGCTGGGCAGTCATGGTTTACTCGGAAAACAGAATCTGTACGAGCACAGCATGAAGGCACCGTTGATTTTCAAAGGCCCCGGCATCCCGCAAAACAAATCGACTGATGCACTGGTTTATCTGTACGATATCTTTCCGACGGTTTGTGATCTGACCCATATCACAGTTCCCCCCGGAGTCGAAGGTTCAGATCTGGCACCGATCTGGAGAGGTAAAACAGACCGCGTTCGTGATTCGCTGTTTACGACCTATGAAGACTTGATGCGGGCGGTTCGCGATGATCGCTGGAAACTGATCCGCTATCCGCAAATCAATAAGACGCAACTCTTTGATCTTAAAGAAGATCCTCATGAACTACAGGACCTGTCCCAGAATCCGGGGCAAAAAGAGCGGGTGCAGAAGATGCTGGCACAGTTGAAGGACTGGCAGAAAAAAACGGACGACAAGCAGCCGCTCACATCTGATCATCCCAAGCCGGAAAACATCGATTTAACGGGGCGAAAGCGAAAACCAGACCAGCACCAACCTGACTGGATCGTCAAAAAATACTTCGATTCTGAATGAAATCCGTTTTCCAGCCATGCTATAATCGGAGTTCTCTCCACAAACGTAATCCATCCAAATAAAAGAATTGATCTCTGAAATCAGTTCATAAAAGACTCACAAATTCCGAGGTAACCAAATGAAAGCTTTATTGGCAACAGTCACGCTATCTCTGTTGATTGCATCCACCACGTTTGCCGGCAACTGGCCTGGCTGGCGCGGCCCGACTTCCAACGGCGTCGCAGAGGGAAGCGGCTATCCTGTTTCCTGGGGCAGCGACAAAAACATTCTCTGGGAAGTCGACTTTCCCGGCGTCAGCGGTTCGACACCCGTGATCTGGGGCGATGATCTGTTCCTGACGACTACTTCCGAAGGAAAGAACCGCGTTCTCTGCCTGAATAAAAATACCGGCAAGAAAAAATGGGAAACAGACTTCGGCACAGAACGCGCCGGGAAACACAAAAAAGGAAGTGGCAGCAGTCCTTCGCCGGCCACCGACGATCAATTTGTCTTTGCCTACTTCAAGAGCGGTGATCTGGCCTGCCTCAATAAAGAAGGAAAAATTCTCTGGCAGAAAAACCTGCAGAAAGAATATGGCGAAGATACACTCTGGTGGGACCTGGGAACATCTCCCGTTTTGACGAATAAACTGGTTGTCATCGCCTGTATGCAGAGTGACAACTCTTATCTTGTCGCCTTTGATAAAGCCACCGGAAAAGAAGTCTGGAAGCAGGATCGAAATCTGGATGCACCGGAAGAAGCCAACCAGAGTTATTCGACTCCTGTTGTCGTGAATCAGGATGGGAAAGAACTGATTTATGTACTCGGTGCCGATCACGTGACCGCCCATGATGCCGGTTCGGGTAAAGAACTCTGGCGGGCCGGTGGTTTGAATCCGACACAGCATAAATACTTCCGTTCGATCTCTTCTCCCGTTGTCAGCGACGGATTTCTGATTGCTCCTTACGCCCGCGGCGGTTCCGTGACCGGAATTGAGCTGGGCGGAAAAGGCGATGTAACCAAGTCGCATGTTGCCTGGACGAATGAAGCCAAGGGAGATTTCTCTGACGTTCCGACACCTGCCGCCATCAATGGTCGCTTCTACATCTGTGCCGACAAAGGCGAGGTTCTCTGTTTTGACGTCAAAACCGGGAAGAAAATCTGGGGCGATCGCCTGCCTCGCAGCCGTCACAAATTCAGTGCCTCACCAATTCTGGCCGATGGTCATATTTACGTTACACGTGAAGATGGTACGACCTTCGTCCTGGATCAAGGTGATCAGTTCAAAGTCGTCTCCGAAAACCCGCTGGAAGGTTTTGCGCTCGCGACTCCGGTTTTCTCAGACGGAAAAATCTATCTGAAGATGACAGACAAACTTTACTGCATCGGGAAAAAATAATCAGCCGCATATGCTAAAAACTAGGGGGACAGGTTGACTGCCTGTCCCTCTTTTTTCGAATAATTTTCGACTAAATGAAACTAAGAAAGTCGCCTGACAACAGACGCTGCTTTTGTTGGTCTCCCTCGCACACTCGTCTGGTTACCCGATTTTTAAATGGAAGCAACATGAATTCTGTATTTCGATTTGCATTACTCTTCAATCTCTGCCTGTTCCTTTATTGTGGTACGTCTCATGCAGAGGAACCAGCGAAACCTGAGACCGAACAGAAGGCGCAAGATCCTTTACGGTTGATTTTGCCTGAGATCATTTATGCGGTTCCCGGAATGGAAACCAACATTTATTTTGACAACGTTTGTCTGGTGTTGAATCCCGCGAATTATGTGTTTGACGTGCACTGTAATAGAGGGCATTTACAGAATGAACGCTGGACGTTCACTCCTGAAGAAAAAGAAGTTGGCGATTACAAATTCACGTTAAATGTACTCGACCAGAAGAATCAGATTGTTGCTTCAAAGGAATCAAGACTTCGTGTTGTTCCCCAGGATGCTGGAAAAGAGAAGACGGCCAGCATCCTGATGATTGGTGACAGTTTGACACACAACTCGATCTACCCGAAACATGTTCGCGATCTGAGCCAGAAATTTCAAGGGCCTGCTCTGAAACTGATTGGCTCGCATAACCCGAAGAACGAAGAAGGCGTGCAGCATGAAGGCTATGGTGGCTGGACCGCCGTACGTTTTGCGACGCACTTTAAAGAGACAGCCCGTACCGGCAACTACCGTGAGCGAGGCAGCCCATTTTTATATGCAGATCAAGAGGGGAAACCGAAACTGGATTTTCCCCGTTACTGTAAAGAGTTCAACGCAGGTACAGCGCCGGACCTGGTCACAATTTTTCTGGGACCTAATGATGTTTACTCTGCCACTGATGAAACGATAGCAGAGCGAACCGACACAATGATCAATCACCTCGATATTCTGGTGAAGATGATTCACGATTTTAATCCCCAGACCAAAATCGGTTTGATGTTGCCAGTGCCTCCCGCGGCGACTCAGGATGCATTTAGCACTACCAACGGTCGTGGCCAGACCCGCTGGCAATACAAGCGCAATCAACACCATGTCGTTGAACGACTCAACTCACACTTCGGAGCTAAAGAGAAACAACAGATTTATCTGGTGCCAACCCATCTAAACCTGGATTGCGTCCACAATTATCCCGCTAAGAGTGTTCCTTTCAACGCACATAACCCTGAGAAAACGGTACGGCAAAACAACGCCGTTCACCCGGCTACCAGTGGTTATCTGCAGATTGGAGACAGCCTGTTTGCCTGGATTAAAGAAGTCTCAAAATAGTCGTTCCAACAAAAGAAGCGAAAGCGATCCCGATCCTGCTTACTGCTGATCCAAAGCAGGGAACGGGAATGTTTTCGAGGGAGTTCGGCCCGTTTTCATAATCGATTTGATCCGAGCGACGACTTCCGGGTTCTGATCGGCGACATCGTGTTGTTCGCTTGGATCAGTTTTGAGATTATAAAGTTCAATCTTCATTTGCGGGTTCTTCTTCCTTAACAGGTTTTGTCGAACCCCTTTCCAGTCTCCCATGTGAACCGCCTGCTGGCCCGTGTAAGCCGGGAATTCCCAGTAGAGATATTCATGCTGTTTCTGCTGCTGCGGTTTGCCAAGCAACGTCGGCAGGAAACTGATGCCATCAATGTCAGACGGCGCTTTGGTTCCTGTGATAGCGCCAATCGTCGGCATCACATCCCAGAAAGCGGACAGATGATCGGTGACTTCTCCCGGCTGAATATGACCGGGCCAACGCACGACAAGAGGCACACGAATACCACCTTCATACAGGCTGCCTTTAAACCCGCGCCAGGGCCCCGCCGATTCGAAGAACTCGGAATCCGATCCTCCCAGACGATCGTAAGTCGGTCCATTGTCAGACGTGAAAAAGACAATCGTATTGTCGTCCAGTTTCAGTTCCTGCAAGAGATCCATGATCTGGCCGACGCCCTTATCCATATGCGTGATCATGGCAGCATAGCCGGCGCGGGGATGTGGGTGTTTAATGTAGCCGCGGTGCTTGTATTTTTCTTCCGGGATCTTTCCTTGATATTCAGCCAGAGATTCTTCCGGCGCCTGAATCGCCAGATGCGGAATGGCAAACGGCAGATACAGAAAGAACGGTCGATCCTGATTCTGGCGAATAAAGTCGAGCCCATTCTCTACAAATTTATCTTGGGAATGCGTTTTACCATATAAGGTCCGGTCGTTGCCCGGCAGAATTTCTTTCTCGTGATTCCGCCAGAGAAACTTGGGATAATGATTGTGAGCGTGAACCTGGCAATTGAAGCCGTAGAACAGATCAAAGCCTTGTAAATTCGGATCGCCGGTTGTCCCAAAATGTCCGAGTCCCCACTTGCCCATGGCGCCGGTGGCATAGTTCTTCTGCTTCAACATTTCAGCAATCGTGATTTCCGAATCGGGAATCGGATGCTGACCGGGATATTCCCACCCCTCTTTTTCTTTCATGTGCTGCACATATTGAGGTTTTCCGTTATTGCGCACGTAGGCGTGGCCGGGATGTTTGCCTGTGAGCAAATTGCAGCGGGAGGGAGCACAGACCGCGTTGCCCGAATAGAACTGCGTGAAGCGAATTCCCTCTTTGGCAATCTTGTCAATGTGCGGCGTTTTAATCCATTTCTGCCCGTAACATCCCAGTTCCTGATAACCCAGGTCATCGGCGATGATGAAAACGATATTGGGATCTCGCGATTTTTCAGCAGAGAAGGCGGTGCTTCCGGAGAGGAGGATCAGAGCCAGAAGGGAAAGCGTCAAAACAAATAATGTCTCTTTCGATTTCACTTCTAATGGATAACGCATTGTCGCAGCCTGCATGGTGATACCTCTGAGCGAGTCATTTAAGGGTTTGTGAAGTGGTTCCCGCTAGTATCAGGCACCTGATCCGTCCGGTCAAGCGCGACGTCAACAGAATCAAGCTCGATCAAATGAAAGACGACGAAAAATGATGTACATTTCACCAAGGCAGGAAAGAATTAACTGATTGTCAGTAAACGACTTGCATCAATTGATGCATCAAGGATCTTCACAGCAGTTTCGATTGCTCCGGCTTGGTGTTATGGATTGTAAGTGCAGTTATATAAGAGGATTATGTCAACGTGATCCCTCGGTCTCGGCGATTTAACAATGCGTTTGGTGCATGGCACCTATACGCAGAATGCATTGGAATTATTAGACGTGCGGGTCCATAATTAACTGACGTTGATTCATCATTCCGCATGGAACACGTTCAATTTCAACCCAAATCCAAGGAGAGATCATGATCAAGACAACGCACTTCGCTCGTGTCATAGTGGGCTGTTCGGTGCTCTGCATCGCGACGGCCGGCTTCGCCCAGAAACATCCGTCCCTCACGAAAGACGGTGGGAAACAGGATATCAGTAAGTGCCCGGTGATGGGTGCACAAAAAAGTCCGTCCCAGAGACACACTGCGGCCGGGGGCATGTCAAACGGGGACTGGTGGCCGAATCAGTTGAATCTGGACATCCTGCATCAGAATTCACTCAAAAGTAATCCGATGGGGGAAGATTTTAATTACGCTGAAGAGTTTCAGAAGCTCGATTTGAAAGCAGTGAAGAAGGACATCAAAGAATTGATGACCACTTCCCAAGACTGGTGGCCCGCGGACTACGGTCACTATGGTCCGTTGTTCATTCGGATGGCCTGGCACAGTGCAGGTACCTACCGCGTGTCTGACGGTCGCGGCGGTGCATCGGATGGCACACAACGCTTCGCCCCCCTCAACAGTTGGCCTGACAACGCAAACCTGGATAAGGCTCGTCGGTTGCTCTGGCCGATCAAACAAAAATACGGCCGAAAAATTTCATGGGCCGACCTGATGGTCTTAACCGGTAACTGCGCCCTGGAGTCAATGGGATTCAAGACATTTGGTTTTGCCGGAGGCCGTGCTGATGTCTGGGAACCGCAAAAGGACGTTTACTGGGGACCGGAAAGTGAGTGGCTGGGTAGCAAACGTTACAAAGATGATAAAAAACTCGATAACCCTCTTGCCGCGACACAGATGGGTTTGATCTATGTCAATCCGGAAGGTCCCGGTGGTAAGCCGGATCCGCTGGCATCAGCGCAGGCCATTCGCGAAACCTTCGGAAACATGGCGATGAATGATGAAGAGACCGTGGCTTTGATAGCTGGCGGTCACACCTTTGGTAAAGCACATGGTGCCGCCAGTCCTAAAGGGAACGTCGGTCCCGAACCCGAAGGCGCCAGTCTTGCGGAACAGGGACTCGGCTGGAAGAACAAATTTGGCAAAGGGAACGCAGATGACACGATCACGAGTGGTCTGGAAGGAGCTTGGACTGCGACCCCGACAGAGTGGTCGAACGGCTATTTCAATAATCTGTTTGGTTACGAATGGGAATTGACAAAAAGTCCGGCAGGTGCGTACCAGTGGACTCCCAAAGAGGAATCTGCGAAAGGAACCGTGCCGGATGCACATGATCCTTCCAAGTCTCATTCACCGATGATGTTCACGACGGACCTGGCTTTGAAGATGGATCCGGCTTATGGAAAGATTTCCAAACGTTTCCATGAAAATCCGGATCAGTTCGCTAAGGCCTTTGCCAAGGCGTGGTACAAGCTGACTCACCGGGATATGGGACCTGTCTCGCGATGTCTTGGTCCGGAAGTGCCTGAAGCACAATTGTGGCAAGACCCCGTTCCGGCCGTCGATCACAAATTGATCGATAAGCAGGATATTGCAGAGCTCAAGGCGAAAATCCTGGCAGCGGACCTGTCCGTTCCCGAGTTAGTTTCGACAGCGTGGGCATCGGCATCGACCTTCCGTGGCAGTGATATGCGTGGTGGTGCCAATGGAGCACGTATTCGTCTTGCCCCACAGAAAGACTGGAAAGCGAACGATCCTGCTACGTTAGCAAAGGTTCTGCCGAAGCTGGAGCAGATTCAATCGGAATTCAACAGTGCTCAGTCGGATGGTAAAAAAGTCTCACTGGCTGACCTGATTGTTCTGGGGGGATGTGCCGCAGTTGAAAAAGCGGCAAAGAAAGGCGGACATGAGGTTCAGATTCCTTTCGCGCCAGGGCGTACCGACGCGACTCAGGAAATGACCGATGTAGCGTCATTCGCTGTGTTGGAGCCAAAGGCAGACGGGTTCCGTAACTATCAGGATCACGGTACTACTTACGACAGACCTGCAGAAGAAATGCTGGTCGATCGTGCCAATCTGCTGACGCTGACTGCGCCGGAAATGACTGCTCTGGTGGGCGGTTTGCGCGTGCTGAATGCGAATTCCGGGAAATCGCCGCTGGGTGTGTTTACCAAGCGTCCGGGAACGCTGAGCAATGACTTCTTCGTGAACCTGCTCGACATGAACACGAAGTGGCAGAAGTCTCCCATGTGTGAGCACTTTTATGAAGGTCGCGACCGTAAGACGGACCAGATGAAATGGATGGCCAGTTCGGTCGATCTTGTGTTCGGTTCGAATTCACAGTTGCGCGCCATCGCGGAAGTGTATGCCAGTGAAGACTCGCAGAAGAAATTTGTCAATGACTTCGCAGCTGCCTGGACGAAGGTTATGAATCTGGATCGATTCGACCTTGATCCTGCTCTGAAGAACGGATCGAAGTCTGTAGCACTTCAACAACGCTAAGCGTTTCAGTTAGTAATTGTTGACGTAATTTGTGGTTGTGAGATGGAGCAAGGTGACGAATCGACATTGATTCCACCTTGTTCCATTTTTTCACTCACACTGCGATGGTACCGACCATCGATTAGCTTTTCTTCCAGTGATAGTCGTCCTGTTTTCGGAATCCATTCAGTACCAGCGAACCATCTTCAAGAAGATCCAGTGTACTGTATCCATTATTTGACAGGCCCGCCCCTTCGACCATCGCGACCATCGTGCAGTAATGAATGCCGCCGATCTCTGAATAGTGGTTACGATGACTGTGCCCCTGAAAGACGGCTGCGACCTTACCCGATTGTTCCAGAACTTTGCGAACCTCGGATGAATTTTTAACCGCATGTGCATCAGTGTCTTTTAGATCGAGCGGCTGATGGGCAAAGATAATCGTGGGATGAGTGGTCTGCTTTAAGTCGGTCTGCAACCATTCCAGTTCTGGTGGGGGAACGTTGGCATCGGTCCATTTGAAATTGCGGCGGCCGTACGGCGTGCCGTCACTTTTGAAGCAGGAGTCGAGTACTACAAAATGAAAGCCGTTTTTGTCGAATGAATAATAAGAGGCCTTCTGGCCGACGCCTTGCAGAAATTCCACTTTTTTCAACTGATCGACACAATGGTTTCCCAGGACATAATGTTTGGGAAACGGCATCGCCGAGATCGCTTTGACGACCGTTTGCAGATGAACTTTTTCCTGCTCCAGCGATTCCCCTGAATCAATCAGGTCGCCATGAAAGACGACGAAATCGGGTCGATCACTCTGAAACTGCCCCACGACTTCTTTCAGCTTCGCAATCGTTTCGCGGTAGTGTCGGGAGCCGGCGGGCGGCTTGTCGGCGTAATGCAGATCAGTCACTAACCCGACCCGCACGGTGCCTCGTTGTTTGGTTTCTTCCGCACGGGCTGATAGCATTCCCAGCGCAGGAGAAGAAACTCCTGCCAGAAACAGGGTGCCATTTTTGAGGAAAGCACGTCTCCCCAGTGGTTCATTTTGCAGAAAAGTCAGATTTGCCATGAGGAGGACCTCGTTGGAAGGTGGTTCTGGTGAATGTCCTAAGTCTCTATTTTGCCAGACATTTATGAAGAATCAATGACCAAAGAATGAATTCCAGCTCTTGAATTTCCTGAAAATTCAGAAATATTGTGATTGACATATCGTAATATCACGATATTATATACATGAGGTAATAAGACCATGATTACAAAAGAAACCCCCGATTTTAACGGACAGGCGCTGGAAGAGGCTGCAGAGTGCCTCAAAGTTTTAGCGCATCCTGCCCGAATTCGAATTGTGCAACTGCTTCTGCGCGGCCGCTATACCGTTGGCGAGTTGGCAGAAGATTGTGGTATTCCCAGCAACGTCGCGTCTGAGCATTTGCGTCTGATGCAGCGGTGTGGGTTTTTCACAAGTGAACGTGAAGGTCGTAGCGTCTATTATCAGGTTGCCGAGCCGCACTTGAATAAAATGATGGCCTGCATTGAAGGACGTTTTTTCCAGAAGTGATCTTTTTTAAAACAATATGTCGTAAAATTACGATATGACGAGGTGGAAAAATGGCAGAAGTCAAAACAATCAAACCGGACGAGTTGGCAAAGCTTCATGAAGAAAAAGGCGTCGATGTAATTGACGTGCGGACGCCGGCGGAGTTTCGCGAAGTGCATGCGCCGATCGCCGTGAATATTCCCTTAGACAAACTGTGTGCAGATCACATCAAAGAACGGACCAATGAAAATGGCGATGCGACCGTCTATGTGATTTGTCAAAGCGGCAACCGTTCTTCGATGGCGTGTCAGAAACTGATTGAATCAGGCGTCACTAACGTGGTCAGCGTCGAGGGAGGAACGAAAGCCTGGGATCAAATGGGGCTGCCTGTAAATCGTGGGAAGAAGACGATTTCGCTGGAACGACAGGTGCGAATTGCCGCTGGTTTTCTCGTGCTGACCGGGGCGCTATTAGGCATGTTTGTGAATCCCTGGTTCAGTGGACTGTCGGCGTTTGTAGGAGCCGGTCTGATGTTTGCTGGAATTACAGATACGTGTGGAATGGCCATGATGCTCGCCAAAATGCCCTGGAATCAGGTTGCGACTGGCGAAAAAGCACAGTGCCGTGTGTAAGAATCCATTCGAGAGAGAAGGAAGTGAATCATGTTTTTTCAACGTTACTATTTAGATTGTTTATCGCTGGCGTCTTATATGATTGCCGATGAAAAAACGCGTGAGGCGGTGGTCATCGACCCCCAACGCGACATTGACATCTATCTGGAAGATGCCAGGGAACACGGGTTTCAGATTAAGCATGTGATTTTGACTCACTTTCATGCCGACTTCATTGCGGGGCATATTGAGTTGAAGAAAGCCGTTGGTTCTCAGATCTATCTGGGAAGTAAAGGGGAAGCCGAGTTTCCATTTCAACCGCTCGCAGACGGTGACGAGCTCATATTAGGGTCAGTCAAATTAACCACACTGGAAACACCCGGCCATACTCCCGAGGGAATTTCGATGCTGGTATACGATCTGGACGAAAACCCGAATCAGCCTAAGATGATTTTGACAGGGGACACGCTGTTTCTGGGAGACGTCGGTCGGCCTGACTTGCTGGCATCGATTGGGGTGACGGCGCACGAGTTGGCCAGTATGTTGTATGACTCGTTGCATAACAAAATTCTGCCTCTTCCCGATGAAACTCTGGTGTATCCGGCACATGGCGCTGGTTCCATGTGTGGCAAGCAGTTGAGCAGTGAAGCCGTGACGACTTTAGGCGAGCAGCGAAAATACAATTACGCACTGCAGCCCATGAGTAAAGAAGCGTTTATTGAAATGGTCACGACCGATCTTCCCGAAGCACCGCATTATTTTGTCCACGATGCGATCTTAAACCGGAAAGACCGGCAGACGTTAAGTGAAGCCATCAGTGCTTCCTGGCACGCGTATTCTCTGGATGAAGTCCTGAAAATGTTGAAAAGCGGCGCCCAGGTCATTGATGTCAGAGATGCCACCGACTTTGCGGGAGCACACCTCAAAGGGAGCGTGAATATCGGCCTGGAGGGCCGTTATGCGACCTGGGCGGGAACGATGCTCGATAAGCAGGCGCCGATTGTCGTGATCGCCGAAGAGGAAGATCAAATTGAAGAGGCGATTATGCGGCTGGGCCGAATCGGCTTCGATCACGTCAAAGGGTACCTGAAAGAGGGGCTCAACAGTCTTAAGGACCATCCGGAACTGGTATCGCAGACAAGGCGAATTTCGGCACAGGCTTTGAAGGAACTGGAAGAATCGACCACGATTCTCGATATTCGTACTACCTCAGAATGGGACACCGGGCATATCGACGGGAGTCTGAATATTCCGTTAAATCAGTTGCCGGAACGACTTGCCGAGATTCCGCAGGACAAGACCGTGATCGTGCATTGTCAAGGCGGTTACCGTTCGTCGATCGCCGCCAGTCTGCTCGAAAAACAGGGGTACGACAATGTGATTGATCTGGTGGGGGGCTATAAAGCCTGGTCGATGACCACGGCCACATAATTTAATGAACGAGCAAAATATCGTTGCACGTTGAATAGAAAAACCTTTGCCCGATCCACTAAAATGGGGCAAAGGTTTTATTTTTTATTCAGCGATAGGTTTTTCCATGGTACTGCTGCCTGCTTCACGACCCAAACGGCATCTAAACGCCGCCGAAGGTTATCTTATGCTTGATATGCACAAGCAGGCGTTGCGCGAGCTTTCCCGCATCGACCCAGCTGATCGAGATTCCGAAAAATACAATCGACTGCTGGGGCAGGCACACCAGTTGGCAAAGCAATATCCGGAAGCATTGGATGCATTCCAACGGGCCTATGATCTCGACCCGGAAAATCTGACCACGCTGATGGGCATGGCCTGGTGTTACAAACGCACGGATCAGTTGCCATTAGCCATTTCTGTGATGGAAGAAGCTTACCACAGCCACGCCGAAGAACCTGTAGTACTCTATAATCTGTCCTGTTATTTTGCGTTAGCCGGTGATAAAGCAAACGCCCTTTCCTGGCTGGGACGCTCGCTACGTCTGGAATCCGGCTTATTGAAATTAATCGAAGAAGAGCCAGACTTCGATTCGCTGCGCAGTGACAAAGATTTTCAGTTTATCGTAGAATCAGCGGGTGATAAAACCTCTCAGAAGTCATAGCCCGGGTGCGATTCGAGTTCGAATTCAGCGGGATAAAACAGAGACAGACCAGAAACACATCAAGCTGCAGGCACTTCAAGGAATCGAAAGCCACTACGATGGATATAAACACCAGCCGTTTAAAAGAGCACTGTGATCTGCTCTGTCGCACAACGCGCCCCGCGGAAAGTTCGGAACTGGAAGACGCCCGCCAGTATGTCATTCGAGAGTTAGAAGCCTCGGGTTGGGAAGTCGAGCGACATCCTTTTCAGGCACAGGATTCCCTGCTGACGACCTTTTCGGGGCAAAACCTGATTGCGCGGCACCCCGGACTCTCTGCTCCCGAGAAACCACAGTTTTGTATTGGCGCGCATCTCGACACCCGCCCTGAAACACCCGGAGCCGACGATAATACCAGTGCTGTCGCAACGCTGCTGGAACTTGGAAGATTGCTGCCGTTGTTTCAAGATTCAGACTGGAAATGGGGCATCGAACTGGTTGCCTTTGATCTGGAAGAAAATGGCATGTTGGGTGGTGCAGAACATGCACAGTTTCATCGGGGGCAACAGACCGATCTGCGCGGCATGGTTTCCCTGGAAATGCTCGGATACTGTGATCCCACACCAGGCAGCCAGACCTTACCCAGGGAACTGGTAGGCCTGTATCCAGATACCGGAGACTTCATCGCCGTTGTCGGAAATCAAAATTCAACAGCACTCATCGAAGCATTTCAAGCAGGCTTGCAAAAAGTCACTGGCCTGCCCGTGGAAGCATTGCAGGTACCTGAGAATGGTGAAATGCTGCAGGCCACTCGTTTGAGTGATCATAGCCCATTCTGGGATGCCGGCTATCCGGCATTAATGATTACGGATACCAGTTTTCTGAGAAATCCGCACTACCATCAACCTACAGACACCGTCGATACGCTTGACTTTGAGTTCTTAACCAAGGTCGCACAGGGAAGCCTGGAAGCGGCAAAACAGATTCTGCATAGTGGTTATTAAATTTGACACTTTTGTTTCATCCTTTCTACACACTAAGGAAGATATGATAGATCATGAACGATGCGACTCAGGAAAAAAAAGATCTTCTCACGATTACGGAACTCTCAAAACCAGAACGACGCGTGCTCGGCGTTTTGCTTGAGAAAGCGTTTACCACCCCCGACCAGTATCCGCTGACTTTGAAAGCGGTGACAACAGGCAGCAATCAAAAAAGTAACCGCGATCCGATCTCGCACTACAGTGAATCACAAGTTTTTGAAACGCTGGACGCACTTCGCGAGAAAGGCATCGTGGCGGTCGTGCATTCTGACAGCGGCCGCACCGAACGGTATCGGCACTACATGCGACATCGTTTCGAATTTACAGAACCGCAACTCGCCATTCTGACTGAACTCTGGCTGCGGGGCCGACAAACCATGGGTGAACTCAGAGGCCGCGCCAGTCGGATGGTTCCAATTGAGACATTAGACCAGTTGCGGTCAGAATTTAAGGGACTTCTGGATCGAAAATACGTACAATCGAATGGAAGCATTGAACGGCGCGGCATCGAAGTCGATCACAACTGGTATCAGGAAAAAGAAGGCAAGACACTGGGTTTTGAATCAGCGCCCGAAAATGAGCCAACTGAAGTTCAAAGTACATCAGCTGCACAGCCTGTCACACCAGCTGCTTCCAGCGAACTAACCGCCATGCGTGATGCGATGGAACAACTCCAGATCGATAACCAATCACTGAAACAACAAATGAATACACTGACCGAATCGCTGGAGCAACTCAGTCAGCAATTTACAGAACTAAAGCAGGAACTGGGAAGTTAGTCCGCTTCATTGAACTCTTTCCAGAGCGAGATACTAAAGATGAAAATACATCCTTATGCGTTCTGCTCATTACTGATGTTGGTTTTCATCCCATTCAGTAGTGTGACGCTCTGTAAAGCCGCGGAGCGTCCGAATCTGGTTTCGATCGTCACCGATGATCAGGGACGCTGGGCCATGGGCCTGTATGGAAACAAACAAATTCAAACTCCTCACATGGATCAAATTGGTCGTGAAGGAGCAGTCTTTATGAATGCGTTTGTCGCGACCCCGGTCTGTTCACCCAGCCGCGCGACGTTTCTTTCGGGACGCTACCCGACCGAACTCAAAATTACAGATTATATTTCTCCCGATGAAGCAAAGAGCGGCTTGGGCCTGGCTACAACAACGTGGCCGCAGGTGCTCCAGAAAAACGGGTATCAGACTGCTTTGATTGGGAAATGGCATCTCGGCGAGCAGAATCGGTTTCATCCCAGGCAGATGGGTTTCGATCACTTCATGGGCTTTCTCTCAGGGGGGACACGTCCCATGGATCCCACGCTGGAAATCAATGGTGAAACGAAAAAGCGGAAAGGTCCCCTGCCCGATCTGCTGGTGGACGACGCCATTCAGTTCCTGCAGCAATCCAAGGACAAGCCGTTTGCCCTCTGCCTGCATTTTCGCGCACCGCACACTCCCTACGGTCCCGTTCCCGAACAGGATGCGGCCCATTATCAGGGAATGGACATCGATGTTCCCATTACGCCAGGAGTGATTCCGGAACAGATCAAGAAATCGAATCAGGATTATTATGCCAGTATTTCATCAGTCGACCGTAACATCGGCAGGCTGCTGAAAGAACTTGACCGGTTGCAACTCTCAGATAATACACTGGTGATTTTTACCAGTGATCATGGCTATAACAACGGGCGGCATGGTATCAGTACCAAAGGAAACGGTCACTGGCTTGCCGGAGGAGTGACTGGCCCTAAACGACCCAACATGTGGGACACCTCAATCCGGGTGCCGCTGGTCATGCGCTGGCCCAAAGTCATCGAGCCGGGAACACAATTTGATGAAATGGTCTCGAACGTGGATATGTTCAAGTTCGTCTTGGGTGCCCTCAAGATACCCGAAACTGAGAACCTCGCGTTACATGGGATCGACTATTCCCCGTTGCTGTTTGGGAAACCGGTCAAAAGCAGGACCGCTCTGTTTGGTCAGTATGACCTGCATAACAACGGGCTGGCTTATATGCGGATGATTCGAACCCCCCAATTCAAATTTGTGAAACATTATCGCGCCAAACGAATGGATGAGTTGTATGATCTGGAAGCGGATCCCGGGGAAACGAAAAACCTGATTCGGAGACGTACCAACGCAAAATGGCAAAAAACGGCGGATTCGCTGGAGCAACAACTGATTGACTGGCAGAAATCGATCCACGATCCAATTCTCGAACCTGCTTATCAGTAATAAGATAAGTCCTTTTGATGAGAACAATTGTTTCTTGCTCTATTTTGAGAAGATTGGCGTTTTTTATTTAATATCCATCAACATTCAAACGGAATTCGTATAAAACCAGAATACGAACCGCTTTGGGAATCAATCTCACTTAACTTTTTGAGGACAAATATGCTTTCGATTTCTCGTATTAGCCTGTTACTCTGTCTGCTGACAATTGCCGTTGGCTGCCAGAAAGGCTCAGAACCAAGCGCTGAAAATGCTACCGCCTCGTCGACAAATGAATCGACTCCCATGGATTCTGAAAAAGGAGCACCCTCCGAAACAGAGACTGCCGCCAATTCAGATGAAAAGAAAGAGGGAGAGCCCGAGAAGCCGAAAATGCCCGAGTTACCAAAAACGGTAAAAGGCAATTGGGTATTAATGTTGCCACAGCAACAGCAGATGATGCCTTTGTATCTGTTTAAAATCACTCCCCCGGAAGCCGCTGCAGACGCAGACAAGAAGACAGAAGAGAAACCTGCCGCAGTCGCTGTAGAATTGATCTCCAAAGGAGCAGAAGTCGCACCGGGAAAAATCGTCTCTTCCAAAGCAACGGAAACGACAGTCGAATTTGAAGAAAGTCTGTTGAACGACGGAAAAGAATTTGTCCGTTTGAATTTCCAGGGAAAGCTGGAGAAAGGCGCCATTCTGGGGACGATCGCTTTCAATAATGAAAGTGCGACCCCCGCTCTCTTGCTGCCAACTCCTGAAAAAGACCTTTCCCGCATCAAGGAACCAGTGCCCTCACCTGGTGCGCAGGAATTAATGCAGGCAATGCGATCTCCAGATGCATTCGAGCAGTTGAACGATTTCACACAAAAGATGAAAACGGTTCCGCTGACGATGGACGCGTATCCGGCGTTGATCGCGATTGGGTTGAGTCAGAATAAAGAACCTAAAACCCTGGAAGAGATTATCGCTCGTTATCTGGATGCGGCTGATACCTGGGGTAAACGTCAACAAGCGAGTGCGTTGGTCAGTGTGAGTTCAATGTTGGCCCGAAGCGACTCTGATTCCGGCCTGGCGACTCAATACCTGGACCAGTTACAGAAGTTGCTTAAAGATGGTGTCACACCTCTCAAAGGCTGGGACCTGGAAATTGCTATGGCCAAAGCACGGGTTGGTCTGAAATCCGACAAGCCAGAACAGATTCAGGCAGCCGGAAAACTGCTTCAGGAGGAAGAGAAAAAGCATCCCCACAATCGTGAACTACTGACTGAACTGGTGAATTTTGAAAAATCGCACGGCAGTGTAGATAAAGCGATTGATCATTTAGGGGTTCTGGCAGGTTCACCACTGACGGGCCGGGAACGGCAGTTGATCGCTGTTTCCAAACAAAACCCGGGAGCAGTGAAATACGAACATCCTCGAGATACTCTAACTGAACTTTGGAAAAAGAAACACGGTTCTACAGAAGGCCTCGACGAGTATCTGACGAAATCTTTCAAGCGGTTTCTAGAGGGATATGTCTCCAAAGAAGCCAAAGACGTTGATTTAAAGAAAGGCAACCGTGTCTCGCTGATTGAATTATTCACCGGCGCTTCCTGCCCGCCTTGCGTCGCAGCAGACCTCGCAACGGGAGTGATTGAAGCTTCGTTTCCCGAGTCAAAAGTCATTGTGCTTCGTTATCACCAGCACATCCCTGCTCCCGACCCCCTGACCAATACGGATTCGGAAGCACGGTTTATTCTTTACAATCACCGTGGAACACCTTCGACCAATTTGAATGGTCAAACAGTTCCCGGAGTCGCGGGTGGCGTAGAACAGGTTGAATCTTCTTATCAACAGATTCTGGAAGCCCTGATCCCGGCACTTTCCGAAACGACGGATGTCAAAATTGATCTGTCTGCTGTCGCAAAAGATGGGAAACTGGATCTCAAGGCCAATGTCTCAGGTACGGATAAAATTAAAGAGCCTCTGCGTCTGGTCGCGGTACTTGCGGAAGATGAATTAACTTTTGACGCACCGAATGGCATTAACGTGCACGACATGATCGTGCGGTCCATGCTAAGCGAACCAAGCGGTTTTCCTGCCGTCGATGGAAAACTCTCTCTGACAAAATCAGTGCCATTGAGCGATTTTAAAGGACGTCTCACCGATTATCTCTCTGCTTTTGAAGAACGATCGGGGGCCAATTTCACAGGAGCGCCTCTCGCTCTGGAAAAACTGCACTTCGTTGTTTTCGTACAGGGAGAACTTTCCAAAGATGTCTTCCAGGTTGCTTCGGTTCCTGTTTCCGGCACGATTGAATTCAAGAAGGCTCAACCGAAAGCCGCTCCTGAAAAAGCGAAGCCGACTCCTGCTCCAAAACCAGGTGCGAAGCCGGAAGTAAAGAAAGACGCGAAACCGGAAGCGAAAAAAGAAGCCAAGCCAGAATCAAAACCGGAGGCAAAGAAACCCGAAGCAAAGAAAGAAGAGAATTAAAAACGATGCTTCGTTTCCGTAAGTCTGTAAATCAAAACAGGGCATGGACCATCCATGCCCTGTTTTAGTTCAAGCCACTTTCAGCCAGGAGACTGTTCACTCTTCTTCAGCAGGTGGGGTCGGTACCAGTTTCTCAATGATACCACTGCTGTTGCTGTTTTCATCTTCGTGGAAGACGGGTTTGCCATCCAGCATCAGTTTTGATGTGCGGGAGGGAAGCCGATCCCGATGAATGCGGCGGAACTGGGGAGAATTCTTGCCCATCCGGGTATCTCGCTGATCCATGATCACCCGGGCTGCTTCCCGCACTTCCGCATCACTCAACCGGCTCAGATTTCCGAGCTCTGCCAACGGTTCCAGGATTTTGGTTGCTTTCGCGACCGTGCTCTCCATCAGGACAATATCAAGTAACTCCCGTCGCATGCCTTTCATGGAAGCCACCTGTTCCTGCACCCGATCCTGCAGGTCTCCCAGGACTTCCAGCGTTTCTACAGCATCAACGACGCGTCCCGTCTCTGCCAGCAATTTAGCCTGAATCGTCATCAGCGATTGCAGGTTCGTGCCGGCTTCAGCGACTTTCACATCCTCGTTCGTCAGCGTCTCCTGCAGTGAAATCAACTGCTGCGTCGTTTTTTGTGCGGCAGCAATCGGCTCGGTTTGAGCCGCCAGAGTTTCCTGCAGAGCAATCATCTTCTTGCTGTTTTCACGAGCCGCGTCCAGTTGTTGAGACTGATCTTCGATCTGCTGCTTGAATTGGGTGAATTCAGTAAAGGCGGTCTTGGCATCTTTGATACCCGTTGATTGATCCATCGCCATTTTTTGCAGCTTGACCATCTCTTCCAAGGTGGAATGCGTCAGTTTGGTCTGGGCCGTCTGAGAAGCCAACTGGTCCTGCATCGCCAGCATTTCATCCAACGTCACTCGGGCTTTCGACGTTAAGGCATCCTGTTGCACCACCTGCTTTTGGAAATCGCTGATCTTCTGAAAAGCAACCAGAGCCTGTTCTGTTTTCGCAGACTCCTTTTCCAGGATGATTCGCAAGTCTCGCAACTCTGCCACCGCAGATTGAGCCTGGGTCAGTTGTTTTGCCTGAGAATTTAAAACACTCAGCAAATTGTTGACCTGCCAGGCACTGGTTTTCGCACCAACCAGTTTATCCATATCCTGCTGGACAGCGACCAACTCTGTCTGCAGGTGATCAATCTGGCTCAGCATCGGACGTGCGACCATGAAGTACATGCCCAACAGGCCTGCCGTCACACCCATCAACATCATCGTCCAGGTATTATTCTGACCAGGCGAGAACCGGGCGTTGGTGTCCAATCGATATTGTCGTTCCCCTGAACTTCTCAAGGCTCTATCTCCCAGCATTATGATTTAACACGGACGTAAAAAGTGGTACATCCTGTAAGGTTTCACTATGCATCCTTGCAAAACCACATTCGCTGTATTACCTAGTATCGCCATATTTACTTGCGAAGTTTTCCCATTATTGAAAGAAAAGCGAGAACATTTGAAAAAACTTGGGGCGGTATCATCATTTGTGAGCTATACCCTCAATCTGAAACCTTATCGCAACTTGTTTCATCACAACCACAATGTTAGGTTTGAATTATGAAACTCGATCATCATTTCCGTTTTATCTCCGAGAGGATTATTGATGCTGGATATCCAAATTGAACAGGCAACTCTAAACGACTGTGAGGTAATTACTGAATTTAACATTCAGTTGGCTCAGGAAACGGAGGCCAAGTCGCTGAACAGAGAACTGGTCCGAACCGGAGTTGTCGAATCGCTGGGGGACGCCCGCGGTTGCTGTTACTACGTGGCCCGTTATCAGGAACGTGTCATCGGTCAGGTCATGTTTACGCGTGAATGGAGCGACTGGCGTAATGGAGAATTCTGGTGGTTTCAAAGTGTCTATGTTGATCCGACCTTCCGACGTCAGGGAGTCTTTCAGCAACTCTCTGCCCATGTTCAATCTCTGGCACAGTCCAATCCGGATGTCGTGGGGCTGCGTCTGTATGTGGAACAGGAAAACGAACGCGCACAAGCGACCTACCGTCAAATCGGTTTCGATTTTCCAGGGTACCAGGTCATGGAAAAAATGCTGGAACGTTGACTCGTTCCGATTGTAGATGATATACCAGTTAGACAAGAACCGCGCGCACGCGACTCTTTGCTCATGAATCATTCTCAGGAAATCAATCAATGTCGGAATCAAATCGTCAGCCCAGTGAAGTGCTGCTACATAAACATACCAGACGGGAATTTCGCGAGCGGATGCAAGCAGGTGAGTTAAAAGCCTGTATCATTCCTGTCGCCGCCACCGAACAGCATCTGGAACATCTGGCGATGGAGCATGACTGGCGAAGCGTGATGCTGGTGGCAACAGAAGCGGCCCGGCTGCTGGCGCCGGAAGTCATCGTGGCACCTTCCATGAACATCGGTATCAGCGAGCATCACATGAAACATCCGGGAACGTTGTCAGCCTTACCGGGAAGCTGGCTCAGCGTGTTGTTTGATACGATTCGCAGTACGCATCAGGCTGGTTTTAATAATATTCTCGTGCTGAATGGACACGGCGGGAATATTGCTCCCTGCCTGGGAATGTGGGGGCAGTTTCAACAACGGTTGGAGATCAACCTGCATTTTGAATCGTACTGGAATCTGTTACCCGAAGATGTGGCGTTGGCGAATTTGAAAACCAAACGCTGGCCCGGTCATGCCCAGGAATTTGAGACTGCCTTTGCGCTGGCCGCCTTCCCCGAAAATGTACGTGCCGACGCAATGCAGGATCAGGAAGATCGAGAACCCTTAGAAGCTTCGGCAGAAGCGGGGCAGATTATGATTGATGAAATCGTCAAGCAGGTTTCACAGTATGTGGCAGGTATGATAGAGGGAACAAATAAAGCCGAGATTCCCCCGTTTCATACTTAATAGATCAAACGGGGGAACAGGTGGCGTGTCTGTTTATTTTGCAGGCTCACACTGCGCCAGTGCCAATAAAGCATACGCGGTTGCCAGATTCGGATCGGCTTCATACCAGCGTTCCGCTTTATTTGTCCAGCTTCCGTTTTCGTGCTGCAAACTGGCGAGATGATTAATCAGTTCCGCACGCCAGTTGTGGACCGTGCCATCCGCTTCTTTAAATTGCTCTACCTTCAAGGTATTCAGTGCTTTCGCAAACGTGTTGAAATAATAGTAGAGCCCCTGTTGACCCATTCCTGGATTTTCTTTTAAAGAGTAATGGCGACGAATCCATTCGCTTGCTGCTTTGACGCGCTTATCATTCTGATCCACCCCGGCATAGATCATGCTTTTCAATCCCGCGTATGTCATACTGCCGTAAGAACGCAGGCCGCCATCGGGAGTCTTCCCAGCCTGTGATGTTCCACCGGCGGCAGGCGTGTAATAGAAACCGCCATCATTGATCTTGGATGAAAACGGAGTCGTATTATGTTCCGATTCCAGATTTTGCGTGCGTGAGACAAAAACCAGTGCTTTCTGAATCGCCGGATCATCCGATTTCACGCCCGCCTTACGTAGTGCTTCAATCAGATATTGTGTGTTGGAGAGATCAGGACGCTGATGGCCACCATAGCCAGCACCTCCGAAGCTGGTATCGGACGACTCCAGCCCTTCCCCTTTATCCCACTGCAGGCCGCGTAAAAATTTCTCTGCATTTTTGATGATGGAATCGTAACGTCCCCCCTGATTGGCGGCACTGAATGCCATGATGGAAATACAGGTCTCATAGTTACGATGGTTACTCTTCGCGTAATAGATTCCGCCATCCTTCTTGATAAAGCCTTCCAGGCGTTTGAGGGATTTGGTAACCACAGGATCACTGGCGGGAACGCCGCTTTCCAGTAAAGCGGTGGTAACCAGAGCACTGATGCCGGGTACCGTTTCGGTCGTCCACAGCCCATCTTCCAACTGACTATTTTTTAGATAGTTAATTCCCTTTTGTTGTTCTTTTTTCAGAGTCTGCAAATCGGCATCGCTCAAAACCGGTTCCGCAGCAACTGCGGTAGAAACCAGACCGGTCAGAAGCAGAGACCACAGGCTGGCGGCTCTTAGATTACGTTGAGACAAAAACATCAATTGATCCTCACTCTTACTTTGAACTGTTTCAAATATGGGAAATGTATCATCGAATTCAGATACAGGGGCGATAACAAATCAGCCGTCCAGGATGCGTTTTGATATAGAACGGCAACCGAATCGACGTCGCTCAGCCTGGATGATACTCCGTATGATTTTCCGGCGGGTACAGGCTGATTATATCCAGACGCACAATGGTTAGAAAACAGTGAAATGCAGATTTCATAAAAAAACGCGTGTGTATAGATAACACTACGGACTCTGGTCTATAATCACTGTACTTTAAGGGAATTCTCACAGGACTTTCTTCCCCGAAATCTTAATCCGACATCTGTGTTTCATGACTGCGACCATGACGATTACTGCGACATCCAATGCTGCCGCCGACATTCCACAGCGGGATGATTTCCGCGGGCGTAAAGTGCTTGGTCTGGAAATGCAGATTGAGACACCGGAAAATGTGATCCTGACCTATCAACTCGCCGGCCCGGCACAACGCTATATTGCGTATATGATTGATTTAATCATCCGGGTGCTGTTGGTATTTGGTATGTTGGTAATCACGCCGATGGTGGGAATTGTCTTACCAGGTACCGCGATGGGGGTCTTTCTGGTATTGATGTTCTTGAATACCTGGGGCTACTACACTATTTCTGAAGGCTTCTTTAAAGGTCAGTCGATCGGGAAGCATTTTTGTGGTTTGCGTGTGATTCGTGAAGAAGGTTATCCCATTACCTTCTGGCCTGCTCTATTGCGAAATCTAGTTCGCAGTGCAGATGCGATTGTCTTTTATGGCATCGGCATCACCAGCATGCTGCTGACCCGGCGTTTTCAAAGACTGGGTGATCTGGTCGCGGGAACCGTCGTGGTACAGGAACGCTCGCTGACGCTGCCGCGCAAGCCGGTCATCCTCGATAAAATTCAGCCGCTGAATAAAAATGAGATCGGCAGTTTCCTGCCCCGCGATGAAGTCCTCTCTCTGATTGACGAATTTATTGGACGCCGACACGTTCTGACTTATGATCGTGGTCATGCACTGGCGGCTATTCTGGCCAAGAGTCTGGCAGAACGCTTGAATTATTCGGGTGACCCCAAAAAAGTGACTCATTATCCCATGGCATTTCTGGCAGCCGTCTATAAGACTTTCAGTTTTGAAAAAGAGGATGAGGAACAGGAAGCGGTCGACGCCTATCAGAGGCATGGCTCTCCTGTGGAGGGGAACCGTGAATAAGCACAAATTCATTCACGAACGACGTCCGCACTGGAAACGTTTCGAAGCGCTACTTGAGAGTACTTCCAGAAGATCGCTTTCCAAATTACCGGCAAAAGAAATTTCGAATTTTTCACAATTGCTGCGCGAAGTCTCTCATGATTTAGCCACGATCCGATCAAGAGGTTGGGGACAGGATCTGAATGCCTATTTAAATGATCTGGTCGCCCGCGGCCATAACGTGTTTTACAGCGCCCCCCCCGCTAATCTTGCCGGCGTCTATCATTATCTGACATTCGAATTTCCCCGGCTCTTTCGTGCCAACATTGGTTATTTTCTTACTGCGTGCCTGTTGTTTTTTCTGCCGATGGGGATCAGTTGGGCTGTGGTGCAAAGTAACCCCAGTCTGGCAAACAGAGTCATCGCTGAGGAAATGATGTCACGATTTGATCAAATGTATGGGAAAGACAGCCCGCTCAATACAAACGCGGAAGAGTCCACCGAAGAGGAACAGGAGT
This sequence comes from Gimesia fumaroli, assembly GCF_007754425.1. NCBI lineage: Bacteria > Pseudomonadati > Planctomycetota > Planctomycetia > Planctomycetales > Planctomycetaceae > Gimesia > Gimesia fumaroli. The sequence continues at coordinate 7,012,695 of NZ_CP037452.1, forward strand.
CAGATGAGACTGAAGACATTCCGCTCGGAAGTTTTGGAGACGAGCGTGCCTCGATGGCCGGCTTTTATATCAACAATAATGTCGGTATCGCTTTGAAGTGCTTTGCACTGGGAATTCTGCTGGGGATTGGTTCCGTATATACGCTGTTATTTAATGGGATCTATTTAGGGGCCGTCTCCGGTTATATTGTCAGTCAGGGGAATGGAGAACGCTTTTTGAGCTTTGTGGTTTCCCATGGCTCGTTTGAATTAACGGCGATCGCTGTGGCGGGAGGCGCTGGCCTGATGTTGGGTAATGCCCTGATTCATCCTGGTCAGAGAACCCGATTTCAATCATTGCAGGTACGTGGCCTCGAAGCCGTACAGATCGCTGGGGGAGCCGCCGTGATGCTGGTGATCGCAGCGTTCATCGAGGCATTCTGGTCCCCGTCTGATATTCCCAGTAGCGTGAAATATATTGTTGGCAGCGGGCTCTGGTTGATCGTGATTTTTTATCTGGGCTTTGCTGGCCTGCAATCAACGCCTCAAACCAGGCCACTCAGTAACCGGGGGCCGCAGGGATGAGATTTGAAAACGTCAACATCGCGCTGGTCCCCCGAAAGGGCTTCAATTGTGTGGATCTGGCGATCATGTTTTATGGTCGCTTTCTGGTCTCGATTCTGAAACTCTGGGCGCTGTTTGCTATCCCCGCCTGCATCCTGGTTTATCTGCTCAGCTATTATTTTCTGGTAGATATCAGAACGGCAATCACAGTCGCTTATTTCGTCTCTTCACCGCTGGGAGTCCTGCTTACCTGGAACACGGCTCTTTTTACGTTTGGCAAGGAGCCGGGATTTCGCAGCTTGCGGAGCCAGTTCAATCCGAAGCTGATCCCGTTAATGCTGCGTTGTCTGTTTGATCGTGGGCTATTCTTTATCGGCCCTGCCTTGATCTTATTCTCTGGAAATATTCTGGTGTTGGCGGGATTGATCTATCTCTTCTTTCCCGGGATCTGGTTGGCTCTGCGAAATGGATTTCGGGCAGAACAGGCGTCTCTCCGTTTTGCCGGTGTCGCGTCTCAGGAAGGAACCTCACACGATCATCGTACCAAAGATCTGATTTCGCATGATTTTGGCCGACTCTTTTCACGAGGGTTTTGGACGTTCTTTTTTTGCTACCTCATGACGTTGGTACTCTTTATTACATTCGATTATCTCTCCTATAAGCTATTAGACTATCCGATTCTGATCGGGCAAATTCCGTTTCTATTTGAAGCGGATAATATCGACCAGTCACTGACTAATATCCTGCTGCTAATGACGACGGATCCACGTGTCTTAACCGTCCTGACTGGCTTCATTCTGCTGGTTTATCCCATCGGTCGACTGGCCTGGTTTTTTACTTATATCGATCTGCGAGTCCGCCTTGATTGTTGGGATATGGAACTCAGGATGGTGGAAGTGGCTCAGAAACTGAATTCCCGGGGGACCAGCTCATGAATTTCCCTGGCAACTCTTTTCAGCGCTTACGGCAAGGAATGGTGTGCATACTGCTAACGGCAGTCTGTCTGATGTTTTTTTCGACGGTCGTGTTTGCGCAACCGGCAGAGACCCAATCGATGGATCTCTCTTCCCCCGATCGGGGCATGCTCGAACGAGATACAAAACAAATCCTGAACCGTCCGGAATTTCGCCACCTGACGCGGGAGCGCCAGATTACCGGTGACGCGCCCTTTGATCTGAAAGATCTGATTAAAGATCCGCCGCCGTCAAAGCCCCGTCAATCATCACGGGTGATTTCCGGGATCGCAGGATATCTCATTATGGTATTGTCCTATGCCAGTGTTATCTGTGCCTGTGGTTTAATTCTATTTTTGCTCTATCGCTCCCTGATAGGATTTAAATACATACGGAAAATCAAAGACGAGTCTGACGGACGCAACTTACAGGGAGAAGTCACGTTCGAACAGATTGTTTCACCCGCGGAGAGTGAGGTGTCAATCTACCTCGCACGCGCCAAAGAACTCGCACAGACTGGCGACTATCACAACGCCATCGTTCAGTTGATCTATGGTTCAATGAGTTTTATAGAACGTGCAGGCTGGATTCGATTCCGAAAAGGCCTGACTTATCGCGATTACCTCCGTGCCGCCCGCCCTCACGGTTTACCCGGCGATTCATTTCGTCAAATCATTCGCACCTATGAACCACTGGGGTTCGGACGGCGCGAAGCCACCAGAGAACACTTTGAAAGTACACTCCAATACTATGAATCAGCCTTCCAGAAAAAAGCGTGAACGAAAAAACGCCGGCTGGATCTGGCTGTTTTTTCTATGCTTATTACTGCCACTGCACCTCTGGTTCCCGGAGTTTGGTACCGGTGCGCTGGACGACTCCTATAGTTCGTCTGCCAGTGGTAAAAAAGCGTTTTACCTTTTGCTGGAAACAGAAACACTGGGCGCGGAACGAAACCGGGTTCCGCTAACCGTGTTGCTTCAATCTCTGGATGTTGATGAAACACTTTGTATCCTCGGGCCAGCTCGTTATCCCAGCCCGCTCGAGTGGTCATCACTGCTTGCCTGGGTGAATGAGGGAGGACGACTGGTGATTACAGCAAATCACCAGCATCCGGAATTTGAAATCACTCCGTTAGAGATCAAAGTCCGTTATCTTGATGAAACCGAGCGTGAAAATATTCCGCGTATGGAATCAGAAAAGAAAAATGAGAGAAGTTTTTCACTCACCGAGAAAGATGACCACGCCCTGCTACAGAGTCAGGCTACGACCATCTTTCCTGATGCCTCATCCATTCTCTGGGAGACCAATGCGCTGGTCGAATCTCTAATGGGAGAGACACTTATTACAGCGGGTGAAACAAAGCAGGCTCTAAAGCAAAAACACGGCAGCGGTGAGATCGTTGTCGCTGCTTCCTCTGAAATTTTTTCCAATCAATCCATGGTGGATGGCGGGGGCGTTCCCGCATATCGATTGATTGAATCTGCTGGAGCCGCCGACTATGTTGTGGTTGATGAATCATTGAATGCCTCGGGAACCTCGAAAGTCGTCGCTTTGCTGATTGACCCGACCTTCCGGCCTTTAACAATCCAGCTGTTGATTACGCTTTTGATTTATGGCTGGTGGCGGAGTGTCCGATTTGGTCCGATACTTGCATCCCACTCTCTCCCGCGACATAACATCGTGTCTCATACGGACAATGTCGGGAATCTACATTATAAAAAAGGAAATGGACGAGATTTGTTCTACGCCTACATCAAGCAGTTATTCACTCAGCTGCATTTCAGGAGTTTTCGGGGAGAAGAACATCGAGTGATTGATCCCATCGCCCGGCGGATGAAAGAAGACCCGGAACAAATCAAATCACTCCTGCAGCAGGCAGCCCAACTTTCCAAGTCTGAAAAAATTGATCGTCATCAAATGGGTGACTTCATCCGTAAGCTGTCGAAAATCCGTCAGGCAGCGCAACCTGGATATTCTAAAGATTAAACAATGAAAGCGTTTTCGTGATTACCTACCATACTATAGCCAAAGTTGGCGAGATCCCTGAAGGAGAAGGCCGTGCGTTTCATATCGAAGGACTGATGGTCGCCGTTTTCCTGAAACAGGGAACATATACCGCCATTAACGATTTCTGCCCCCATCAGGGAGCACCGCTTTCTACAGGATACGTCGATGACGAAGGCGCTGTTACCTGCCCCTGGCATGCCTGGCGTTTTTGTATCAAAGACGGCACCTGGCTCGATAATCCGAAGTCGAAGCTGCACGTTCCGGTTTATCCCGTTCGCATTGAAGGGGACGAGATCCAGGTTGGGCTTGAACTCCCCACTGAGGAAACCGAATCGAACGAGTCTCAAAGCTGACAGAACTCACCCGGTTCCAACAGGACTGGTTCAGCTGTGGTCTGTGCCCGAATTTGTTCTGCCCACGCAGCGGCATCCTGTTCAATCAGCGGCCAGGTATTATAGTGCATCGGCATTACTCGTTTGGGAGAAATCAGCTTAGTTGCCCGAATCGAATCCTCAGGTCCCATGGTAAAGTTATCGCCAATGGGTAAGATCGCCAGATCCACCCCTTCTTCGCCGATTAAAGTCATGTCATAAAACAGGCCTGTGTCTGCGGCGAAGTAAATTGTACCATCCGTTAATTTCAACAGAATTCCACAAGGACTGCCGCCATTACTGCCATCAGGCAGCATCGAGCCGTGATGGGCGATTGTGAGTTTGACGGTTCCAAACTCGTATTGGTGTGCGCCGCCAATATGCTGCGGATGTACATTCTCCACACCCTGTTTGCCCATCCAGTCAATGATTTCAAAATTGGCAATCACCAGGGCATTCGTTCGTTTGGCAATGTCAACCGTATCACCAACGTGGTCGCCGTGTCCATGACTGACAATAATCGCATCTGCGGTTGCTTCATTCGCCGAAATTGCGGCGCTGGGATTTCCAGTCAGAAACGGGTCCAGCAGAATCGTCTTACCGGTGGTTTCAATTTGATAGGCAGAATGTCCCAGCCAGGTGATCTTCGTTGCCATGATAGCCTCTGAGGAATGGATGAAGAAGTTAACTTGAATTTGACATCTGCAAGATACTACAGAATGACAATTGATTTCAAGCAGCTTGTTTCACATACAGATAAGCCAGACCAATTGCTCCGAGAATAAAACAGCAAATCGCCAGCCCCGCAATCATTCCCGAGAGCAATAACCAGCCTGTTAAACCAACCAGAGTCAAGAGCATCGCCAGTCCTTTCTGAGCTGCAGTAGATTGCATATTCCGGGACACGCACCAGATCAAACCGATCAGGATCAAGGTCCAGATAACTGTCCAAAGCAGCGCCCCACCAAATTCATAGGTGTTTTCCGGCCGGACGCTTAGTGCCAGCTTGGGCTGCCCGTTGATCTTGGTAAACACAAGCTTGTGACCATGCAGGGGAATATCAAAGTGCAGGGAAATTCCGCCTGCCTGAGTCCAGGCGGCCTGTTGTCCTTGGCCGGCCACTTCATTCACAATGATCGATTCGACGGGAGTTGGTAAAGTATTTGACTGCAGATTTCGAATTGTATGTGATTTAAGGCTGGCGGGGCCTCCCAGAGGAATGTTGGTAGAGGGTGTTGGCAATGACCATCGTGTAGAGTTCTGTTCTGATTGTCTATTACCAAATCGAGCACTCCCTCCGATTCCTCCCATCTCTGCTGAAGCTTCAGATTGGATTCGATCGCTGAAATCGGATGGGGCCGCATTCGGCATTGCTGCCTGCTGTTGCATACCCAGTTGAGACTGACCCTGATCGTTGGCATTCTTTAAACTTTGTTTTCGTCTCAACGCACGGCTGTCAACCGCTTGGGGCGGAACGCCTTTTCCTTTAGCCCCTCCTTTTTTGTCAGATCCTTTGCTGAAATAGAAACCTTTCAGTTCCGATTTCGATTCCAGTGCTTTGCCTGACTGAGGTTTTGCAGGTAGATTCCCGCTCTGTTGTGTCAATCCATCGGTATTCGCGTCAAATAACGTGGCTCTATTCCCGATCACGAGCTGGTTAAATGTCTCTTCTGAGTCGAAATCGACCTGTCCGCTCTGCCCCTGGCCTTGTGAAAACGTAATGATCTTCTGCTGTTGTGCCTGACGTTGTTTCTCTTGCTGTTGAATCTCGCCAATCTGTTGCTTGATACGCTGACCCTGCTGACCGGCATCCAGCGTCGAACTTTGATCCAGTTTCAATTCTAACTGCTTGAGATTTTTGATCGCCCGACTGCGAACGCGGTCACTTTTACTGCCGCTATACACCGAATACAAATTCTCCACATCTTTGGCCATGCTGGTCAGCGAGATGTCATCGGCACCATAGCCATTCACTGGTTCCACAGGCGTCATATTCGTGCGCGGGTCATCAAGCAGTGCAGTCGCTGCATACTCATCGGGAACGTAAACCGACCATTTGGTTTGCGCGACGGGAATACCATACTCGGCATCTTCAGCCGGGATCACGATTTGGGGTGGTTGTAAATCAATGTCTGCTGACTGCCAGCGAAAGGCCCCTTTGGGTAAGGATGCGGGCAGCCGTCCAGAGAGAATCAGATTGACTGAAAACGAAAGATCCGCGGCACTCGTTTTGGGTAATGCCAGTAGATAAATATCGGAGCTTGTTTCTGCTTTCGCTGCGTCTCTTTTTAACAGTACAGGAGCTGTCGGAACTCCCTTTACAAAGGCGCTTAATACCTGTGTCTTCTGGGGGAGTCTTACTGCCAGAAACTGTCGTGACCGATTTCGAATTCGATAGTCGGCATGCGTTTTCCAGCTACCATCATGCGCCAGAACTGTGGTCAGCTCTGCCATATTAACGGCAGCCGCGGCACCCTGGTCAGCCTGGAACTGTTGGATCTGATACAGCGGCGGTTTGCCATTCGGAATAATCCGTGCCAGTTCCATCGCCTGATTGGCCAGAGAGTCATTGATAACCAAAGGCACTTCTTGACGATCTACGGAAATCAGACTGTCCTGATTCAACAATGACAGGCGTGCCCACGAGTGATTGACCAGCATCAGAAAATGCTGCTGTGTTTCAAGTTCGGTTGTCTGCGGATCGACTTTGCTACTGGTATCCATGATCCTGACTTGCGGAATTTCAATTTGGCCGGAGTCGGGGGGAGACAACGTTGAATCGGCTGTGATGAAATAAGATCCTTCGACCGAATCTTGCAGATAAATGGTCCATTGAACAACGCTACCGCCGATCACCCGCTTATCCACCTGCCGAATCGATTTACCCCGAAAATCAAGATGCTCGCCTAACCAGGCTGGAGTCGCAAATGACAACACGCTAGTTGCAGCCCCTTGAATCGACCAGCGAATCGCCACCGTGTGGCTCACCGAAACATTCCCCACCGTGGTCATCACCAGGGAATTGGCGGTAACGCCCGGCTGGGCCGGCGTCAGTGCCAGTTTAATCCACTCAGGGAGTTCGGCCGTCGATCGAAATGCAAATTGCGGCAGGCGGCTTTGTTGTGCTTTCAGTTCAGGAGATAAATCAGCAGCGGAAATCGATCGCCAGTCGTTTAATTCAGGTGCACGGGCTACTAATGATTCATCACACCAGATTGCCAGATCGCTGCGAACGGACGATACTTCGAGCGGTGTCGGCATCATGACTTCGGCTACTGCTTGATTTGTTTCTCGGGGAATAACCCCCTCAAATATGATCTCCACCTGTTTGGTTTTTAACTCTTTAAATTCGAAAACCAATACCCGCATATCATCAGCGTTCTGCTCTATGATATACCAGTCATCCAGGCCTTCTGAATTGACGTTGAGTACCAGGTAGTCTTCCGGGAGTTCCATGACAAACGTGGATTCGGGAATTCCCTTTAATTGATAGCGGACCCGGCTGGAAAGACTCATCTTGCGTGGCGAAACCAGCACCGCGTGTTCCGCAATCGCTTGTTTCTCTGGTTGCCGACGCGAGACAGAAAATCGCAGTGTCAAAGGCCGCCGGGAAAATCGATAAGCCCACTGGGGACTCAGGTTCTGTCCGGCAATCTTCAGGAGCGGGGAAGATGTTGCCGGATTTTGGAATTTTCCGGTATCGATCTGAATCGCCCCCGTGATTTCATCCGGTCGAACCTGAAACTGTGACTCGGCATACACGCCCACCGTCCCCGTTTCATTGGTAATCTCTTCGGGGACCATCTGAGGTAGATTAACGGCCCGCGACTGTTTTCCAATTGATAAAGGCTGGAAGGCGACCACATTAACGGTCGTTGTCTCTTTGACATCACGCCTTAAAAAGATCTTGATGCGGCGGGCATCACCAGAGCCGACAATTTCCCAGCCTCCCACATCGGGGCCGGTGATTGACTGAATCCGCAAATCTTCCGAAATCTTCAAACTGGCCTGATTGATTTGCCCCTGCCGGATGCGGTACTGGTGCGTGCTCTGCAGCTCCAGTCCGGCATCTTGAATGATGGTTGCCTGTGTTGATTGACAATGCACGATTCCCTGAATCGCGCCCCGTTCTTCTGCGGGTCTCCAGGCAATTTGAATCTCCCCTCCCTGATCCACGGGCAGTTCCAGCATCGTTTTGTCGCCTGTGGTCTGTTTGCGATAAGAGGCTCTGGTCCCGGTGATACTCAGCTGTGAATTCTTATCCGGTAGTTCCAGTGTCAATCGACCGCTGGCAACCGGCTTCAAATTGATACGAAAGCTGCCTGCGGGGCCCGTCTGCTGTGCGGGAAGATCAAATTCCAGGTCCAGCAGATGCAGGCCTGGTTCCGAAATCACGAGAGAGTAAAAATGCGGTGCCGCCTTTTTTTGTTTACTGAATTGATGTTGTGGATGTGCCAATAATGTAGCTGATTTCCCATCTAAGAGGGCGCTGCTGATCGCCGCTACTCCCAATGGGAGTGGCAGTGTGACCGGTTGTTTGCCAACCGTATGGATCACCAGACGGCCCGTAACATGCACTACGGCCTGCCCAGCTTCCGCACCCGGTTTGACTTGTGCGGCATACAGTGCCTGGCTGACAGCTCCCAAAGAGGCAGCTGTTTCATCCATGGATTGTTCAGGATGAGCCGCGTTCCAGAGCTTTTTGAACTCGTCACGTGACAGAAAGATCCGCTGCGCACTTAAAGGATCTGATCCGACTTCATAAGGTACAATCAAATCCTGAGGTGGGCGAGGATTGACGACAGGTTTCTTCTGTGCAAAACTTGCTGCAGGATCACTCATCAACGTACCCAGCAGTATGATTGATGCGATGGTTGCCTTCGTTTTATCTGGATAACCCATCATCTCTTTCAACTCAGAACGAACCTGACGGACCATCCAGTCGAAACCCCAGAAGCAGGCCCCCAGAATGGTTCCCGTAAAAATGCCATCCAGGAATTCTTGAGTCCAGACAGGAAATAGCGCACTACAGGCAATGGGCACCAGAATCCCGATCAAGGTGAAGAGCAGTTTTCTAATGCAGGAAAGCCCGCGCAACAGCCAGCACAACCAGAGCACGCCGACGATCACCGCCAGGTAGATCCGTTGACTCCGCTGTCGCTGCAGTAATGATACGGTTAATGCTAACGGTTTCTGTTGTGGTTCCCCATAATATTGAAACGCCAGCGACCGAAATCCCTCAGGCTCGGGCAAGGGGGCTTCCACTGACAACCGTCCTCCCAGAGCTCTGGCAGGAATGTCTGTCGCTGGTTCACCGGCGGCCATTCCTTCAAACTCCGCTTCACCGTTTTTGGTGATCGTGATACCTGCCCCTCGTTGAAATACCTTCCCTCCTTCAATCCGCCGTTTGGATTTTTCAATCATGGGCTTCTCTGCCAGGTCTCCCGGATGGACAAGTAAAGGGGCTTTGAAAGCATCCTCTTTTTTAGCAGCGGGTTTCGGGGTGGCCTCATTTTCTATGAGATCAGGCAATGCAGGCGTTGCCTGAGATTGGTCCCTCGCTTCTTCCGCAGGCATATCGGTAGCATAGGAACCTTGTCGAAATTTGACGTCTGGGTCCGGACTAAAACCATCATTTGGTGCGGTTGCCGGATCGATTGATATTGCATTATTTCGTGCATCAGAACGTCGGGCTGCTTCTCGCGACTGCTGGACGGCGGGCAGCATCAAAGCAAACAGGATACAGAGAATCAGAAAGCCGACAATCATCGAGGCTGCATCGAATACGCTGCCTTTACGGAATAGATACATTCCGATCAAAATGATTCCGGCAACCATGAATACACAAATCAACCTCCAGATGAGATCGCCCAGTGAAAGCAAAGCGAGTTGCTGACGCAGGTACTCAATCATTCCCGGACGCATTAAAGATTGCTCCGGTACAAAGTCTCCTGAACTTTCGGTAATTAAGAGTTCATCGGGATAGAGAATGGTCCAGGACTGGTTCAGGATTTTCAATGGCTGGGTTTCACCGGTGCCATCGATGACTGCTAACTGTGGCGGCGTTTGTGAAAACTGTTTTGCTTTGTGCACCGGCGCGCGGTTTGCATCATACAATAGTTTCAAAGAATGAACGCCGTCAGACTGTGAGTCGGACGAAATCGGAACAATAAACGCCTCGCCCGTGTTACGGACTTCGACTGGAGTCCCATTCACCAGAGCCGAAAGTAATTCGCCTTGATCCGGCAAGACGACCTGGAGTGACTGAATGCCGACTGCGGAAAAGGACAGCAGTACTTCATTCTGAACCTCGCCGGAATGCCCCAATACACTTTTCAATGCCAGCTGATGTGCGATGGCTGTGGGAACGGCTGTCTGATCGAAGCGGGTCGCTTCCGCCTGAATCTCGTGTCCAACGCCGACAAAGCGGTAAGCGGCTACGATTCGTTCTCGTGGTTGATAAGCAACCGGCATCGGTAATTCCGCGGCATCAATGGCGGTCAGCGATTGTCCTCGGAGGCCCGTTGCCTGGATTTTCAAACGCTGATCCCCTTCTGCTTCAAACGCGACTTCCCCATACTGGCGATCGGCAGACATAATCTGCAATTGAGGAATCTTGACGACTTCCCCTTTTTTGCGTGGTTGTTCGACCGTTACTACCAGAATCTGTTTTCCACTTAAACGGCGATCCATTTTCAATGTCCAGACGCGGACGCCGTTCTTCGGTTCATCGGCCACTTGTTCGATAATCTTGCCGGCGGTTTTAATCAAGCGGAACTGCAAGTCAGTTCCCACATTTTCCGGGAGCGCCACCATTAATGAGCGATAGCTGCCACGCTCCACATTCAGAGTCGCTTCGAAATGGGAAAACAGAGTAGTGGGATCAAGGCGTATATATTGCAAATGGTGAGCCGCCAACTGCAGTGGTTTGCGGGAGACCATCAGGCTGCCTGCATAGTTATTATCCTGGTACTGATACCCAAACCGCATATTGGGAATGCGTTCCTGCATCGGTTCCAGATTGGTTAAATTACTGGGAATAAGATCCCAGTCTTTTTCCGCATTGATGATCAGCGACCCTTCCAGAATTTTCGCCTGCGGCAATTCAATTTTGGGCAGATCGAGTAATTGACTGTCTGCATCAGGGGGCCAGTTATCCAGATCGCGATGTGCTGTCACCACAATTTTGGCTTCCGTATTCGCGGGCAGTGCTTTGGAAAAAGGAAGTCGAATGAACTTCGTACCTGCTTCTCGCGAGGATTCTTTCCAGTCGACAGGTTTGTTTTGCAGAGTTGCTCCCAGAATGGTCCACTCGGCGGGAACTTTCATCTGAAACTCGAACATCGGTGCGAACAGGCTTTCCACTGTTGTGAGGAGTTGCAAATCCATCCCCTGCTCATTGATGTTGACCGCGGTCGAAGCCGCCATCTGAACTTCGGAACGTTTTTCCTGAGTCACTAGAGTGATGTTGAATTTCTGCTGCCAGAAATCAAAATCCAGGCCGGGATTGGTCAGGCTGCGTCCGGTCGATCCTTTGCGAGGGATCGGCTGGGGTTGTGCTTTACGTCTGACGTTATTGGTTCGTTCCACCTGCAGCCGCACTCCCAGTGGATAGCGAATCAAAACAGAGCCGACGTGCGAGTTGACTTTTTCGATCGCAAGATCGGGAACCTTCCACGATTTTTCTGTTTCGGTTGTCATCACGCCGCGACAGACAATCTGCCGTTCCCCTTCAATGGGCTGCCGATAATTCAGAGTGATTTCGGTGCGACTGCTGTCTTTGACGCTGTCATTCAACGCCCATGATTCCAGGCCCGTTGATTCCACACTGACAATTTCCAGAGTTTCAGGCACACTGAGGACTACCCGGTCCAGCGACTGTCCATAGATATTGAGTGCTGTCTGTGCCTGCCAGGCGACCTTTCCCGGGCTGACGGAAACACCAATGCCACTGCGAGCAAAGATCAGTGAATCATTGGTCTGCTCCCGGGTCTGCTCGGTGATTTTCAAACTGACCTGTGCCTCACCGCCGATGGGAAACTCATAAACGCCTTTCTGTCCATTCGGCGTAGACGATTTGACTTTGAGGTCGTTGACAATCAGATGTTGTTTGGCCGGGATTTCCATTTTGAAGCGGCTGGCAACCTGTGGCAGCAGTTGGAATTGAGCAACCTGATCACTGCCGACAGAATTCAATGCAGCCGACATTTGCAGTTTCAACTGATGCTCGCCTGGCCGTTGGTTGAACAACTGTAATAACTGAGATTTCCCTGATGACCGCGCAATCATCGCCGGCTGTTGATCTACGGTCGCCGATTCCATTGCCAGTCCATTTAAGGGGAGATTGATCACTGTCAGTTTCTGCTGGAACTGCCGAAAGGAAATTGTTGCTTCAATGACGATTTGATGGTCGACGACTTTTGCCTGATAGTCGGCTGCATAAATGACGGCATTGGTTTGCGGAAGTTCGATGCCTCCCGTGTTTGTATCGGCCTGTTTTTTTAAGGCTTCATACTGTTTTCGTGGCAATAACACGCCACTACGATCGCGGGCGATGACAGCGTCCAATTGGTCCACGGGAAGATAAACGGCTGTTTTCGGCCATTTCTTCGGAGCGGGAACGATCACACTTTTTTGGGCAGCCGGTTTTTGTGCCAGTGTGGTCTGCGGAAAGACGAGTGTCAGACAGACGCAGCAACTCAATAGAGTGAGCAACCAGCCCGGTACACGGTTTGGATGAACCGGGAACCGTCGATGGTTTTTTCCAAACGCGGTTCGATTTATTTTATTCTGAATCATGGCGAACCTCATTGAAGTTTGTCGCTCACAGTAAGTCTTTGAATCATGTCACAAAACGGTATCGCTGTCTGAACTGTCGCCGGGCTATTTTTTGTCCGATTGACCATCCAGGAATTCATCAAAGATGCCCGGCGGTGGTATCACAGCAGCCGTTGAGCCTGCCTTGTCGGTTTTGGAATCGAGTGAGCCGGTCCGTGGATGCGACGCGGGCATTCCCTTACGGTGTCCTGAGAACGAATAGATGATCCACAGCCCCAGCATGGTGAGGATTCCAAAACGTGCGGCGTAAACACCGTTCAAAACGAGATTAGCATTGGTCAATGAGAACATCGCCAGAATGAATACCAGAAAGATCAGCAGAGTCAATTTGTTCTGCCAGCATCGGTTTCGCATCACAATGGCAATCCCCACCAGAGCGCCACTTAAGACCCAGGTAAGTACAGAGAGCTTCCACCAGGAAACGCTGATTTCGCTGCTGTCACCCAAACGTCTATAAGTAAAAGCACGGCCCTCCGTCGGGAAATCGACGAGCGAACCAGCGGTCTTTCCAATCCAGGAATCAAAATGACTGCCAGGAATGGGGCTGCCACCACGTTTAGGAATGATACCGGAGAGATAGGGTTTGTTCTCGGGTTCAAATTCGTCAGATAGACTCACCAGTGCATACTGATCGGGGACCCAGATGGCAGTTCTTAATTGTTGAACCACTACATTCTCTGCCTGCGTTCCACCAAATCGAGGTAATGGCAGTGTTAAATTTCCTCCAGGAGAGTCAGTAATTCGCGGAACAGCTTTTGTAAACAACAGGCTGATCAAAAACGCCTGATCGGACGCTTGATCGCGGGCCACGTTCACAAAGTAGGTGGACCAGCCTTTTTCACCCTGGCCCTGTTCATCTTTTTCCAAAGGAACTGGTTGGCCGGCGACGGTGACGCTTAAAGGCTCCATCCCTTCGGGTAACGCGACTTTCAATTGCTGTCGTTCACTCGATTTCATCAAGTAGCGGCAACGATAAGTCGAACGCCCTTCTTTGCTCACCACGACCTCGACCAGCGATTTCAGAATGATCGTTTCAACGACTTCCTGAATTTTGTGTCGTGTGGATGCCAGTTCCAATATGACCGGTTGTGTGAAATAACGATACGCCAGAAATCCATCCTGGGGCAATAACTTCAACTCGCGAATATCAATCGGATCGAGTTGTTCATCAAGCTGCGAAGTCGAGACAGAAAGCGTTTTTGATTTCTGGATCGAAATTTCTCCGTAGACGCGAGATAGCGGAACATCGCGAGAGCGTTTGTTATCATCCGATTTTTCCAGCCCCAGAACTTTCACAGGTTGTAAACTGATTTTCTTCAGTGCGACTTCGCCCGAATCGTCCTCATTTTTTTCTTTCTTTTTCTCATCCGCTTTCTCTGCCTCCCCAGCGGAGTCGCCTTCTTTCGCAGGCTTGGCTTTCAATGCCAGCAAGCCCGGCGTAATATCATAGCGTACTTCCAGAATATAAGGTCCTTGTACATTCCGCTGTGTCGTTACCGTCCAGGTGACCCACCCGTCAACAGCTTGTTCAGAACGGCTTTTTTGTTTAATCGACGGTGCAGGAGCCGCAGACAGGGAGCGAATCTGGATCAGGTCAGCAATCGCTTCCGGTACTGCAAAGCGAAAGGTATCGATGCCGGCATACTGCACCTGATAGGAGATTCGGGTTGTGACTTCTGCTATCTGCTCTTTGACGTCAACGCTGGTGGCGACGTCGGCAATGAGTCTCGTTGGTTTGATGCGAATCTGAACCGGAATCACGACCGGCCGCCTGTTGTAATCCCACAATGATGCCAGTGACATATTTCCGGATTGCGATCTTCTGGCATTGGTCGCAGGCTGAGCCCCCACGACATCCGGGTTGTTAATGATCAACTCCATCGATTCCGGCGCATAAATGGCAACCTGACCAGTTTCCCGTTCGATGTTTGTTGGCTCCAGTAAGGGCACGTTGATTTTGGATTCCTGCTCCCCTTGAGTGAAATCCTGATGAGCGCGGAGATGCAGCTTCAGTTTTCCCTGATACTTCTGTAGTAAGGAAATCGTCAGCAGCCGCGATTGTTTGTCAAAATTGTATTCTTTCAATCCTGCAACGTTGACCGAATCGATCACCAATGGTTCGGGAACTTTCAACTGGAATGAAAAAATACCCGCTCGCTGAATATCATAATCGAGCTGCGCTCCCAACCTGATTTCATCTTCGCCGAAAAAACACTCGGTCAACTGGTTGACAAAAATTCTGGGTTCCAGCGGTTGCACACTAATCTGTAACTGGGCTGACGGATTAAAGAATCGATAATAAACGGCATTAGCTCTTTGAATGCTTGCCGGGATGCCTGCAGCTTCACTACGGGTCACCCCTTCCATTTTCGTGACGGAAAACGTCATGCTTTCACCAGGATCAATGGCGATCTGACCGCTTTCCCGGATCACGTCCAGAGCATGAATCCCGTGCGTGGCAGAATCGGTTAAACCAAGAATTTCAAACGGATCATCCGGGATCTCTTTTTCGGTGTGCACTTGAATTAAGGCACCATCCTGGAGCTTGTTGAGGAATTCGACCGAGATCACTTGCCGATCAGCGGCTTTTTCTACTTTCCAGCTTTTGATTTTCGCATTCGGAGAAGAGAGATCCAGAATGCGATCGTTAAGAGGCACCGCGATGCGTGCCGTCTGCAGATCTCCTCGGAGAACGTCATACTTCAATGATGTCTGTGTGTGAACCAGACCATCACGAATGGAGACCAGTGTGGAGTTCTCGACACTGGCCAGTAAATCCATTTCCGGTTTGGTACTTTCGCGGGGATACCAGAGCACGCTGATTTGATTTGTGGCTCCCAATGTTGATTTGACGAGAGTTGACTTGGGGGGAGATGTTGCAGGCAAGCGAACCAACTGGGGGGTGATTTTGACTGTCTGATCGGCTTCCGGAATGGTTAATTCCAGCGTGGTAATTCCTACCGTTGGACAGACAAACTGGAAACTCCGCCCTTCCGGTGAGTTTTTCACCCGTGTCAGCAGTTCGATCTGAACCTGATGCGCGCCTTTCTCTGAGAGTAATAGCGAGTAGCTTCCTTTACCGGTTCCCCGTAAAAAGACTTTGGACTTCGCCGAACTCACTTTACCAATCGCCGCATCACCAAAACGCAGAGGGACTTCGACCCAGGGATCGCCCATCACTTGTATCGTCAACTCACATTGAATGCGGGCCACATTTTCTTCAACGGTTCCTGTATAGGAAGCACTGGTGACAACCGCTTTGACGGGAAACTGGATTCCCCCCTCTTTGCCCAGCCCGGCCGACTCTGACCAGAGTTTTAAGTACTCCAGATAAGGCATGAAAATGGTTGCGTCCGATTTGTCGAATACATCCTTGATATTTTTAAAAGGGACGTAGATCAAGCGATCCCAGTCATCCTGTTTTTCGGTTGAGTTCTCTTTTTCGCCTATGGCGGGCTTATCTGCTTCTACCACAGATTGTGCCAACGAAAAACGGGGCCCCGCCATCAAGGCACACGCCATGACCCCAAACAGAATGAATCGAGGTGTGAATCTCAGGTATCGCATATCACCCACCTTTTGTACATTATTCGATCCCCTGTCCTTTTGTGAAAAGAGATAACAAACAGGATGATCGCGTAAAAAGCGTTAAATTCAGAGTTTATAGAAGCCAGTATAGTTTTTTTCGCATATTGTCTGGAAGATTGGACGTAAGTGAGACGAGTGAAATTGCGAAAAAAATGAAAAATTTTCTATGAAACAAATAGAGAGAACAAGCCTGTCTGAGTTCACTTGTCCTCTGAGAAGACGATTGACGTCGGGTTCTCGAACAGAGGGAGCCACGTCTGTTATTGACCCTCGTAACTCTCTTTGAACTTCTCATACCCCAAGTTACTCTACACCTTTCTTACTTGCTTCTGCTCTCGAACCCGTTTAAGTTGAATTGTTGCTACCAGATCCAGTCTGTCCAAATGGATCTTTTCCCCGGTTCTGATTCAGGAAGCCCGCCTGTATGTCTCATTTCAGTTTTAATCGATTTCTAATTTTTCAATTGATTGTTCTGTCAGGCATCTGCTTGTTATCGGTCTCCCCTCAATATCTCTCAGCAGGCGAGTTGAAAATAGTTCCTTTCAATGCAGACGTGACCCCGGAACTGGGCGTTCCCGTTGCGTATGCGCCCGCCAGGAAAATAGTCACACCACTGTATGCCAGAGGCATTGTGCTCTTGTCTGATGAGCAACCGGTTGTCTTGTGTGCCGTCGATGCGATTGGGATCGGGAATGCGGGTTATGATATCTGGCGTCAGGAATTAGCGAAAGCTGCCAAAACGACGGCAGAGCGAGTCGCCTTGCATTCATTGCACCAGCACGATGCGCCCCGCTTTGACTTTGCTACTGGGAAACTGATGGAAGAACAGGGGCTTGCCGGAAAAAACTACGACAATGACTACAATCGAGAATGCATTCAAAAGGTGGTCGATGCCATCACAGAGGGCATGAAAACCCCGCAAACGGTAACGCACCTGGGAATCGGCAAATCAAAAGTCGAAAAAGTCGCCTCGAACCGCCGCTTACTGGGAGGCGATGGCAAAGTGCGTTTGATGCGGTGGAGTAAATCAACGTCGCCTGAGGCAATCAAAGCGCCCGAAGGAGTCATTGATCCTTACTTGCGTTCCATCTGCTTCTGGAATCAGGATCATCCGATCGCGGTCTTGAACTATTATGCCACACATCCCCAAAGCTATTATGGCCAAGGCGATGTGAACTATGAATTTGTCGGCATGGCACGGGAAGCCAGAAACAAAGCCTTGCCGGGTACGCTCAATGTATACTTCAACGGTGCTGCGGGGAATGTGGCAGCCGGGAAATACAATGATGGTTCTACCAAAATGAGGCCGATCTTGGCCGGGCGTGTCGAACGAGCCATGCAGCAGGCATTTGACCATCAGAAAAAGACCGAGGTGACTTCGGCTGACCTGCACTGGAAAACCAAAATGACCGCGTTACCCGTGGCTTCACATCTGGATTCGGAAAAATTAGCAGCGACGATCAAAGATAAAACCAAAACTCCGAAAGAGCGGGCCTCCGCCGCATTTCGGCTGGTCTGGTATCAAAGAGCCAGCGCTGGGCATCAGATTCCGGTTACCTGCCTGCATTTGGAGTCAGCGTCTATCTTGCATCTTCCGGGAGAACTATTCGTGGAATACCAGTTGAAAGCGCAAGAATTTGCTCCCGAGCGAACGGTTTGCATGGCTGCATACGGCGACTATGGTCCCGGTTATATCTGTACCGAGATCGCGTATTCCCAGGGAGGCTATGAATCGAGTCCTGGAGCCAGCCTGGTAGCACCGGAAGTGGAATCGGTTCTGATGCAAGTGATCCAAAATCTGGTCACTTCTGCACCAGCAAAGCCTTGAAGTGGGAACCGCATGATCTGCGGTCGCTTAGTTTGCCACTGCAGAAAGTTTGGGGAGCAAGGTGACAGAACGTCGCAATACTTCTTTGCCTTTTGACTTAATGGAAACATAATAATTACCAGGCTCCAGAGTCGCAGGCGGGTAGACCTGAAAGGCACTCCGTAAATTCTCACGCAGCACAATCTGACCACTGCGATGAACAATGCGCCCGTCTTCTTCGCAGAAGTGACAATCGATCCAGATGTCTTCATGCGGTGGATTCAGACAACATTGAACAAGAATCATTTCTCCGATCATGAATTCGGATTTACGATTGGTCAGCCAGCCTCCCACCATTTGGGTTCCGGTATCCACAGAAAGGAATTTGTCTTTTTGTCGCATTGTCTGTTCGGGGGCCAGCATTTGAGCCATCAGTTCCGGATCAACTTCATGCAGTGTCATCCGTCCTTCAGGACGCCGCAGGCCATAGATATCCTGTTGATGTTCGACATAAATGCTGAGAACTAACACTACCATAATTCCTGTCACCCAGGCTGTGGGAGATTTCCAGCCAGCAACTGGTTGAGGGCGATACTTTTCAATAGCTGCTCCCAGACTGGCTGCTGTTTGTTTCAGCCACCCTGTACCACGCACCAGTCGTCGGAATTGAGCAGAGATCCATTGCACATCGTTTTCGGTCAGGAAGCAGAAATAAATCGAAATCGAGACCATTGGGAAAATGTAAAGTCCCAGAGAAAAGAGTGTGCCGATATGGAAGGCAGCTCCCAGTCCCAGACCGAGAATACGTCCCCACTTCCGCCAGACAATAAAGACAAAGGCGATTTCCCAGACGATAGCGACATAGGACATCACAGACAACATAATTGGATACATTGTCAGGAACTCACCCAATGGATGCGGATTATTGTATCGTGACATCGCCCAGTAACTGATCTGATCCCCTTCGAGATAACCAGGGGTGTGAAGTTTTGTGATTGCAGCGCCAAAATAAATCAGTGCGATCAAAATCTGCATCAGTCTCTGGGGCCAGACCTCAAATCGAGGCAGTTCATGTTTGGTATAAAGCGGCAGTGATTTCTTTTCTCGTTTGCCTTTCAACCAGCTGTCAACGGACCAGATCGATCCGCATCGCGATAGCGAAAGTAAAAACAGGACATGGGAAGCGATGACGGAATACTTCGTCGCCATGCTGATGCAATCCATGAAACAGAAATAGGTATAAAGTGTTACGGAAGCGATCAGGGAGAACCGGGTCATCCAGCCGATGCTGCTGCAGAACAGAAAAAATGCGAGTGCCGCGAACAGGCCGACGACAACCGTTCCCGGAAGCATCGGTAAAAAGTCATAATATCGAAAAATTTCAGCCAAAGGAGCCGGTGCGCCATCTGCGGAAAACAGTTCCCGGGAATAAGGCCATCTGGTGCAGACCGTGCCCAGTAAGACGAGTGGAACCAGCATCCGGACAATGGCCAGTCCGTAGGGAACTTCTTCTGCGAAAAAGAAACGCTGGAAGCGATCACGAATCGAATGAGTGAGTGTGGGAATCACTTCTTTAGCATCCATGCTTGAAATCCTGATTGGTATTGTGACTCAAAATGGAGTGAACGGGTATGATTTAAGTTAAGGCAGTCGTTTGCTTCAATTTCCGACCGGCGAAGCTAAATGAATAGGAACGTCAGGGTCATGTTGCGGGCTGGGGGGCTCAACCCGGCTCCCTACGGTCGCAGCAAAGAAAGGACGTCCCCGGTTCATGTCAGCAATCAGCCGCGGGTTATCATTCACCTGAAGATAGCGTTGTCGGGTCAGCCAGGGCACATACGATTGTGCGACGATGCCTTCGGGCGTGATGACTTTTCTCAAACGATAGTAATTTTGAAAATCTTTTGGCTGTTCATATCGTCGATCCCAGACCATATCGGGCAGGTTATACTTTTTGCACCAGGCTTCTTCGATACACAGAATACGAAGCATCGGCTCGTGTTCGGTTTTATCCAAAGTGTTCATGGCGATTCTCAACCAGGCATCACCGGTGGTATCGTAATGTCGCCGCCCCAAAGAACCATAGGGTTTATATTCACCCCAGGGACCCGGGGCCAGTTCATAATATTTTCCGCTGACACCTTCACCGATGATATGGGTGCGAATCGAATAAGCAGACCAGCCACAAAACATATCCCAGACGATGTAGTACATGCCGGGATGACTGCCCGTCCGAAAGGAAAAGGTGTGGCAGAAGATGCCAAATATCAAAATTCCCACATAGCCGGTAATGGTCAGGTAGGTGAGTCCACGTTTGAATAATCGCATTCGAATAGCCTTCCCTGGCTCAACAATGAGATCAGTAATTCAGAAAACACTACAAAATAAGGCATCAGGCAAGCCAAACTGGAGTCATAGGAATCAGTGGAAACCCGCACCTTGCTTTTCAGGGTGGGCAATATCGTCGATCTTCCGATTCAGGTCAATAGCAACCTTTTTGTCCGATTTGCGGTTTTCTACATCGCCGACAGAGAATTAGCGGGTCTCGACCTGCTTCAGAATCGCAGCAAAAATCCCTTCCCAGGTATACTCTTCTGCCTCGGCGTCGATCTTCAGGCCAACTTCTTCGGCGGCCTGGGTTGTGACCGGACTGATACTAGCCAGTTTGATCGTATTTCCGATTTGTTCTCGGGCTTTCTCGGACAAGAGGTGGTAGAAATTCCGGGCGATCGAAGGGCTGCTTAAACCGACCCAGTCTAATGCACCAGATTCCAGCAAATCCACACTTTCAGGATCCCAGGCGGTCACGTCATGATTTTCATAAGCGACAATTTTATCCACCGTGGCAGAGACTTCAGCGAGTTCCGTCTGTAGAACTTCACGTCCCCGATTCGCTCCCGCCCAGAGAATTTTTTGCTGACTCACCAGTGGTTTCAGCACGGCCGCTAACTCTTCTGCCCGGTAGTGAGGGGGAATGACATCAGCGCGCAGGTGCCATGCATTCAATGCTTCAGCTGTGGAAGGACCTATCGTCGCTAGCTTCAGGTGCGCCAATTTTCGGGCATCAAAGCCGGTTTCCCATAATCGATTCAGGAAATACCGCACGCCGTTGGCACTCGTAAAGACGAGCCACTGATATTCTTCCAGTCGCGCGATGGCATCATCGACGGGTTTCCAGTCTGTAGGAGCACTGATTTTTATCGTTGGTAGTAGAACCGGCTGTGCTCCGAGCTTGATCGCGCGTTGGATTTCTGCTTCTGCTTGTTCCCAAGGGCGAGTAATACCAATTCGAAGTCCAAACAAGGGCTTTTGATCAAACCAGGCAATTTGGTCTCGCAGGGTAACACACTCTCCAATCACAATCAGCGAGGGGGCCACTAATTCTGCTTCTCGAACTGCTTCCGGTAAATGAGCGAGATCGCTTTGTACCGTTTTCTGAAAAGGCGTGGTTCCCCGGCTGATCACGGCGGCGGGAATGTCTGCTGATTTTCCAGCCTGGATTAACGAAGACACGATGTGCTCCAGTTTATGCAGGCCCATATAAAACACGAGGGTTCCGGGAAACTTCGCCAGCACATGGTAATCTAAGCTGGAATCGGCTTTGCTGGGGTCTTCATGTCCGGTGATGAGTGCAACGGCCGATGCGTGAGCCCGGTGCGTGACTGAGATGCCCGCATAACCGGCGGCAGCCGTCGCTGCGGTAATGCCGGGAATGACTTCAAAGTCGATGCCGGCATTGCGCAGTGCCACTGCTTCCTCACTTCCGCGGCCGAAAATAAAAGGGTCGCCCCCCTTTAATCGAACTACGGTTTTTCCTTCACGGGCTGCGTCAATCAAACGCTGGTTGATTTCCTCCTGCCGCAGGATACGACGCTTATTCCTTCCCTCGGAAACACGACAGGTACGTTCCGCTTTCGAAGAAACATGATGGAGCAGCAGGGGATTGACAAGCCCGTCATACAGAATCAAATCCGCCTGCTTGAGACATTCAATCCCTTTAATGGTGATCAAACCGGGGTCACCGGGACCAGCGCCGACTAAATAGACTTTTCCTCCCGCCATCTGCTCTACTTTGCTCCACAACAGCTGTTGACTAAAATGAATCGCAAACCAACATTATAGCAGAGTTTGTAGAGATGGCGAGTTGGTTAGAAGTCATACCAGGTACCAAAGCCCACCATTCGTTCCGAATTCTGGAAGAAGGAGTACTGCATGGTTTTTCCATCCAGGTATTGAAAACCAATACGGAGCAAGTGGTTGTTTCGATCGCCGCGCCACTGCCAGCCAATCATGAAATTCACATTTCCGCCCCAGTCCACTTCCTCACGCAAATAGCCGTTAATCGCCCAGAAAGGGGCACCATAGATCCCGTTATGTTCGGCGGGGCTGAATTCGGCACCAAATTGCAGTTCCCAGGGTTCTGCGCCTCCATCTGTGTTAAAGGCATAGCCAATTTCGGCATACAGTCTGAGATCAGGATCCACAAAATACCCACCTCCCAGAACAAAGACATCGCGTACATAATTGATTCTTTGAAAACCGGGATGACGCTTGAGATATTCATCGCCGACATGAGCGCTGGTGTGATAATAAGCAAACTTTGCCTGATAGGCGCCCCGTCTCCAGGTTAGTGGAACACCAACCCGAAAATCAGCGGCATCCAGGTCGAGGTCTTCTTCAATGTTTAATCGCGGTGGCCCTGCTCCTTCGACGTCAAGCTGCCAACCTTCCAATACATCGTCATTCATGGAACCGTAGCGCAACAAGCCGACGCGTGCCCCTGCTTCCAGTTCCATCTGCCAGCCGATATCTTTTTCATTCAGAACCGCCAGCGCCATTCTTGGCTCTTTTGGGCCTGCTAAATAAGATGTGTAAAGCAAGTCGGTCGGTAAGACCGTCCAGCCCCAGCAGTTTCCGCCACAGAGTTCGTCGATGGATTCGGTATAGCTTCCCTCAGGAACGGGCATGGTCTCCAGATCCGGGTAATCCATATCGTCTGAAAATGCTTCGAAAGCGGATGGATAATCAGATTGTGTCGCGCCCACTTGCCTAATCGAGCCGGATTGACCGCGTGTCTGAGTACGGCTTTGGGAATAAAGCGGAGGCAGGCTCTGGGTAATATCCTGTTTCCAACCAGCTGACCGGACAGGATTGGCCTGATGTAAAGGTGCTCCCAGTCGTACCGGATTTTGTTGTTGATTGGAGTATTGTTGTTCCAGGTAGATTTGTGCCTGACTTGCCGGCTGCAATCGCTGACTTTGCTGCTGATCTCCGTAGGGCGATGGTGCCATAAAAGGCGTACTGCCTGAAGCCTGTTGTGCGAGTAAGTCTCCGCTAGAGGCGCATAACAAAAGCCCCAACAGTGTACGTTGTATGATGAATCGAATAAATAACCTCACCGGTGAGGCTCCTTATTGTGGACGTCAGCAAAAAATGCCGCGAAAATATTATGTGTGAGGAGATCAGAAAATCTGAACGGAGAGACTGAGAGAGGCTGATTCACGGAATGTGAATAAGATGAGTGGGGGGAGTATAGCGAGATTTTCAAGAAGCGAAAAGGTGAATTCCGCTTTTGACGAATTAGGTATCTCAATTTAATTTAATGGCATTAAGCGACTGTTATGCAACAGCTTACGGTAGGAGATTCTTTGGGATGATCTAAAAAAAGCCTCTTGGATCGTGTGAGATAATTCACAAAAAACGAGAGGCTGATTGCATTTATTTGATATGTAGAGTGTTTGCATCGTTCAATTGCAGTGTCTGTCCGGGTGTCAAATGCTTGACGACCGTTCCCTGATCAGAGAAGAAACGAACCTGAGCCGAATAATAGAATTCATGCGACTCGCCTGTACGCAGTCGGAACGGACCATTCCAAGGCATGGAAGGGCCTTTCAACTCATATAAAACGGGAGTCTTCGATTGATTGATGACTTTGGTGGGGGCTTTTTGAGTCCCTTCCAGCAGGGTAAAGTAGGAGGTATTGTGTACCGGATCACGCTCGACAAACCAGTGGTGTCTCACCTGGTTAAGCCACTCTATATCTGCCTTTTCTTCCTCTTCTTTCAGCTTGTCAAAACGCTCATACTCATCCAGAAGTAATCTGGCTACTTTGGCTGATTCCGATTTGGGATAGAGCCGAATCACTTTTCGCGCGATGCGTCTTTGTTGGGAAAGAACCAGCTTCTGCACCCCTTTTAATAATTCTTGAGCCGCTGCCTCCTGTTGCTCCGGTGTCATTTTTTCCTGCTCGGTATCGGTAGAAAATGGATCATTTTGCGCATAAGCCACCTGGCCTGCTGCTGTAAAAGTGATCAACACTGCGAACGCGCACACACGGCAGAGACGATACGTATTATTTAAGAAAAAGTCAGTTGGATTCATTAATCACACCTCAGGTTCAGCAAATCGATAATGGAACACTTGCTTCAAGTTTACCCGCCAAACAGAGGTGGAGCGTTTTTCCCTCAGAATTATCGCTGTTTTTTACGTCACAATTTGGAGATTGTCTGATTTGTTACCGTGAGAGGTACCACGGGCACATTCTTCATAAACACCTTATTCGAGACAATTTAACACACTCTGTCAGTTTATTTTTCTGATGGGGCAACCAGAGAAGACAACGCAAGGCATTTTGAATAAAATGCAGATGCGTGTTTCAACAAATCTATCAGTGAGTGAATTACAAGATCGTACAGAAAGTGCTTCCAGAAATGGCAAATTCTTCCCGGCCTCAATACGGACGTGTCTGGCTGACGTTCCTGCGCAATTCGCTGATTCGTGAAATGACCTTCCGTGGTAACTTAATCATTACTGTTGTCACGCGCGGATTCTGGTTTGCTGCCCAACTGATTCTGTTCGATATCATTTACCGTAATGTCAATTCCATCAATGACTGGACCCGCGAGGAATATTTTGCGTTTATGGCAACCGGAATGTTGATCAATGCGATCGTGGAAACATTCTTCATGCCCAACTGCGCCAATTTCAGTGAATTGATTCGAAACGGAAATCTCGATTTCGTACTGCTCAAGCCGATCGACACTCAATTTCTTGTTTCGTTCGAGAAAGTGAACCTGGCAATGCTGAATCAGGTTCTCCTGGCAGGGGCACTCTTAGTCTATTCGATGTGGCAGATCTCACATTTTGATCTGGGACTGCTTGCGCTGCAAAGACTGATTCAATCAGGAGAGTGGTTGTCGCTGCTGCTGATCTGCTGCCAGGGGGCTGGCCAGATCTTTATGTATTGTCTTTTATTAGCGGTCGGCGTCGCTTTCTTTTACAGCCTGATGATCGCGTTAGCCAGCAGCAGTATCTGGTTTGGGCGCAATCAGGGTTTGTATGATTTCTGGTTTTATATTACGGTATTCGCCCGCTACCCGCGGAGTATTTACAGTGGTTCGCCGACGGGTGAGCTAATCCGATTTGCCTTTTCTTATGTGATCCCGATTTTACTTGTCGTGACGGTTCCTGCACGACAACTCTTATCGAAAGCCTTAGAGCCTTCCTGGATCACACTTGTGTCTGTTTCAGTCACACTGGCGTTATTATTGATTTCCCGCTATATCTTCAACTGGTCATTAAACAGCTATCGCAGCGCCAGCAGCTGATCATCGAACCATCAAACTGAAGTCAGTTTTCTATAGAGTAAACTATGAATATTGTAATTATGGGAGCTGGGACGGTAGGGACTTTTGTCGCCGACACCCTTTGTGCCGAGCAACACAATGTTACCATTATCGATAAATCACGCAGTGCATTAGAACTGGTTGAGGAACGAGTCGATGTCCAGACCATCTGCGGTTCCGCCTGTGACTCTGCGATTCTGTTTCAAGCCGGCGTGCTGGGAGCCGATCTTTGTCTGGCAGTAACCAGCCAGGATGAAGTCAATATGGTTGGTGCCAGTCTGGCGAAGGCAATGGGAGCCCGCCGCTGTGTAGCCCGCATCTTCAATCATGCGTATTTAAACTTGAGTACCTTCGACTATCAACGGCACTTCAACATCGATCGCTTGTTGAGCCTGGAATACCTGACAGCTCTTGAATTGGCTAAGCAAATCGGCGAACCCGGCTTATTCGCAGTCGAAAACTTCGCGCGCGGAGAAGTATTGATTCAGGTTCTGGATGTGCAAAAGGGAGTCAAAGCCGATGGCGTCTTGCTGCGAAATCTGAATCTCCCCAGCGATGTCCGCGTCGGTTTGATTTCAGACGGTGTGAATACATCCATCGCCGGTGCGGACAACGTGATCGAAGCAGGTCAAATTGTAACGCTGATTGGGACGCAGGAACATATTGATAAAGTTCACCGCATGTTTCAGCACAAACGCGCTGTGAAATTCCGTGTGATCATTGCCGGCGGGGGAAACATCGGATTCAATCTAGCGCGGATTTTGCAAAAAAAAGAATATTCGGTTACGATCCTGGAGACTGATCCCGTTCGTTGCGATTTTCTTTCAAGACACCTCGATTCCACTACGGTCCTGCTCGCTGATGCAACCAGACGCACGGAAATGGAAGAAGCTCGCGTTGGTAAATCTGACGTGTTTATCGCAGCAACAGGTCGGGATGAAGACAATATTGTGTGTGGTGTCGAAGCCAAAGAGCTTGGAGCCAGCCGCATAATGAGTATTGTCCGGCGTCCCGATTATGCCAATGTGCTGACGAAACTGGGCATCGATGTTGCGGTGAGTCCTCGTGAAGTCATCACGCGGCAGATTATGGGTATGGTTCATTCAGGTCCGATTATCAGCCACTCTGAAATCGGCGGGGGAAATTCGGCAATCTTGGAACTCGAAGTCCGCAAGAATACCCCGATCACTCAGGCGTTATTGAAAGATCTGAAACTGAAACAGGCATTGATTGCTGCTGTGGTCAAAGAAGATTGTGTTCGCGTTCCTGGTGCCGAGGATCAGATTCAAGTGGGGGATACTGTGATTCTCTTATGTGAGCAGGATAACCTGAATGAGATTCTGCCGCTGTTTAAGCCGGTCAAACAGTAGAACTGATACAGGTGGACCTGCCGGAAAAGTCTCCTGAGATTCTGGAATTCTCTCACAAAGTCGGTGAGATTCTGGCCTATACTTTACCTGCAGGATCTAAGTCTCTTCTCATGTCTGCAGCATTGATGATAATTCGCCGGGCCAAACAAGACAGGCAGCACCCATGACTGACCGTAGAAAATCGACTAGCCGACGTTCTGGCAACGAACGACGACAATATCAACGAACAAAATTCGAAACAGAAGTCAGTTTACTGCGGTCGGGCAGCTCTTCTGGTCAGGGGCCCATCAACGGGACTCTGTATGATGTTTCCTCAAATGGGATTCGCATCCGATTGGATTTGCCGCTTTCCATTGGTGAATCACTGCTTGTGCAAGTCCATAACTCAGGCAAGCACCTTTTCAATTCGACCGCGAAAGTGGTCTGGCAAGAACAAGATCAGACCGGAAAATATTCAACCGGTTGTGAATTATGCGTCTTACTGACTGAAAAGCAGGAAAAAACGCTCAGTGAGTTTATCGAGCAAAAAAACAACTTGCACGATTTGCTGCAAAACTGAACGAGGAAATGTGATTTCACACTTGAACCCGGGCTAGCTGAGTGTGTAACCGTCGTCGGCGACGATTTCCTGCCCGCAAATCTTCCGGGCCGCATCTGATGCCAGAAAGACAGCGACTTCCGCAACGTCTTCCGGTTGTCCAAATTTCTGAGAAATCAACCGATTGGCCACCGATTCTTCGACGCTCTTGAGTTGTTCTTCATCCAGCCCGACACTATTCCAGATTGGGGTTGCGGTTGGTCCCGGGGCGATCGCATTCACGCGAATCCCGCGAGGTCCTAATTCGGCCGCCAGAGTTTGTGTTAATGATTTCAAAGCTGCTTTGGAAGCAGAATAAGCGGCGACACCAGGAAAGCCGACTTGTGTGAGATAGGTCGTGATAAAAATGACAGACGAACCCTCGTTCAAATCGGGCAAAAAAGTTCGCACAGTCTGAAATGCACCATGAAAATTGACATCGAATGTTTCGGCGATGGCCTCGCGCGTGGAATCTTCGAACGGGATCACACGTGCTATTCCCGCATTGGGAACCAGAATATCGACTCGGCCAAATCGATGCTTTGTTGTTTCGGCCAGTCGTTTCAGATCGGCTTCACTGGTAACGTCGCCATCCACAACCAAAGTCCGCGCTGGAAACTGGGCTTCCAGTTCTTCCAGCAGTCCATTCCTTCTGGCAAAGACGACCACTTTCGCGCCCTCGTTCAGATAATGCTCTGCGATAGAGCGGCCAATGCCACTGCTGGCACCAGTGATAACGGCAACCTTATTAATCAGGAGATCGGTCATCAGAATCCTTTACTGAAATACTCAGAGTGCGAAATATGAAAGCTGAGACAGAGCCTATCTATAGCAATTCAAATTTGAAACCGCAAGAGGTGATGGAGTGATCAATGAATCAGGATGAATTCATTCGAGTTGAGGTAAGCCCAGTAGACATCCTGGTAGCTTTGCTGGACTGCGGATTGAAGCGGAACATTTCGGGCAGTCAAAAATTTGGTACGTTCTTTCACCAGACGCTTCAACTCCGTCAGCTCACGTGAGGAAGGATAACGCGACAGAGCGGCCAGACTCAGCTTTCTGATTCTGGCATCCGGTGTGCGTTCTTTGAGTGCCTGAGTCAAAATGCTGCCATCCTGCTTCAGATCAAGGCTCTGTTTCACCAGAGGGCCGTTCATCATTAACAACGCCTGTGTGATGGTACCATCGAGGGTCGTGGTTTCATCGTTTTCTTCATTTTGAAGCGTATAGATAAACTGCTGCAGCCATTTGTCGCGTTTCTGCATTTTGTTCCAGGCGGTCGAGTAGTCGGTGACAATCTGTGTCGGTTTGGCGGTAACCTGCAGTGAATCATAAAGCTGTTCTGCGGTCATCTGTTTGACATACATGCGGCTGAAGTTTGGCGTGCTGCCATCCTCGGGGTTGTCGGCGACATTGTCGTTCTGAAATCGACTGCTGAGCCGATACGCATCCGACAGGCAAATCCATTGAATCAGTTGTTTGATGTCGTAGCCACTGTCAACAAATTGACGCGCCAACTGATCCAGTAACTCAGGATGCGTGGGGGAATTATGATAGCCCATGTCATCCACCGGACGGGTGAACCCGTAACCGAAGAAGTGCGCCCACATCCGATTGACCATTGCACGGGCCAACTGATTCGTTTTACCTGATGTCATTAATCGGGCCAGTTCCTGACGTCGATTCACACCGGGGCCATCGGAGATTTTCACTCCTGCAAATTTGGGATAAGCGGGCTGCATCAACCCTTGACGGGTTTCATAAAAGGTCGTTCCCCCTTTGGAAAGCGAGACGAGCGTCAGTTTGGGGGCTTTTGCTTCGCCCTTCTCTCCCATGTTTTTCTTGCGGACTACTTTCGTCTGCTTGAAGAAACTGTTGATTTCCCAGAACTGGCTCTGCGTTGCATTATTGAAGGGGTGGTTATGGCACTGGGTACATTGAATTTGTGTTCCCAGAAACAGGCGTGTGGTAATCGCGGTCGCGGGGACGGCCTGATTATTCAGATGTGCCAGTAAAAAGTTGGTGGCACCATTCGTATCCGCATCCCCTTCTGCAGAGACCAGATCATAAACAATCTCGCTCCACGGACGGTTCTCCGCAAAACTTTGCACCAGAAAATCCTGCAATGCACGGCGGTTTATCTCACGCGACATCGTCCGACCAATGAGTAAACGGGTCCAGATCGTTGACCAGTTTGTCACGTAGGTTGGATTTTCGGTTAATTGTTGGACCAGCCGTTGATGTTTATCAGGCTGCCTGGATTTTAAAAACTGTTCTGCTTCGGTGGCGGTTGGGATACGTCCAATTACGTCCAGATAAACGCGGCGGACCCATTCTTCATCAGTCGCGAACGGCGAAGACGTAATGTTGGCGGCGGCCCAGCCATCTTGAATCCGATGATTAATAAATGTGATAATGGCTTCGTCAGAAGCACCTGTCGGCAGTTGTTCCACCGGCGCTAACTGCTTCGGCTTAGTGGCAACTAAAGGAAGGTCGTTAAGTGAATTCGGTGTGTTGTTTTTTTGGAAACGCAACATGGGGTGCTGGGATGGCTCGATATGAATCGAACGAGTCTGTTTCGTTGAGGGGACTGTCGCCAGATTCTCAGGAGTGCCATGAGAACCTTCGAGAGGCTGATTCTGGTTGGGGGGATTTTCAGCCAGACCGGAAGCATCCTCTTTTTTCAGCCATGAATTGAACACGACCATGAATGCCACCAGCAGACAGACAGAGGTAATCCCCGCGACCCAGCGATTTTTGCGTGATACGGTTGGGCGTTTGATTGTCTCAGCGACTGTGACTTCTCCGTCTTCTTCGACGGCTGCTTCTTCAGCGATTTCTTCTTCCACAGCAGTTACGACAGGAATCATCGCGTCAGAGCCCAAAGCCTGATCCCAGTACAACGTGCCATGCAGGTGAGAATAATTCAGATAGAACTGCATCGCATCCGGATCGGAAAGAACAATTTCCTCCAGTCGGGCGCTCTCTGTTGCTGACAGACGTTCCTCGCACAATGCTTCCATAAGCAAAGAAAGCTCAGCTAATTCGATTTCTTTCTTACTCATGACTATAAGACTCTGCTGCAATATAGCGGTTAATACATTCAAATAAAGTACGTCTGACACGCCCTAACGACTGATAAACGGAATTTGCCGGGCGGCCTAATTCGTCGGCCAGTTCTTTCCCCTGGTTACTTCCCTGGTATCGTCTCTGGATGAGCTCTCGATCTTTCTTGCGTAATTTGCTCAAACAGAATGTTAAGGCATTGCGACGCAACTCAAAAATATCCTGGTTCTCTTGTACTGCATCAGCGACTTGGGAGACAAATTCGTCACTGAATTGATGTTTGTCGCGGCCACGTTTCTTTCGAAATTTTAATATTTCATAATGTGCAATCTGACAGGACCAGGCAAAAAAATTGGTGCCTGCTTCAAACTGTTGTGCTTTTTTCCAGATGATCAAGTTGGTGTTTTGCAGGATCTCTTCTGCTTCCAGCGGGTGTGGAATCATGGAAAGGATATATAAATAAATGCGTCGTTGATTTTTGGTAAACAGCGCAATAAATTCACGTCCCTCATCCGTATCGGTATCTGGGAAAACAGGCTGATCGGTGGAACTTGTCAAAGTAATTCCAATTCGTTACGTCAAAGTTGATCTGTTCAGTTTTCTTTCCTGGTCGACAATAAAACAGCGGAAGCACCCTTTTCGAGCGTCCGCTGTTTTATGGCTTGTCAATCTCATTGGCTGAAGTTCAGGATCAGCCAATCAACTCCTTAATCGGAGTTCCGCCATTGGCCAGTTTCATGGGACGACCGCGTTTGGATGTGTGGACGATATCCAATGGAATACCCAGTGAGTGAGCGACGGTTGCCCACAGATCGCCCGGCAGATAGCTCTTGCCTTCAATGCCAATTCCATCGCTGTCCGTTTTACCAACAGCCTGACCGTTTTTGAGTCCGCCACCACCGACCATGGCAGTCCAGCTGGCGGCCCAGTGGTCGCGGCCTACGTTCTGGTTAATACGAGGAGTTCGGCCGAACTCACCCATACAAACGATGGTCACGTCGTCCAGCATCGCACGTTGCTTCAGGTCTGCAACAAGAGCGGAGATGCCCTTATCCAACTGAGGCAGGTTGCGATCCTTTAAGGATGTAAATACACCTTGGTGCAAGTCCCAGCTACCGACGGAAGCAGAAACTTCGATAAACGGTACACCGACTTCAACCAGACGTCGTGCCAGCAGTAATCCCTGACCAAAGTTGCCGGTTCCATAAGCTTCTTTTAAAGCTTCTGGTTCCTGGTCTACTTTGAAGGCTT